>JAURHS010000083.1 GCA_030833205.1 Prosthecobacter sp.
CCTGGAGGACGCGGCGGTGGATGTGCGCCGCACGCTGCGGCGCTTGGCGGTTTATGGGCAAAGCCCGGATCACCCCGTGATTGCGACCATCCCTGAGTCCGAGTACCTCGTCGGCTATGCCTACGAGGTGTTGGCTTCATGGTGATTTTCAGTGCCTTTGCCAAGGCTGTGGGATTGCGTATGTTCAGGCAAAGCGGCAAAATGGCATTGCTGGGTGCCCTGTCTTCCCCTTGCTGGATTCATGAATTCGCTGCTGCGTGCTGTGCTCCTGCTGACCGTCCTTGGCCTGGCCACGGCATTGATGTTGCTCACGCGCGCGGCCTGGTTGAGCACTCAGGAGCCTGAGGCTGGCACCGTGGTTTTGGGTTCCGAAGAAATTTTGTCCCACCTGCTGGATTCAGGTCCCAGGGCCGGTGAATCCGCCAAGACATCGGCGATTGAACCCAAGCCGGGGCGGGCCAATGCAGTCGATTGGCAGGAGGCGCTGGAGAGCCTGCATCGCGCGAGGTCTGCTGTTGCCTCAGAGTTGTTGCTGCAATTCGACAGTGTTGAGGCGATGCGCCGGTTCATGGCTGCGGCAGGCAAGCAAGGCTTGCGGATGGTGTCCAGCCGCGAGGCTCTCAAGTTGCTGCGAGTGGGTTTTGCCGGCAAGACCGCCGAGCTTGCGCAACTGTTGCGCGAGCAGGAGGGAATCAAGGCGCTCTCGCCCAATCACCTCATCTGGGTTCCGGGAATTGGCACTTCACCACAGCCTGACCCCAACAATGCCGGGGGCGAGGCAGCCGTGGGCGAGCGGGCCCTTTCCATGATTGGTGCTGCCGCAGACCGCCGCCATTGGGGACTTGGGGTGAAGGTGGCAGTCTTGGATACCGGGATACTGCCCCACCCCAGTCTCAATGGGGTCTCCGTGCAGCATCAGGATTTTGTTCGCGATGGCCAACCATGGCATGGCCACGGCACGGCAATGGCCTCGCTGATTGCGGGACGGGATGCCGAGGATCCTGATTACGGCATCGCCCAGGGCGCCGAGTTGTTGGATGTGCGGGTGGCCAATGGCAAGGGTGTGGGCAACACGGCGGAAGTGGCCGAGGGAGTTCTCTGGGCTGTGGATCAGGGGGCAAGAGTCATCAACATCAGCCTTGGTTCCAACGGCGACTCGCCCTGGTTGGCGCAGGCTGTTGCGCATGCGCAGTCCCGCGGGGTCATCGTGGTGGCCTCCGCTGGCAATGAACGGGCAGCACAACTCGATTATCCAGCGGCCTACCCAGGTGTGCTGAGTGTGGGTGCGGTGGATGCCCAGGGGGTGCAGGCGTATTTTTCCAATTCGGGGCAGGGTCTGTTTCTTTCCGCTCCAGGGGTTGCCGTGCCATCGGCTTATGATCGCGATCGCCGCGTGCTTGGCAGTGGCACCTCGCAGGCGGCGGCAATGGTTAGTGCTGCTGCGGCAGTGTTGATTGCCCGTGGGGTCAGGCCCGAGCAAGTGGCCTCGGTATTGGCATCAAGCGCCACGGCGACGGGTGCGCCGTCCACTCAAGTCGGTGCGGGTGTCCTCTGGTTGGGCGAGTGACACTTGCCCTGCCTTCGTCAGGGTAGGCTGAAGCTCAGACTAAAGCTGCGCGGAGTGGCAGTGAAGGCATTGGAGACGGTGACCTCGATGCGATAACTGCCAGCGTTCAATGGGTCGCTGTCCACGCTCACGGTGCTGCCTGTGGCTGCAAGATCGGTGGAGGTTTCCCCAGGGCCGATCAGGCGCCATTGATAAGTGAGATTTGGGGTTGCCGAGGCGTTGGTCGTGACCTGGAACTCCAAGCTGCCTCTGGCGGCATAATCGCCGCTGAGCAATCTGACCGTGCCACTTTCATCAACCCCTGAGAGCGCCAGCGTGGCGCTGCGCTGCTGAAGCGCGCTGCTGACGGTGAGGGTGTAGACGCCAGCATCGGCGCTGCTGAGGTTCGCCAGGCTCAAGCTATAGCCACTTTGGCTTTGGGGCAGGGGAGGATCGCGGCTCCAGGTGTAGGTGAAGGCGTTGTTCTGCAGCGTGCTGCTGAGGGTGATGGAGTCTCCTGCATTGACTGCCGAGGAAGATGCGGAGATTTGGAAATCTGGAATGGTGGGCAGGATCTGGTAGGTGTAGGGCTGGCTCAACAGGCCTTCGGGGTGCAGAGTTTCGCCCTTGATCAGGCAGGTGTAGGTAGCGGGTTCATTCTGATTTGCCTCAGCGGTCACGATGAGTTGTGAGCCGTCTTGATTGGGCATCGGAACGCCATTGCGCAGCCATTGATGCGTGTAGGTTGGGGCTGGGTTGGCCAGAGGCAGAATCTTCAGGCCAAGTTTCAGGGTGGATCCCTCAAGTGCCAGGGTAGCGTTGCTGGAAACTTCCTGATTGTTGTCGTCGAGTCGAATGACGCGTAGTTCAGTCACGCTCGTGGGTTGGTGGATGGGGATTAGATTGCTCATCACCGGGTTGATGGTCGCCGAATTGGTTGCCTTCGCCTGATAAATCCCTTCGTCAGCCTGGCTCATGGTGAAGGTGAGCGTGGCGCTGGTGGCCCCCGCGATCTCATCGCCATTGCGCAGCCATTGATAGGTCGGGCTACTGCCAATGGCGCTGGCTGTCAGCGTGACTTGGGTGCCTGCAACCACCATGCGGTTGGAGGGGCTGCGGCTGATTTGCACCGCAGTAACTGCGGGCAGAGGGGTGATTGTCTTGCCGCGACTGACAAGGCCTGCGCTGGTGACGCTGTTGCGCGCAACCACCGTGTAGGTGCCGGCATTGCCATCGTTTAAGGACTCAATGAGGTAGGTTGATGATGTGGCCTCGGGAATGTCTGCGCCGTTGCGTCGCCATTGGTAGGTGAATGGTCCGGTTCCATCGGCTTTCGCGCTGAGTTCAACGCGGCTTGAGGTCGCAAGGACGGAGTTTGGCGGAGACTGCTCCAGCCTCACTTCGGAAATGGCTTGATTGATGGTCAGCGTTGCTCGTTGGCTGACCGCACTGCTGAGGTTGGTGACCTCACTGCCTTGACCAACCTGATGGATTTGGGTGACCACGCAGTAGTACGCTCCCGCATCACTGGCGCTCAGGTTGGAGAGAGTCAGGTTGGCCGAGGTGCCGTTGGCGAGGTCTTTGTCGTCCTTCCGCCACTGGTAGCGAAGTCGGGCGTCAGTGCTGTAACCTCCAGTAGCAGTGACACTGAGGGTGACATTTCCGCCGGGGTTGAGGCTTTGGGATTGCGGCTGTTGGGTGATTCGAAGTTCCGGCGGCCCAATGCTGACGGCCCCGCTGATGCTCTCACCGCTCTTCAACAGGCTGCTGAGCCAATAGCCCACCATTTGGGGCGGCTCAGGGTTGATGCCGGTCTGCGCGGGGAGATCAATCCCCCTGACCTCAGCAGTTGGCAGGTCGGGGATCCAGGGGATGGCGGGAATGGCCAGACCTTGCAGGCTGTGGGTCCGGCTGACGGCATTGCGCGTCAGGGTAAAGGCTCCAGTCAGAACCCCGCTCTGGGCATTGGCGCTGATGCGGAGGTTGCCCGAATTGGGTGCGGTGAGCAGAATGTCGCTGCCCTTGATTTGGATGCTGCGGTTGAGTTCAGAGGGTTGGAGTTGCTCGGCGTCGAAGGTGACCGAGCCGTTGGGTCGTGGCGTGCCGCCCTCCGTGAGATTGGGCAGATTCATCAGGTTGCCGGTCTGGCTGGATGCAGGCGGATAGGGCCCGCCGTCCACGGTGAGGTTGAGCAGGGAAAATCCCAGCGGATACAGGCCGATGGGCATGCTGTTGGGGCTGCGGTCCCAGAGTGCAGAGCCCAAAATCCGCACGGTGCTGCTTTGCAGGGCGGATTCCAAATCGTTGCCAAGGCGGGCACGCTGCGCCTGCAGCCTCCAAAGCAGGCCCCCCCTCTGGTTGTAGAGCACTTGTTGATGCAGAATTTGGCCCTGGTAACTCACCGGGCAGGAGCCAGTGATTGGGCTGCCATCTGCGGTTCTGCCTGAGAATGTGGCAAGCCCCTGAGGGCTGATGCGAAGGGCGACATAGCCGTGACCACGCGGCATGGGTGTGGGTGGATTCTCCACGGCGTTGGTTTTCAGGGCGAGGTTGAAGGGGCGGCCAGCACGGTCGGCGTAGAAGCAGGAGCGGTAGTTGTTGAGGCTGTCCTTGATCAGCCATGAATTGCGATGACCGACGACAATGATGCTTTGGCTGAAGTTCGAGATCACGCCCGAGAGAACAGAATTGCCGTGATCCAGTTCGAGCCTCATGAATGCGCTTTGATTGTTGATTCTCAGCGGTGCCTCGAGGCTGTAGGTGTATCCGCTGCCATCGCTCCTGTTGCTGATGAGAAGTTGTGCTGTTAGTCGCTGGGTGCTACCGCCCAGGCGCAGACTCATGCTGGCAGCGCCGTGGTCGTTGAGCGTAAGGTCCAACCTGCCGCCTCGATTGCTGTTGATGCTGGCACTGGGGTAAACCAATCCCACATAAACCCCCGCCGCTGCGCTCTGCGGGGTTTGAACCACGAGGGGCGCCGTGATTTCCGGCCCCACGCCATTGCTGTTGGCGGCACTGATCTTTACGGCAAAGGTCCCCGCGCGCGAAGGGGTGCCGGTGATCAAACCGGTTCGCGCATCCAGGAGAAGGCCGGGAGGAAGGTTCCGGGCGATGAATTCCGTGGGAACATTGCTGCCGTCTGCAGTGTAGGTGAGGCGGTGTTGGTATTGGGACCCCACGGCAGCGCGGGCAAATTGCGGGGTCAGCAGGGTCGGCTTCTGTGCCGTGACAAAGACTTCGAATCTGGCGCCATCCACCGCGGGTGCGCCGTGTGGTGGGGTGATCCGGCAAAAGTAAATTCCGGGGGTGGCAGCGTCGTTGGCGGAGAGCAATGTGAGGCTGGACACGCCTTCGCGGACGAAGTTTTCATTGCTGCCACCAGGAGCGATGCGTCTCCAGGTGAAATTGGCAATGTTGCCCCAAGCGGTGGCTGGTAGGGTGGTGTTTTTCCCTGTGGCCACCACCCAACTGCGCGCGGTCTTATCCACCACCACCACCTCACAGACGCGGGGAGCCATTGTGATGCCCGCAGTGTTGCGCGCCGCGATCAGATACGCACCTGCATCGGTGGCCTTGACGGCCTTGATTTCGAGTTTGGATTGCGGCTGAGCTGGCAGGCTGGTGGCACCGCGTTTCCACAGATAGGTGGGGGCGGGTTGCCCCTCTGCCTTGAGGTCCAGCGCGATGGATTGGCCCAGTTCCACCACCAGCACTCTGGGGTAGGAAGGGTGATCATCGGCCAGTGAGAGGGGAAAGCTGGGTTTGGCGTTGGCAGTGACCTCGACCAGTGCAGCTTGACTGAGGATGGATTGGCCGCTGCCCTCGCTGCCGACTCTCACGGTATAACTGCCTGCGCGCAGCAGGGCATCACTGGCAGGAAGGTTGATGGTGGCCTGGGTTTTGCCAGCCAATTCAACGCCGTTGCGCAGCCATTGATAGGTCAGCGGGCCTGTGCCACTGGCCTCCACTCGTAGCTCACCGTCCTGGCTGGCCAGCAAGTTGAGAGGGGAGGGTTGTCTGGTGATCAGCGGGGGCTGGAAGTCGTTGCTGGTGGTGACGACCATGCTGAATGGAGATCCCGGCACAGCATTGCCGTCGAGGTCCGTGACATGCGTCGTGACCGTCGTGCTGCCGACGCCTTTGCCCGTCAACATGAAGCCGCCCTCGCCAGCCGACACACTGCACAGCGCTGGGTCTGCGCTCTCGATGCGAAGGCGAATGGGATGTATCCGGCGGGCATTGCTGATGAGGATTGCCTTGGAGTTGTCCATGGTTGCGGGCAGCGTCTCGACATCCAAGGGGAATTCGCTCTGCCTCGTCAGTTGTCCGTTGACCGTGACCAAGAATGGACCGGCAGGACGGGCTGCGATGAGATCCATGATCTTGAGGCTGGGAATCGAAAGATGGCCGAAGACGCTGAAGCCGCCGTTTTGATTGTCGAGGTTTTCCCGATTGTCGCCGAGGTTGAGAAAGAAGTCTCCGGTGGCGCTGTTGGGGAGGCCGACATAGCCATGAGCCTCATCCCTGCTCAGCGTGGTATTGCCGTTGATCGTGTAACTGGAGTTGCGACCGCCGATTTTTGCCGCTGAAATGCTGCCGCGTAAATTGGACAACCCGGGTTCGTTGGTTGGGGAGTCAGTGAAGGCGCCGACGGACTGAAAGGCTGCCGCAGAGCCAGAGACAGGCGCGAAGCTGCCCGCCTGCAGCACAAACCCACTGCCAGATGCCGTCTTTGCGCTTCGGTGAAAGGCGACAGAGTTGTAAACCCCGCTGTTGACATAGCGCAGGAAATTGGCGGCGCTTTGCGGTGCAAGGCTTGCATGAATCTTCAAGTCGAGATCTCCAAGCGTGGTGCTCAACCTTGCGGCAGCTTCAGTGTCGGGATCATCAAAGTGCAGGTCCGCGGCGATCGTCAGGGTCTGATCCTTGCGAAGCTTGAAGGTTGCGGGCAGTGGCTTAAGCAGGATCGGGGACGATGGCTGTGGCAGCACTCGCAGGGTGAGTGTGACTGTGGACTCTGAGGCCTGTCCTGCAAAGCTCGCTCCAAGCCTGACAGGATGGATTCCGGAGGACTGTGGAGTTCCACTGACGAGGCCGGTGGAAGCGTCAAAGCTCAACCCCTCGGGCAGGCCTGAGGCGCTCCAGGTTTGGCGTGAGCTTGGCGAACCGGTGCTGACCTGATAGGCAAAGGGGCTTCCAACCTCCCCTTGGGCGTAGAGGCGTTTCATGGTGAAGCCCGGGGCGGGAGTGGCGCTGGCGATGTTGCTGTCGGCACTGAAGGTTGATTCACCGTTGCTGACGGCTCGCACCACAAATTCGTAGGTCGTGCCGGGGGTCAGCGGGGTCAGGCCAGCGCCGTTGGGGCGGCCATCGGTGCCCAATGTGGTGGGCATGGAATCCACCTCCACCTCAGTCACATTGGCCCTCAGTGCTCGGCAAAACTTGAAGCTGCCGCCCAGGGGACGCGCGAAGACATCATAGCCTTCCTCCGCGCTGGAATTGTCAGACCATTTCAACAGGACTGCGCTGTGTTTGCCGCGGCTTGCTGACGCCGTAAGATTGCTGGGTGGGCGAAACTCCGCGCCTGTGTAGGTGAGCGTGTTGCTGGGCTCGGAGGGGTTGAGTACCTCCTGGTCGCCACTGCCTCCATCACTTTGAATGGCCCGCACCCGGAGATTGTAATTGGCGCCTGGGGTCACCGAGACGGTCAGGCTGTTCTGATTTTCCCCAGTGCGGCCGACCCTGCTGTATTCGCTGCCATCTCTGGAGAGCTCGATGACGAACCCGGATTCGTTGGTGGAGTTGTCGCGCCAACTCAGGGTCAGCAGGCCTTCGCCTGGTGCAGAGCTGGATAGCTGGGTTGGAGCCTTGAGGCTTGGCATCTTGAATGCGCCGTTGGCGATGCTGGCCTGACTGCTGACAAAGAGCGATGTCGTTTGCCCCTGCGTGGCACAGACTCGGAATTGATAGTATTTTCCGGGCACAAAGCCAAGTCGCTCCGTGGTGCCAGCTTTGTAGATGAGGTTGGAAAGAACCAACGAGGTGGCGTTGAGTGGTGTCAAGCTCGTCGGAATGGTGATCCAGTCACCAAAATTGTTTTCGGCCCTGATCTCGCGGACTTGAACAAGATGGCCCATTTCGCAATTGCTTGAGTCCGCCCAAGGCAGGAGGATCCGTCCATCCTCAGGGCTTCCGGAGCTGTCCAAGGCCATGGTGGGTGCAAGCATGGGCTCAAGACCAACCCGAGTGTTGATGGAGTAATTGCTGCCAGTGCTTTGCACGGTGACTGCAGTGACCTGTCCGTTGTTGACTCGACTGGTCAGTACGGCACCCAAGCCGGCGCCAAGGTCGGTGGTGATCTGCACTGTCGGCGGGCTTTGATAGCCCGAGCCCGCCGAGAGGATTTGCACGGATTCAATCTGCAGTTTGCCATCCACGAAGGTGGCGCTTGGCGCCGTTTGCTGCTGCCCCACGCCGCTTGCGTCAAAGGTGATTTGCGGTCGCTGGGAGGCGGTAAATCCCCCACAATATCCCCCGGCAAAAATCAGGCCATTGACCCTGCCGCCGGCATCTAGCGTGGCAGTGACACTGTTGCTGGGCGAACCATTGATGCTGACGGCCGGAGGGCTGACGAAGGTGGCTGAGCCTGCGTTGATGGTGAAGCTTTCAGGAGTGAGCTTGAAGACTGGGCTGGCGGTGGCTCCACTGCCGGAAGTGGCGCCCGGTGGGCTAAGGGTGCGGTTGCTGCTGGTCGGAAGAATGTCGAGCCATGGGGCGGGTTGGGGAAAGGTCAGAGTTGAGGATTCCAGATTGCCGGCGTTGAGTTTCCAGGCTTCAACCTGAAATTGAACCCTGAAGTTCATGTTGGATTGGTCTGGATTTTCCCGAGAGAATTCGAAGGACTCCGAGTTTGCGGGCAGCCAGCCATAGATGAAGAACGGTCCGGCGTTGCCATAGCGCACACGGACCAGGTAGCCGTCTTCATCGTGAGCGTTGTCCTCCCAGCTCAGATGCCAGGTGTGAAGGCTGGCGGGGTTCACCACCATCCTGTAATTGGTGTAGGGATTGAGCGTGGGGTCACCAAAGTAGGTGAGGCTGCAGTTGCCTTGGGTCGGTGCAGCCGGTGGGATCGCCGAAAGCTCAGGGCTTGAGGCCCAGAACATCAATGCACAGAGAAGTTGGCGCAGGGCGCTGCGCCTGGAGGATCGGCATCCGCGGTGTTGCGGGGGCAGGTTTGAATTCACGAATCGCTAGTTGGTTACCGTCAAGGAGTTGATCAGGGAGTAGATGCCCTGTGGGACCGCTGAGTTGGTGACCAGAACTTTGTACTGGCCCGAATCAGTGGTGCTCGCCGATGGAATGTTGTAGCTGCTTTGGGTGGCATTTTCGATGACTGCGTCTCCCTTGTACCATTGGAAGGTCGGGTTGGAGAGGTCGGTGGTTGCCGTGAAGGTGATGCTTTGTCCCGCAGCGACGGTTGCCGTGCTTGGAAGGCGGGCGATGCTGGTGCTGGTGACCAGGATGCTTGCGGGGGTTTGCGGGGCAATGATGGTCACGGCGCCATTGTTGATCTCGCAGTCATAGTTGCCAGATAGGGCAGTGGTCGCTGGGCCAAGGTTGAGTGTGTGGCTCAGGCCCTGGTTCTCGAAGGTGCCGCTCGGCAGGCCGACCCCATTTTTGCGCCAACGATAGGTCATGTTGCCAGTGCCCTGGCTTCCCGCGGAGAGTTGCACGGACAGAGTCAGGAGTTGGCCGGCGAGGATCGCGCGGCTCGAGGGCGCAGCGATGACGGCCAGGTCCTGAGGCAAGAGCCGGGTGCGTCCGCTGTAAAGCAGTGGGGTTTTGGCTGAGGATTCCAAGTCAGGCAGCAGGAAGTAGCCCTCTGCCAGCGCGCTTCTGCCCTCGACCTCGTTGCTCACCAGTGTGCCACTGTCATCAATCTCCGGAGTGTAGGGAAGGGAGGGGACCAGCATGCCACTGAAGGTTGCGTCCCGATTGATTCCCGCCTGCACAATGCGGAAACTGCCACCGAACAAACCTGTTGCGGCATTCACGCTGAGGCTGACGCGGTGCGTGTTGGTGCCAACAATCTGGGTGAGGCGATTGCCGCTGCCATCGAGCAGAAGACGGACTGCGCCGTTGGGTTGGCCAACACTGGAGAGATTGATCTTCGCGCCACTGAAGAGCAGGTTTGCATTTGCGGTGCCGCTGGTCGTGGGGGGAAGGTCAATCACGAGTTTGTTGCTGGCGGGAGGGTTGTAGCTGCATCCCAGAATGGTGAAGGTGCTGGCGTTGATTCCTGTGGGGTAGAGGAGGCTTGCAGGAGCGCTGCCCAGTTTGATCCAGCGCGCGCTGCCATCCAAGCCGCGGCGGGACTGCCGAAGATTTTTACCCACCAGTTGCTCTCGGATGTTGTACTCCGCGAGCAGGGACCCCGCCTTGGAGTACAAGGGCACAAAGACCCCCAGTTCACCCCGCGGTCCAAGGTAGGAGGAGAAGGTGAAGCTGGTGCCGTCGGCAAGACGACCGCTAAGGGAGGCGTTGCCAGTAGGGGCCACGGTCAGCGCGCTGTAAGCACTGCCCTGTGGCTGATTGGCGCTCGGAAGCGCCGACGCGTCGGTGGCGGGTTGCCAGATGGCATTGTATTTTGCGCTGGTGCTGTTTTCAATGGAGGGTTGCAACCCGTAGGTGTTGCAGGGTCGAAAGGTCGCATCCCAATAGCGGCGGTAGCCGACTGCGCTGGCGCTGCTGAGGCCGTCGCTGATTTGGGCCTGAACATAGCCGGCGATGGGTTCCAACTCGAAGACCAGGTCGAGGTTGCCGCCAGCGCTGCGAGGCAGTGCAAGGCTGCCCTGATAGCTCATGCCGCCGTCGCCGGAAAGACTGGCATCAAACCGAACAACTCCGGCCCCCCGCAGGGTTTCGCGTCCCAGATTGAGGCTGACCGAGTAGCTGCCGGTATCTTCGATGGTCAGTTGCAGCAAACCACCAAGTTGGGCATTGAAGTTCGCTGGATTGACAGTGGCGACGAAGCTGCCCGCATTGGCCGCCGGCATGGGCTGCACTTCCAGGGTGCAGGTGACTGCGGCTGCGGTGCCAGCGGCATTCTTGAGGATGATGCGCAGCGGGAAGCTGCCTGCGGCAAGGGGGCGGCCCGTGACCAGCCCGTTGAGGTCAACCTTCAGTCCACTGGGTAGGCCACTGATGCTGATGCTGCTTGGCCGCCAACTGAGTTTGGGGTCTGAGGCCACATGGATGGGCACCTGCCAGGAATACAGGGAGCCAAGGGCGGCACGCGGTGGCGCCAGATCTCCGCTGAGTGCTGGCAGGCTGGGGATTTGAAGGCCTTTGAGAGCAATGGCTGCGGTCGTCATGCTGAATGAGGCATCTGCGATGGACACGCTGCAGGTGTAGTTGCCGGCATCGCTGAGCGAGGCGGACTGAAGTTTGAGGATGGGCTCATCGGCGCTGGCGTAGCGCGGCTGGCTACTGTCCAAGGCGGCTGCATTCAAGGACCAAGCATAACTGAGGCCTGGGCCGGCCACTGGGGCAGCAAGCGTGACATTTTGCCCAGGCTTGAATTCGATGCTCGGTGGCGTGGGGTCGTAGACCACGATGCGAACTTGGGATCCAGCATTGATTTTTCCCGCCGTGTTGGTGGCGCTGGCGAGGTAGACACCGGCGTCGGTGAGTTTCGCTGCGGCCACGCTGTAGACTGCCGTTTTCTGACTGCCAAGGGTGGTGGAGTTGCGTTTCCAGACCACTGCGGGCGAGGGGTTGCCTGCGAGGTTTTCGAACTGGATGTGGAAGGGTTTTCCCAGTTCCACGGCGAGCACGGTGGCACCGAGTCCAAGGGGCTGTGAGGGAGTTCCGAGTCTGGCCACCAGATTGCCGCCGCTGGGGGCGCTGCGCTGGGTGACGCTGACCACCTGGCTTTCAACCACGCGGCTGGCGTTGGAGACCAGCACTTTGTATTGGGCGAATTGGGAGGATACGATCCCCGTCATGGACAGGCTGGGGCCACTGCCATTGGGCACGGGCACGAAGCTTGCTGCTTCGTTGGCTCGTTGGTACCACTGAAAACTCAGAGGTCCTGTTCCCGAGGCCCCGACGCTGAGGGTGACATTGGATCCGGGTAAGGCGATGACTGGGGTGGGTTGGCGGGTGATGCTGGCGGCGACATGGCCGGAAACCACCTCGATGGGGACGGTGAGATTCAGCGCGGACTCGTCGGCGTCGCGGGCCCTGATGTAGAGGTCACAGGTGCCGATGGCCCTCGCCGTGACTCGCATGATGCCCTGGGGATTGACGCTGACCTGCGCGATTGAGGTGTTCGACGAGCTTGCTGCAAAGGTGAGGCTTGGGATCTCCTTCATCGAGGTGATGCGAAAGCTTTTTGCGCTGTCAGGGTTGACCGGCGAAGGGTCGGTCAGAGTGGGGAAGGAGCTGTAGGGGACGCGGCTGCCACTGACGGAGAGCCGGTGGTCGAGATTGGGGTCGCTGGGTTGCGTGCTATTGGCGTCGAGGTAGTTGGTGACGCCAAGCGCATTGATGATGCCGGCTAGCAATGGGCCGTTGGAGGTTCCCACATCGCCGGTTCCCACGCGGCCAAAGACGGTGAATCCGCCATTCTGGTCGTCGAGATTGAGCCGATTGGAGGCGTCATTGTTGTTTGCCAGATTGATGAAGAAGTCGGTGGTGGCACTGTTGGGGTTGCCCAGATAGCCGTGGTCGTCGTCAATGTCGGTGGAGATGGAGGTTTGCGCCGAGGGAGAGCTCCTCGCGCCAATCTTGGCCGCGCTGAGGGTGAATGCCGTGTTGGAAATGCCCGGTTCGTTGAGCGGTGGCTGTCTGGAATCGGTGAAACGGAATTGATTGCCTGGCCCTGCGGATCGCAGGCTTCCGCCCTGCAGAACGAAGCCGTTGACCAGCCGATGAAACACCATCTCGTTGTAGTCGCCCGCCCGCACATAACTGAGAAAGTTGTTCACGGTGGCTGGAGCCACCTCGGAGTACAGTCGCAGCTTGAATTTGAAGAAATCGGAGCTGTCATCGGCAAGGTTCGTGGCTCCGTTGGTCAGCGGCTTGTTGGTTTCAACGAGGACGGTGGTTCCGGCGTCTGGATCGGCAAGGTGTTGCCAGAGATCAATGTCCATGGCCTTGCCGGGACCCAGTCGGATGCGATTGTTGTTGCCAAGGTTGCGGATGCGAACCGGAGATTGTGCCTGGGGAAGGATGCGAAAGATCAGTGAGGTGCTGACATCCGGTGCCTCGGCATAATCCGCAAGCAGGGTGCTGGTGAAAACGCCACTTTGAGTCGGTGTCCCTTCGATGCTGGAGGTCACTCCGTTCCATTGCAGACCGGGGGGCAGCCCTTGGGCGCTAAGGCTGGGGGCCGGTGATCCATTCGCCTGTGGAAGGTAGGGTTGCAGGGCGGTGCCCACCTGGGCACCGATGGCCATCTTGCCGATGAAGCCCTCGCGAACTGAGCAGACCGCGATGTCGCTCGGCAATGAGAGGGTGCTGCCGTCGTTGGCAACCGCAGTCACGCGAAACTCATGTCTGCCGCTGGTTTCCAGTGGAGTGAAGGTGGGAACGCCATCCGCATCGAGTTGGCCAGTCGCTCGGCGGTTGACTCGGACTTGGGTAACATTGGCGGGTACGGCCACTGCAAAGCTCCACGCGGTCTCTCCCTCTGGACGCGTCTCGATGTTATAACCAAACTCAGAATCGCTGATGTCCTGCCAGCTCAGTGTGGCTGTGCGATCCAGCCCCTCATCACCCCTTGCCGTGAGCGAGCCGGGTTTGGGGAAGCCGAGTCCGGAAGTGACGATGGCGGAGTCTGCACCAACAATGGTTTCGCTCGATTGACCGGCTGGGGTGTGGGTGTAAACGGGGCGCACTTTCCATTTCCAACTGCTGCCGCTGATGACGGTGAGGGCAAGCGAGGTCGAATTTGCCGCCATGGTTCCCAGCGGAGAGAAGTTGTTTTCCGAAGCAGGGCTGCGCAGGATTTCGTAGCCGGTTTCGTTGTTGCTGTTGTCCTGCCAGCTGAGTTCCACCCGGTCATCGCTTGGGGAAGTGGCGCGCAGCAAGCTGACCGGTGTCAAGGCTGGAGCAATCCAGGTTTTGCTCGGGGAGAGTGGGGAGACTTCTGTGGCCGATAGATTGCTGCCAGCGCGGCGCGTGGCACGAAGATAGATGTCGTAGGTGCGGCCCGGGATGGGCCGCAGGAAGTAGCGGCGTTGGATCGTGTTGGCCTTGAATGCCCCCGTGCTGCTGATTGCCAGTCCTCCAAACGGGGCAAAATCGAGGGTCTGCTCTGCGGTCCGGTCGTGAATAAAGACCTGATGAAACAACTCGCTGTTGTTGCGGTCAGTCCAACTCAGTTCCACCCCGTTGTCGCCAATGCTGACTGGGTCGGCAAGTTCGGGAGTTTGCAGGGTGGCTTCGGTCGCAGGGAGGGTGGGAATCGTGTAGGTCACCACCGCCACCGTCGAGGTCGCGAGGGATGCGCCCTCTCGCTTCCAGGACTGGATTCTCGCCTCGATGATGCTGCCGGCAACAGGGGGCGTGGTCAGTGGCAGGGTGACTTCCGTGGTGTCAGCGGGGAAGTTCTCCTCGGCCACCACCGCCAGCGGTTTGCCCATTGAAATTTTGATCCGATAGCCCTCTTCGTCGAGTGCCTGATCTGACCATTTCACCTGACAGGTATGCACGGTGCCGAGCTTTGAAGCGCCGCTGCTATCCAGGCCAGTGAGGGTGTAGAGAATGGCGGCATCTTTTGGGGGCTTGGGAGCTGCACCCGATGCGGCATGCGCCATGGCAAGAATCAGAGCGAGGCAGGTCGCCAGCCAAGAGCTCGCAGCGCGCAAAGGTTGAGGTTTCATGGGGTGGTGGGATTCAATGCGTTTGACAGCGCCAGCAGACGGAACCGTCGAAAAGCCTCTGGGTTGCCCCAAAGGCTAGACCATGAGCCGAAAGTTGTCCATGCGTACTCCTCAGGGCCTCGGCTCAAGGCTGGACGCTAAGGGTAGCGGGCTCGCTTTGCAGGTCCTGCAGCAGCTCGCCTCGGCTGTTGTTTTGGTAGATTCGCACCCAGAAGGAGAATTCTCCGAGTTGGTCGGCACTTGGCCCTTGGTAGGTTGGCAACCTTGCGCCCTCCAGGGGCTGGCGGTTGTTACCCTTGGCGCCACGGTACCATTGGTATTGCAGCGGGTAATGAGGGGTACCCCCCGCAGCCACGACTTTCAGTGTGGGGCGTGCCCCCAGGCGCAGCCTCAGCGGTTTGGCCACCTTGACGATGGCGGCGAAGCTATCCACGGTGACGCCTGCGTTTTGTATCCGCGCCCAGAAGGAGTGCGCGCCCAAGGAGAGTTGGCCATCGGTTTGGAAGTTCAGCCCAGCGGCACCGGTGGCGGTTTTCAGCGCTGGGCTCACGGTTCCACTGGGGCCTGTGTACCAAGTGACTTGAGTGTTTTCATCGGCTCCAAGCAATGCGATGCGCAGGGTTGCTGCCGTGCCCACATTGGTGTTGCAGCTTTGAGGATGCAGGCTCAGCCCAAACGGAAGGGGCGCGGTGTCAGCAATCAGGCTGCTGCCAAGGTGAAGATCGCCGTGGTTGTCTGCCACGGCAAGCTTGGCGCCGGAGTGCGTCATCGCCAGAGCGAGGAAATCCCCGTTGCCACCCGCGGCGGGGTTGCTCTGGCGCAGGGCCGCCCAATGCGCGCCACCGTCCGTGGATGCTGTCAGCGTCGCAGGAGTCAGCGCCGCCATGATTTGTCCGCCCGTGGACAATGCCACGGCGCTCCAAGGCTGAGCGGCATTGTTCAGTGGTTGAACTGCGCTCCAGTTGGAACCCGAGTCGCGGCTGAGCAGAAGCCCCCCGGGATTGGCAGCGGCGAGCATGACGGTCCCATTGGCGCTGACGGCGCAGCAGTTCCAGGGCTGGCTTCCGGCATTCAGGCGCAGCACCCAGGTTCTTCCCCAGTCGCTACTGGTCACCAAATGGCGCCAGCGTTGTGTGCGGTCGGAGGGTGCGGTTTTTTGAACGACGGCAAGCAGGATTTTGCCATCAGCACTGCATGCGGCGCTGATCCATTCGACGGGCAGAGTGAAGTGGTCTCCCCAGGCGTTGTTGCCCTCCCAGAGGCGGGCTTGTGTGGGCTCCAGCAGTACCCAGGGGAACTCTTGAGCGGAGTTCACATTGAGTTGGTAGGAGCTGAAGGCAAAACCCGCCATGCCGTCGAGGCTGTTGAGCAGCAGGCGCACCATGGAGGGGCGGTCGCTGGGTTTGGCGGTCTGGTGCCAGGGGCCACTGCGCCAGGTTCGGCCGCCGTCAAGGCTCTCCACCGGCCAGCCGCGCCAGGGGATTTGCCCCACCTGCAACTGAGAACCGCTTAGCGTGCCCACCAGGGCCCTCAGGATTTGCCCGTTGGCGCTGAGGCTGTGACTGGCGACGGCCCAAGGCCCACTGCTGCCCGAGGGCGCACCATAGGCCTCGAAGCTGTCAACCTGCCAGTGAGCGCCGAGGTCGGCCGTGAGGTAGAGCTTGGCGAGGTTGCGCCGGTGC
>JAURHS010000214.1 GCA_030833205.1 Prosthecobacter sp.
GCCGTCCATGGCGCTGGATTCTGCGGCCTGAAGACGGCGGGGCCAACCTCTTTTTGCGGATTGCATCATCTCCACCCAACCCTGCGCAACTCCGTGCTGCCCCAAGGCGTTTGATTGGGGTGAACCCATTGCTCAACCGCCTGCTGGAGCAGGACCTGATCCCCGACCCCCTGCTGCGCTGGGGAATTCGGCGGCGCCTTTCCGCCACACTCAAGCGCTACCGGCCGCGGGACCCGAAGGCTCGTGAGCATTGGAGCCGCCAATACATCGAGTCACTCAGGCAAGCCCCGATTGCCGTGGAGACAGCGGCAGCCAACGAGCAGCACTACGAGGTCCCCACCGCATTCTTTGAGCTCTGCCTTGGCAAGCACCTCAAGTACAGCAGCGGCCTCTACCAGCACCCGGGTTGCAGCCTCGATGAGGCCGAGGCCGCCATGCTGGGCCTGACCTGCGAGCGCGCCGAGCTTGCCGACGGGCAGCAAATCTTGGAGTTGGGCTGTGGCTGGGGCTCACTGTCACTGTGGATGGCCGAGCACTATCCCAACGCGAAGATCACCAGCGTAAGCAACTCGCGCACCCAAAAGCAACACATCGACGCCCAGGCCGCCAAGCGCGGCTTGACCAATCTGCGCATCATCACCGCCAACATCGCGCACTTTGAAGACCTGCCTGCGGCTCACTTCGATCGCTGTGTCTCCGTTGAGATGTTTGAGCACATGAAAAATTATCAGCTTCTCATGCGGCGCATCGCGGGCTGGCTGAAACCCGGGGGCAAACTCTTTGTGCACATCTTCACCCATCACGACTGCCCCTATCCCTTCGAGGTGCAGGGGCCTGACGACTGGATGGCCAAGTACTTCTTCACCGGCGGGCAAATGCCCAGTGACGAGTTGCTGTTGAGTTTTCAGGACGACCTGAAAATTGAGCAGCACTGGAAGGTCAATGGCATGCACTACAGCCTGACCTCTGAGGCCTGGCTCGAGAACATGGACCGCAACAAGGCAGCCATCATGCCACTTTTTGAGCAGACCTATGGTGCCAAAGACAGCCGTCGCTGGTGGGTCTGGTGGCGTCTGTTCTATCTGGCCTGCGCGGAGCTTTGGGGCTACCGCGGCGGCGAGGAGTGGCTGGTGTCGCATTACCGCTTCACCAAGCCCTGAGCAGAATCAGCGGAAATAGCCTTGGGCCTTGAGCTTGCGGGCGTAGACCCGCGCGCCACTGGCCACAAAGAGAATGTTGTGCTCGGCACCGGAGAACTCGCAGCTCACCACCTTGCCAGCCGGATCCGGCTTGGCCAGAATGCCTGCCAGTCTTCCGGCACTGTCAAAGACCTGAATGCCAAGATCCGTGGTCACCCAATAGCGGCTCTTGTCGTCCGTGGTGGCTCCATCACCTGCAGCCACTTCCTTGTCCAGCATCGCCGCCATGGTCATGAAGGGTTCGGCCGCCGAAAGAGCACCGTCCTCACCGATGCTCCAAGTCCACACATTGAGACCACCGTGGTCGCTGACCACCAGCGTCTGCTCATCAGCGCTCAGGGTGATGCCATTGGGCTTGTTGACATGCCCCTTATCGGCCACCCGATCCTTGGCGCCAGGAGCAATCCAATGAATGGAGGCTGTGGGAGTTTCGGTGAAATACACATGCCCCTTGCGGCTGACCACCAGATCATTGCACTTCACGCCCTCAGCCAACACCTCGACCTGCCCTGCGCGGGTGATCGCAATGACTCGCGAGAGCTTGTTCTGACAGGCGTAGAAGCGGCCATCGGGGCCGATTTGCAGACCACTGATTCCGGGAAGATCGTCCACCAACAACTCGGCCGCGCCTCCGGCGGCCTTGATCTGGTAGATGCCCTTGCCCTGCTTGACATCAGTGAAGTACAGGTTGCCCTGAGCATCGCAGCACAGGCCATCGGTGAAACCGTAACCATCGGCAACGACCTTCCAGGACTCACCGTCAACCAGCCAATCGTGCAGCGAGGTGTCCTGGGCGCGGAGGGTTGGTGAAGCCAGCGCCAGAGCCAAGGCCGCCGAGCGCAGAAAAACCGATGTGGAAATCATGATGGATCAATGGGTGAAAAGTGCAGTGTCGAAAAAAGCCCGGGGCCAAGATCAGGACTTGCGCCAGAGCCAACGCAGGGTGTCCGGGAAAATCGAGGCACCATGCTTGCCGTTGTGAGTACCCTCTCCCATCACCATTTTGGAATCGTAACCGGCGAATTTCAGTGAGGCCTCCATTTCCTGATTGGCCAGTGGCCAGTTGCCAAACTGGTTGTCGAGGTCATTGCGTCCCTCCTGGAGAAACACGCGCAGCGGCTTGCGCTCGGTTTTGCGGATCAGCGCCGGATACA
>JAURHS010000181.1 GCA_030833205.1 Prosthecobacter sp.
AAGATCCGCACGCCATCGCCAAGGGTTTTGCCCGGTCTTGGGCCAAGCGGAGCGGCAAGGGCAAAGTCGCCAGGATGGCGTTTGTGCTCAGGGTTGCCGCCGTAGCGGATGACCCTGCGCCAGTACCGCAAGTCCTCGGGGTGGGGAGCTTGGCATCACTAGCGCTTGGGATTGAAGGTGATTCGATTGCCCGGTTTCATGGAGAAAGGAAGAGCAAAGCGCTCATTCTTGTCGCCCATGCTTGCAAAACCTCAGCGAATGAAAAATGGGGCAGGGTGAACAAAAGTGAGAATTGGGTGATGCGAGGTGATGCGTGCCACGCCGTGATGCGCTTGGTCAGGCGATCTGGTGGCAGCGTTTGAATGCTGGGGACTGGCGCTGCTGTTGCAGCCGCGTCCTGGAATTTGCGCCGCTGAGAATTCAAGGCGCCGGGTGGTTTGCGCCTCTCGCTGGCCTGCCCGGTTTAGAGGTCGTCGTCGTTGACCTGGTCGAAGGGGTCTTCGCTTGGTCGCGGGCGATTTTCGCGCCAGGCGCGTGCGTCTTCCACGGCGTGCTTGAGCAGGCGGTCGCGCTGCGCCATCTCTGGGGGAATGGGCGAGAGCAGGGCGTCGATGATGCAGGGTTTGCCGTTTGGCTCGCGCATGATGTTGCCGGGGTGCAGGTCGCTGAGCAGCCAGGCTTGGTCCTGCATCCAGAACACCCAGACATTGCGTCGAAACTGGGCCTTGCAGGGTACGGCGCGCAGGGCGTCAATGGCGCGCTGGCGGTCGCGTTCGAGGTTGAGGTAGGGCTGTGCCAGAGGTTGTTTGACGACCAGAAATTCGCCTTGGTCGTCAATGCCCACAATCTCGGTGGGGTGAGCGCCTGCGTCATGCAACACCATGAGTTTGGTGAGGGTCTCCTGGATGACGGCATCGCGCACGCTCATGTCGAAGCCGCCCTCGGGATGGGCCTCGATTTCGAAGGTCTTGCCCAGGCCGCCGCTGATGTGCAGCGGGAAGAGTTTGTACACCACCTTCCACTCGGGATCCATGAAGGGGCTGGCTTCGGCGCCTGGCTTCAGGGCCGTGAGGATGCGGCTGTTGAGGATGCCTTGGTCGTCGCGCTCCAGCCCCATGGCCCGCAGACTGATCAGCGGGATGGACCACTGGGCGGCTCTTGCGGCAACAAGGGCTGCCCAAACATCAGGCGCATGCGGTTGCCCGGATGCAGGGATTGCAGTTGCCTGCGCGAGTCCTTCTGCTCGCTTTCGGTTAAGGGCAGTGCAATCTGATCGCTGTTGGGCGCTGGTTTGCGCGCCGATGATGCTCGTTTCGCGCCCGGTGCGGAAGTCGAATTGGTTCTGGCTTTGGAGTGGCTCATTCACTTCAGGGGCGATGGGCCCTCATGCTGCGCGCAGGCGGCGCGCTTGGCAACTCGTAGCGCAGGGAATTTGCAGGCGCTGGGGCTCAGGGGGCCTCGGCTGGCGGGGCCAGGGCTTCAACGATGGCGCGCACATTGTGGGCGAGCATGGTTTCAAAGGTGTGGGCTTCCTTGGCGGTGCCGTCGGCAACCAGGGCCTTGCCCAGGCGGACGCCGGTGCTGCGCACCATTTCGGTGAGGACCTTGGGGTTGGCCTGGTCCTCGGGGAAGCAGGCGCGGATGCCCTCCTCACGAATGAACTGGGTGGCCTGGGCAATGTGGGCGGCGCTGATGTCGTCGCTGCGGCTCAGGCCAAGCATGGGTAGGCTCTTGAATCCGTACTCCTTGCAGAAGTAGCCGAAGGCGGCGTGGGCGGTGACGAGTTTGCGGTCGCGGCGCGGGATGCGGCTGATTTCCTTGGCGGCCCAGCGGCGCAATTCATCAAAGCGTTTGCCTGCGGCCTTGGCGGCGGCTTCGTAGAGATCCTCGCCGGCGGGGTCGGCTTCGCTGAAGACCTCGGCGAGGATGCGTGCGGCGCGGCGCATGTTCTCGGCGCTGTGCCACCAATGCGGGTCAATGTGGCTGTGGTCGTGGTGAGGGCAACAGACAAAGACCTCCTGACTGGGGTCCATCTTCAGGCTGGGGATGTCGTGGCCGACTTCCACGATGCGCGATTTGCCCGCGAGGCTGTCGGTTAATTTGCCCAGGTAGCTCTCCAGATCCTTGCCCATGGCCAGCACGAGATTGACTCCGCGCAGGGTGGCCAGATCGCGAGTGGCGGGCTCGAAGTGATGCACATCGCTGCCGGGCTTGAGGATCTCAATGATCTCCACGCGGCTGCCGCCAACCTGTTTGGCAAGATCTGCAAGAATGGGATGCAGCGTGGCCACCTTGAGATTGGCCGTGGGTTGCTGGGCGCTTGCCTGCAGGGCGCTTAGCAGGCCAGCGGCAAGCAGGAGAAAAAGTCGAGTGTTCATCAGGGGGAGGGGGCAGTGGCCAAGGTGTCGCGCAGTCTTTAACGCACCTCAGGGCCGCCCCAATTCAAACAAGCTTGCAGCCAGATGGCGTGGTCGGTGCCGCGGGCGTTGCTGTGGTCGTGGTTGTATTGCAGGCGCAGGCGCAGGGTGCGGGCGTCGTTGGCGTACCAGGTGATTCCGGGGCTGATGCGGCGGCGGCTGTCTTGTTCGGTGTCGTGGTTGCCGGCCACTTGCTCATAGCGCAGGCCCAGTTCCCAGCGGTCGTTGAGGCCGTAGAGGGCGCTGAGGTAGCCGCCGAAATCGTTCTGGCTGGCGCTTACGGGGTATTCGCCCTCTTCATCGGGCACCTTGAAGTCATTGAGCATGAGTTCGCCGCGCAGGCGGAAGTACTGTCCGCCGGGCTCAAGGCCGTTTTGGCGCCACTGGTACTCGGCGTGGCTGCCGTAAACGCTGGTCAGTTCACCGCCGAGGTTGCCGCCCCAGGCGCCGGAGAGTCCGGCCCGCCACTGATGGAAGTCGGTGATGTTGTAAACATTGGTCCAGTTGAGCACGGTGAGCAGATCATCATCACTGAAGTAGGAATCGTCAGCGGCGTAATGTGGCCCCGAATGCTCCTCTTCCTCTTCTTCTCCATGGTGGGCATGCCCGTCGTGCGAGGGCGCGCGACCCACAGCCAGATCAAATTGCGAGAGCCAGGCCGAACTGCCGGTGGGCAAAAAATAAGTCAGCTCGGCACCCAGAGTGGTGAGCGAATCGTCGCCAAGCATGCGGGTGTTGACCAGGTACTGGTCCACCCAATCAAAGCCATGCGGGTGGTAGGTGTTTTGAATGCCGAAGCGGTTGTACACGCGGCCCAGGCGCAGTTCGAAGCCGCCGGGTAGGTCTTTGAACTTCCAGAAGGCTTCCTCGAAGATGGGATTGTACTGGCCGCCGGGAGTGACATTGCCGGCCAGGGTGACGAAGAACTCGTTGTGTTGGTTGAGGCGGCCGGAGAGGCCAAACTCAATGTTCTGCAGGGTGAAGCCATCGCGTTGCGTGGGGTCATGATGGCCAGCGGCCAATTCCTCCTGCGGCAGGCTGGAGGTGCCATAGGCCGTGTCCATGTGCAGGTGCGGGAAGATCATGTCCGCGAGGCTCACATCCAGCCCCGTGAGCCAATCTGCCTGCTGGGTTTTGCCGTCCATGGGCAGCACCACAGGCGAGCCCATGGCGCTGAAGGTGGAGTAGCGGTATTTCTGCTGCCGCTGCGCCTCGAATTGGGCGGAAGTTTGAGCCTGCGCCTCAAAACCAAGCGCAACCAGCGAAATGGGAAGAAGCGAGCGAAGAAACCGAGTCATGACTGACTAAAAGCAACAATGTTGCGTTTTAGTCAAGTTTTAAAGGCAACAAAATTGCGTTTACTTGGCGGCAAGAAAGCCCATGGCCTTGAGCCATTCGCCGCAGCGCACCAGCCATTGAGCGGTGGGCAGGTCGGTTTTTTTCATGCCGAAGCCGTGGCCGCCCTTGGCGTAGATGTGCAATTCGGCGGGCAGGCCGCGCTGTTTGTACTCCAGGTAGAGCAGGGCGCTGGCGGCGGCGCTGGTGACGCCGCGGTCGTCATGGGCGTGCACCAGGCAGAGCGGCGGCGAGCTGGCCTTGACGCTGATCTCCGGCAGCAGCTTGAACTCGTTGTCGCGCCCGACCAAATACGCGGGATAGACGGGGATGGCGAAGTTGGGGGTGGCGTCGGCGGCTTCGATGCCGGGGTCGAGTTCGTAGCTGCGCTCGTTGGCGTGCAGTGCGGTCATGACGCAGAGGTGGCCTCCGGCGGAGAAGCCCAGGATGCCGATGCGCTTGGGGTCAATGCCGTATTCGGCGGCGCGCAGCCGCAGCATGCCCATGGCGCGCTGGGCGTCCTGCAGCGGGTACTTGGAGGGGTTGTCGTTGTCGCGGCGCGGCACCCGGTATTTGAGCAGGGCGGTGGTGATGCCCAGGGAGTTGAGGTAGTCGCAGACTTGGGTGCCTTCGTGTTCGATGGCCAGGATGTTGTAGCCGCCGCCGGGGCAGACCAGCACGCAGCAGCCATTGGCCTCGGCGGGCTTGCTCAAGGTCAGGGTGGGGGTGCTGACATGGCTGACGCGGCGGATGCCGTCGGCTTTCTTGATGTCCTCCTCGGGCTTGGGGGCAAAGCCTGCGGGTTCCATGGGGCCCTTGGGCCAGAGGGTAAGGGTCTGGGCATTGGCGCTACCCAGCAGGGCCAGCGCAGCAAGAAGGTGTTTTGGGTTCATGGAATGCGGAGAGATGGGCACCGCCAAGGCGATGACAGGGCTCGGTTGTCCTGAGTGCCGGGGCCGCGTTGAGGCCTTGACGCAAGGGGTGCGTTGTTGCTGCCTTAGCCTTTGATGTCGAAGCAGAACAGCAGCTCCTGGTCGCGCAGGTAGAGCTTGCCGTTGCTCACCACAGGGTGCGTCCAGATCATGCCCTTGGGATTGCGCTGGGTGGTTTGCGGGCTGAGGGTGAAGCGGCCGCTTTCCTTCCAGCCCTCAGGGCTGGCTTCGATGAGAGCCACGGTGCCGGTCTTTTCCTCTAGCAGGTAGAGCATGCCGTCGGCGCAGTGAATGGCGCCCTTGCCAAGCGAGGCCTTG
>JAURHS010000104.1 GCA_030833205.1 Prosthecobacter sp.
CACTGGATGGCGACACCCTGGTGGTGGGCGTTCCCGGTGATGATTCCAGCCTCGCAGGCGTGTTCAACGGCCCCGGCAATCCCGACAACAACAGCCTGCGGGACAGCGGCTCGGTGTTTGTGCTGACTCGCAGCAATGGCACCTGGAGCCAGCAGGCCTATGTCAAGGCTGTGAACCCTGGCGCAAGTTATTACTTCGGCGGCGCCGTGGACTTCAAGGTGGATCAATTTGTGGTGGGCAGCGTCAACGACGCAAGCTCTGCCCTTGGAGTCAACGGCAATCCCCGCGATGCCTCAGCTCCGGGCACGGGGGCAGCCGCCATCTTTTCGCGCACAAACGGCCAATGGAGTCAGACCGCTTACCTCAAGCCTCTCTACCCATACAACAACAATTTCGGCATCAATGTGGCCATTGATGGCAAATGGTGCTGTGTCACTTCCTACGGAGGCGCTGGTGCAGGGGTCTCCGGGGTGAACTGCTACCGTTTCAACGGTGTTGCCTGGGTGGTTGATACGGTTGTCTCCAATGCGATGCAGCCCTCTTCACGAGTCAGTTGGGGCTACTTTGGCTATGGCCTGTCGCTCAGCGGCAGCACCCTTGCCGTGGGCTGCCCCGGTGAGTCAAGCAGCCTGAACGGGATCGTGAACCTCACGACCAATGCACCCCAAACGAACTCGAATTCAGGTGGCGTCTATGTGTACACCCTCGCCCCGGGTTCCCTGACCTGGAACAACATCACCACACCCTATCTGTTCAAGGCCCCCAATGCCGCCGCTTCGGATAATTTTGGTTTTGAGGTCGCGATCAGTGGCGATGACCTGCTCATCGGCGCGCCCTACCGCGACAAGACCAGCGTCCCGGCAGCCGTGGACGCTGGCGATGCCTACACGGCGCAGCGCAGCAATGGAGTCTGGGGGTTCACCGATCAGCTGGCACCCAAGATCCAGGCGGTGACGCCGCAAAACGCTCCCGGCGTTGGCGATGCCTTCGGCAACGCCGTGGCCATCAACGGTGACCTCATCGCGGTGGGCGCGCCCTTTGACAGCAGCGCCGCTGCCGGCGTCAACGGCAATGCCGCCGGCGGGCCCATCCCCTTCTCCGGCGCGGTCTATGTCTTCATGCGCAATCCCTCAGGTCTTTGGGGTCTCTCCGCCTATCTCAAGGCCAGCAACCCCGACCCCTTTGATTACTTTGGCACCAGCGTTTCCCTCAGTGGAACCACGCTGGCGGTTGGCGCCCCCGCTGAGAGCAGCAATGCCACAGGGATCAATGGCAATCAAAGTGACGACAGCGCCCAGGCCGCCGGTGCGGTCTACATCTTCACCCTGGGTTCAAGCTGGACTCAGCAGGCCTATCTCAAGGCCAGCAACACCAACACTGGCGATCTTTTCGGCTGGAGTCTTTCCCTCAGCGGCAATGACCTCGCCGTCGGCGCCCTATGGGAGGATAGTGCCGCTATCGGCGTCAATGGCAACCAGGCCGACAACAGCGCCCAGGACTCCGGTGCGGTGTATCACGTCACACGCAAAACCAGCAAACAATGCGCGCAATTCGCCTACATCACGGCGATCAACACGGATCCCGGTGATCACTTTGGCAATCATGTCAGCCTCAACAAGGGCACCCTGGCCGTGGGCGCCCCTCTTGAAGACAGCGCTGCCACCGGCATCAATGGCAATCGCTTTGACAACAGCGCTCGGGACTCTGGGGCGGCCTATGTCTTGTTGCTCAACGCGGGCAACTGGCAGACGCAAGCCTATCTCAAGGCCAGCAACACGGACGCCGGCGATGGCTTTGGCTGGCGTGTGCCGCTCAATGGCGACACTCTGGCCGTCTCGGCCTACCTGGAGGCCAGCGCCGCCGACGGCATCAACGGCAATCAGGCAGACGACAGCCAACCCGGTGCTGGCGCCGCCTATGTCTTCACCCGCAGCAATGCCGTTTGGTCACAGCAGGCCTATGTCAAGGCAAGCAACAGCGTTGCCAACCAGTTGTTTGGCTTCAGTCTCGATGTGGATGGCGATGCCCTGTATGTCGGCGCCCCTGGTGAATCCAGCAATGCCACGGGCGTCAATGGCAACGCCAACAATGCCAGCAGCCCGGCTTCAGGAGCGGTCTTCGCCTTCAATCGCATCGGCAGCAGCTGGAGCCAGTTCGCCTACATCAAGGCCCCGATCAATACGCGAAACGATCAGTTCGGACGCTCCTTCGACACCAACCTGGGCACCATGGTCATCGGTGAAGACAGCAGCTCGTTGCAGCCAGACTTCACTCCCAATCCTGACAGCGATGGCGACGCGCACACCTTCCGCTTTGCCCCGTGACGTGAGCTGACCGTCGCAGCGCCTGAAGTTGCACTGACTCCACGGCGCGGCTCTCCACCAGGGAGCCGCGCCAATCTTTTGGTGCGGCGTTTGGGTCGGTTAAATCTGGGTGCTGCGCAAAATCGCCTCGGCCACGCGCATGCCATCGGCGGCGGCGCTGATGATGCCGCCTGCATAGCCCGCGCCCTCGCCTGCCGGGTAGAGCTGCGCCACACCAATGGACTGCAGGCTTTGCTCATCGCGGGTGATGCGCAGCGGCGAGGAACTGCGCGTCTCCGGCGCGGTGAGCACCGCCTCGGCCCAATCAAAACCGGGCAGCTTGCGCACCACCTGGGACACCGCGGCACGCAGGGTGTCCGTGACACTGGACGGCAGGCACTCGCGCACATCACTCCACTTCACCCCTGGAGCATAACTGGGTTGCAGGGCACCAGGGCCGGTGGAGGCGCGCCCGGCGAGAAAGTCGCCAAGCAGCTGGGCCGGTGCAAAATAATGGCCACCGCCCACCTCAAAGCTGCGGCGTTCGATGGCGCGCTGGAACTCAATGCCGGCCAGCGGATGATCACTGCCGAAGTCGCGGGTGCTGACATCAACCATGAAGCCGCTGTTGGCGTTGGACTCGGCGCGGGCGTAGCTGCTCATGCCATTGGTGACCACGCTGCCGGGCTCGGAGTTGGCGGCCACCACCAAACCACCGGGGCACATGCAAAAGCTGTAGGCCGTGCGCCCCTGCCCACAGTGGGCGACAAACTTGTAGGCGGCAGAACCCAGTCGCGGATGCCCGGACCATCGGCCGTACAGCGACTCGTCCATCATGCGCTGCGGATGCTCGATGCGCACGCCCACGGAAAAGGACTTGGCCTCCATCGGCACCCCGCGCGCATGCAGCATGGCAAAGGTGTCGCGACTGCTGTGGCCCACCGCCATGACCACAAGCGAGGCCTCAATCACGCTGCCGTCCGCAAGCTCCACGGCACGGGCCACGCCGCGCTCGATGTGCAAATCGGTGACCTGGGCACCGAAGCGCACCTCGCCGCCCAACTCAATGATCTGGCTGCGCAGATGGCGCACCACGGTGATGAGCCGGTCGGTGCCAATGTGCGGCTTGGCCTTGATTAAAATGTCCGCTGGCGCTCCGGCCGCCACCAACTCGCGCAGGATCCACGGGATGCGCTGCTCGCGGTCGCGGATCTGGGTGTAGAGCTTGCCATCGGAAAAGGTGCCTGCGCCGCCCTCGCCAAACTGCACATTGCTTTGCGGATCAAAGGCCCAGCCCCGGCGCCAAAAGCCGGTGACATCGCGTGCCCTGTCCCCTGCGGCCTTGCCGCGTTCAAGCAGGATGGGCCGCTTGCCGGCGCGGGCCAGGAGCAGGGCGGCGAACAGTCCACAAGGCCCACTGCCCACCACCACCGGCCTGCGGCCAGGTTCACCCTCCGAGCCCGCGGGCGCCATGGCCTTGGGCGGCTGGTATTCGATGCCGGGATCGCGGCGAATCTGCGCATCGGCAGGCTTGCGCCCCAAAACCTCATCCTCGTCGGGCTTGCTGACGCGCACGCGCAGGGTGTAGCTCAAAAGCACCTGCCCGCGCCGCGCGTCCACGGCGCGTTGTTTGATCTCATGGCCAAGCAGACGCGCCGCCGGCAACTTCAGGCGCTGAATCAATGCGGCGCGCAAATCCTCCTCCGTGTGATCAACGGGCAGCAGCAACTGGGAGACAATCAGCATGATCGGGCCTGACTCAACAAAGCCAGCATGCGCACTGGCGCAACCCTCAAGCCTGAGGGGTCTGCGGCGCCTGCCGCAGTGCCGCGCCAAGTCCAGCCTATTCGATGTAGAGGAAGGCGTTGCTGCTGCAGAGCACCTGAGCCAGACTGGCCAACGCCTCCTCGCGGGGATTGACCACCACGCCCTTGGGCGGGGCATGGCTGCGGTAATACTCGCTTAGCGCGCGCTCCTGATCGCGCAGATGCTCGGTGGCCCCCTGCAGCTCATCGGCCCGGGCTGGACGGCCCAACAGCCACTGCCAGATCAGGCGGGCTTGGGCCTGCGGCTCAACGCCGGCCTCGCGGATCAGGCGCTTGGCCAGTTGACGGGATTGATCCAACACGAACTGGTCATTCATCAGCAGCAGGGCTTGAGGCGCCACGGTGGTCTGGGCGCGCTTCTCGCAATTGGGCTGCATCACCGGCGCGTCGAAGGTGTCGAGCACGGTCAAGGGCTTGCTGCGGCGCACCTGCATGTAGATGCTGCGGCGGAAATCATCGGCCCCGGCGGGATCAACCTTGTTGAGCGTGATGGTGCCGCGGTCAATGCCGGCAATGACGCGGCCCTGCGGATCGCGGCCAATGCCACTGGGCGGTCCCCATTGACGGCGCACCAGCAGGCCACTGACCTGCAGGATGACATCGCGCAGACTCTCTGCATCGAGACGGCGCAGCGAGTGCCGTCCATAGAGGCGGTTGTCAGGGTCGGCTCTCAGTGAGGCCGGATGGACTGCGGATTGGCGGTAGGCCGCGCTGAGCATGATGAGGCGATGCAGAGGCTTGAGTTGCCAGCCACCGCGCACGAATTCATCAGCCAGGTAGTCGAGCAGTTGCGGATGCGTGGGACGCTCGCCCTGAAAGCCAAGATCACCCGGCGTGTTGACCAGGCCGCGGCCCATGTGATGCATCCAGAAGCGATTGACCAAGGTGCGCGCCACCAGCGGGTGTTTGCCATTGGTCAACCAACGCGCATAGGCCAGCCTGCGCCCGGAGCTGCCTGCCGCCGTGGCCTGAGGCTTGAGGGCCTCGGCTCCAAGATGCGCCAGCACACTCATCTCGCCGGGCTGCACCGGGTGTTTGGGTTGCTCGTGGTCGCCACGATTGAAGAGATGAGAGGCGGGCAGGCGGCCCTTGACCTCGGTGAGGGCCATGATGAATCCCTCCACGGGTTTGGTGGCCCGCAGAGCCGTGGCCTCAGCCATTTTTTTGTTCACCTGCTCCTGTTTCTTGGCGTCGTAGAGATCCAACGAATAAGTGGCCAGCGCGGAGGGGTATTTTTTGATCAGCGCCTTTTGTGCCGGGGTTTGCTTGTCCGCTGGGGTGGCGCGGGCAACGCGGAAGGCCGGGCGCTCCGCCTCAGGCAGCTTGAGGATCTCGACCTCAAAGATTTCATCGAGGAATTTTTTGCTCATGGCTCTGGCCTCGGTCTCAATGGCCTTGGCTCTCTGCTCAATGTCCGCAGCCCTCTGCCGTTCCTGCGGCGAATAGGTCGAGTACAAACGCGAGCCTGGCGCGCGCCAGTTTTCCCAATCATAAGCCGGGTCAAAGATGGCGCGCAGGCGGTAGTAATCCTGCTGGGTGATCGGGTCGTAGCGATGATCGTGGCACTGCGCACAGGCCAGAGTCACCCCAAGAAGTGATGAGCCCAGCACCTTGAGTTGCTCGGCCACCACTTGGTTGCGGGCCAGCTTGGCATCGTCCACCGTGTCGCCGGTGCCATCGGGCGCCAGTCGCAAAAAGCCGGTGGCCACCAACTGGCTGCGACGCAGGGGATCGAGCACGGCGGCTTGATAATCGCCATGCGTGGCGCCAGCCAATTCGTCGCCAGCCAACTGCTCGACGATGAATTGATTCCAGGGCTTGTCGGCGGCGATCGACTCAATGACATAGTCGCGATAACGCCAGGCATGGGGTCTGAGGCTGTCGGCCTCGGTGAAGCCATTGCTGTCGGCGTAGCCGGCCACATCCAACCAGTGCCTGGCCCAGCGCTCGGCATAGGCCTCGCTGCCCAACAAACGCTCAACGCGCCGCTCGTAGGCGCGCGGATCGGGATCATTGACAAACTCCTCCACTTCCTGCGGGGTGGGCAGCAGGCCCGTGAGATCCAGCGAGGCGCGGCGCAAGAGTGCGCGGCGATCGGCCTCTGGCGCCATCTTCAAACCGGCCTTGGAAAGCTCTTCCTGGATGAAGGCATCCAGCGCGTTGCGTGCCCGCGATGGATCCGCAGGCTTGGGCACCGCAGGACGGCGCACCGGCTGAAACAACCAGAAGCCACGCTCCTCCTCGGTGATCAGGGCCCCGGGCGCCAGGGTCTTGGGCTCGGCCTTGGCCACCTTGGCCCCTTGGGCAATCCAGCGCTCAACGATGCCAATCTCAGCCTCATTGAGTGGCTTGCCCTTCTTGGGCATCTCGCCGTTGCGGATCACCTCCACCAGCTTGCTGTGAGCCGGTTGCCCCGGCTCGATGAGTTCATCCATGAAACGGCGCAGACGCAGATCCACGCCGCCCTCGGGCTTCTCCTCCTCACCATGGCAGTGCGTGCAATGCGCCTTGAGGATGGGGCGCACATCCTTCTCAAACATCAACTCTGCCGCCGAGAGAACTGCAGGCATGGGCAACGCGGCCACAAGCAGCGACAACAACAAACGACTGGGGGGGAGGGCCTTCATGGAACCAGAACAATGCGACCCGAAACCTACGGGGGCAGGGCAGACCTTCTCACAGGCATTGACAAGGCCCCTGCCGCAGGTCAGGACTGCCCCTGCATGGCCACTGAGCGCGACTGGTACGACACCCCGCTTTATTACGACATCATCTTCGATGCCGACACCCCGCGCGAGGCCGCCTTCCTCGAGGCCCTGCACCAACGCCATGGCCGTCCGCTGCGCCGCCGCCCCCGCCTGCTGGAGCCGGCCTGCGGCAGCGGCAGATTGCTGTTGGCCATGGCCAGGCGCGGCTGGCAGGTCAGCGGCTTTGATGGCAATCCCTCCATGCTGGCCTTTGCCCGCCAACGCTTGAGGAAGGCCGCAGTCCGCGCCCGCCTCTGGCAGGATTGGCTGCAATCCTTTGAGGCCCCCAAGAGCATGGGCAAGGTGGATCTGGCGCACATTCTGGTCAGCAGCTTCAAGTACCTGCTCAGCGAGCAGGACGCCTGCAACTGCCTCAGGCGCATCGCCAACGCGCTGCATCCCGGCGGCCTCATGGTGCTGGGCATTCACCTCAGCGACGATCAAAACCGCGATGGCGAGGTGGAGCGCTGGAGCGCCAGCCGCGGCCGCATCAAGGTGCGCTGCGAGACCCGCACCCAACCCGCACAGAAGCGCCGCCGCCTGGAGGACATTTCCACCTGCCTGAGCATTCGCGATGGCAGCAAGACTCACCGCCAAATCACCCACTGGCAGTTCCGCACCTACAACGCGGCACAGGTGCGGCAACTGCTGCGCGCCCTGCCTGAGTTTGAGTTGCTGGCCTGCCACGACTTCCAGCATGACATCCAGGCCGAACGCCGCCTCGATGACGAGTACAGCGACATCGTGCTGGTGCTGCGGCGGCGTTGAGTTCAGCGCAGCAAGCGCAGAGGCTGAAGTCTAAAACCCGGGACCAAAAGGCGAGAAGGGCGATGGGCCAAAGCCTGGGCCACCGCGACGCCCGCGGCGCGGCCCAGCGCCTCCGGGGGGTGGACCTTTTTTGCGGAAGCTGGCATCGGGCTCACCGCGCCAGAAGCGCGGCAGAAAGGGAAAGCTGGCGGTGACTTGGTAGTGATAAGTGCCCTGCGGGAATTCGGGCGTGACGCCCACGCGGCCATTGCATTCATCCAAATCGCCGCTGCCCTTCACATACTCCCAGTCGGCGGTGAAGCTGCCGTCGGGCTTGCCGCCGGGGCCATCGTTGCCACCGGGCCGGTTCTGGGTCTTGAGCTGCCAGCTTGAGCGCAGAGGCTGCAGTGGGCTGCCGGCCTCCATGGGCTGCTGATGGCCGCGTCCATCGTAAATGGGAAAGCCGTCGGCGGCCCAGCCGATGAGGTTCATGCCCTTGCTCTGGGCGAAGCGCTGCATCAGGCCCTTGGGCAGCGCATGATAATGGTACTGACCTCCGGGTTGCACATGGGCGTCGTTCTCGTCCAAACCGAGTTGGATCGCGCCTCCCTTGGCCTCGTAGTTCCAGGCGCGGTTGCCATTCCAGAACTCACCGGTGCCCGCCTCGAAGGGCACGCCGTTGATGGCCACGCCAAAAAAGGCAAAGGCCGCGGGCTGAGGCTGCGCAGCCAGCACGGGTTTCAGGGGCAGGGTGAATTCGTAGGCCTGAGCGCTGATGCGGTTGGGGTTGCCGCGATTGGGGAACTGGCCAACCGGATGATCGGCGATGCCGTTTGAGCGCAGGATGCGGCGTTGGCCCTCGGTCTTGATGGAGACCTCATTGACCAGGGCGGCCAGGGCGAGACCGGTAAAGACCCACAACAGAACCAATGCTCTCATGGGTGGGCAGTGCAGCGCAAACAAGGCGCGCAGACAAGCCCTCATCGCGGTACCCCATGGGCCATGCGGTTTTTTTTGATTGGCGCGGGATTGCAAAGCCCCCCAACATGCCACAACTGCAAGCCAAGCCGTGTCCTCAGCCTTCACCCCCTCCAACATCCTGGTCACCGGCGGTGCCGGCTTCATTGGCTCGCACTGCGCCAGGCGTCTGCTGGGCATGGGCTGCAAGGTGACCATCCTCGATGAGTTCAACGATTACTACAACCCAGCCATCAAGCGCGCCAACATCGCCGCGCTGGGCCCGCAGGTGAAGGTGATTGAGGGCAACATCACGGATGCGGCCCTGCTAGAGGAAGTCTTTGCCCAAGGCGGTTTTGAGGCAGTCCTGCATCTGGCGGCGCGGGCCGGTGTGCGCCCCAGCATTGAGGAGCCCGAGCTTTACATCAACACCAACATCCTGGGCACCTTTCGCCTGCTTGAGGCAGCGCGCGTTCACGGGGTGACGCAGTTCGTGTTTGCCAGTTCCTCCTCGGTTTACGGCATCAACCGCAAGGTGCCCTTCAGCGAGGAGGACCCGATTCTGCAGACCATCAGCCCCTACGCCATGACCAAGCTGGCGGGCGAGCAAATCTGCTCCAATTACAGCCGCCTGCACGGCATCAAGACCGTCTGCCTGCGTTTCTTCACCGTCTATGGCCCTGGGCAGCGCCCGGATTTGGCCATCTCGAAGTTCACCCGTCTCATCGAGGACGGTCTGCCGATTGACAAATTTGGCGATGGCAGCAGCGCGCGCGATTACACCTACATCGACGATATTGTCGATGGCATCATGGGAGCGCTCAAGCGCCGCGAGGGCGAGCCCTGCGAGATGTTCAATCTGGGCGGGTCGCAGTGTGTCACCCTCAACGAATTGATCGCCACCATCGAGGCGGCTCTGGGCAAGAAAGCCGTCATTCGGCAATTGCCGGATCAACCCGGCGATGTGCCCCTGACCTCGGCCGATGTCAGCAAGGCCCGCGCCTTGCTTGGCTTCCAGCCCGGCACCGCCGTGGCCCAGGGCGTGGCGCGTTATGTCGAGTGGTTCCGCGCCACCCGCGCCCGCGGTGTCGAGGTTTGCTGAGCGCAGAAAGGCGCGCAAAAAATAACCGTTGCCTTGTGCTCAGGCGTAGCCAGCCTGAGAGCCCACACCTTTCCACGCCATGCACGACCCCCGCATTGATCAACTCGCCCGCGCCCTGGTTGCCCATTCCACCAAGATCCGCAAGGGAGACAAGGTGTGGATTGACTGCTTCGATACGCCGCCAAGCGTTGGTGAGGCCTTGGTGCGCGCCGTGGCCCAGGCCAAGGCCCATCCCGTGATCTTCCTGCACGACAGCCGCGTGAGTCGCGAGATGCTGCTGCACGCCAAGCCTGAGCAGTATGAGTTCATCGGCAAGCACCAGTTGGCCATGATGAAGGAGATGGACGCCTACATCGCCGTGCGCGGCAGCCACAACATCACGGAGTCCAGCGATGTGCCCGCCACCCAGATGAAGCTGGTGCAGGCCGCGCTGCGCCCGCTGCAGAATCAGCGCGTGTCCCACACCCGCTGGTGCGTGCTGCGCTGGCCCACGGCCTCGATGGCGCAGCAGGCCGGCATGAGCACACAGGCCTTCGAAGATTTCTTCTTCCGCGTCTGTCTGCTGGACTATGCCGCCCTCAAGCCATCCATGCAGGCCCTCAAAAAGCTCATGGACCAAACCCGCGAGGTCCACATCAAGGGCCCAGGCACCGACCTGAGATTCTCGCTGCGCGGTCTCAAATCCATTGCCTGCGGCGGCACCCACAACATCCCCGATGGCGAGTGCTTCAGCGCTCCAGTCAAGGACAGCGTGGAGGGCGTGATTCAGTACAATGCACCCACCATTTATCAGGGCATCGCCTTTGACTCGGTGCGCCTGGAGTTCTCCCGTGGACGCATCGTCAAGGCCAGCGCCAACAACACGGAGGCGCTCAACCGCATCCTCGATTCCGATGATGGCGCGCGCTACATCGGAGAGTTCGCGATTGGCTTCAATCGCGAGATCCGCCACCCCATGCGCGACATTCTCTTCGACGAGAAGATCGCCGGCAGTTTCCACTTCACGCCTGGTCAGGCCTATGAAGGCATTGCCGACAACGGCAACCGCAGCCAGGTGCACTGGGATCTGGTCTGCATCCAGCGCCCGGATTACGGCGGCGGCGAAATCTGGTTCGATGGCAAGCTCATTCGCAAGGATGGCAAGTTCACCCTGCCACAACTCAAGCCCCTGAACTGACATGGGCGCTGCGCGCCCCGACCCCTTGCGCATCGGCGTGATCGGCGGCGACACCTCGCACGCGCCGGCCTTTGCCGCCCTGCTCAATGCGGATGCAAAACCCGCGGCATTGCAGGGCGCGGTGATCACGGCGCTGTGGCCACAGCACAGCGCCGATTTGGAACTAAGCCGCGGCCGCATTGACGGCTTCTGCACCCAACTGCAACAACAGCACGGCCTGCATCTGGTGCAGGACATCAACCAGCTGGCTCAGCACTGCGATGCGGTGATGATCTTGAGCCTGGATGGGCGCAGGCATCTCGCCCAGGCCCGCGAGGTGATCGCAACGCGCAAGCCCTTCTTCGTGGACAAACCCCTCGCCGCCAGCCTTGGCGACGCCATCGCCTTGGTCGAGGAAGCCGCTGAGGCGCAGGTGCCGTTTTTCAGTTCATCAGCCACGCGCTTCTGGCCTGAGGTGCAGGCCATGGCTCAAGGCGGCCCGGCCGTCAGTGCCGAGGCCAGCGGGCCTGCACCCAGCCTGCCCGGCCACCCCGATTGGTTTTTCTACGCCATCCACAGCGCCGAGGCGCTGTTTACCCTGATGGGAGCAAGCTGCGAGTCCGTGAGCTGCCAGCGCAAGGGCAATCGCAGCCTGGCCCAAGGGCTTTGGTCTGGCGGGCGGAGGGGTAGCGTGCTGGCCCTGCACGACGAGCCCATGGACTCCCGCGCCTACGGACTGCGCCGACTCGACCCGGGAAAGCCGGCGCGATCAATGCAACAAAGCGCTAATTATCAAGGTCTTTTGGAGGCGGTTGTGCGCTTTTTTTTCAACCTTGAGCCACCCGTTTCAGCGGACGAAACCCTGCGCCTTCACGCCTTCCTCATGGCGGCAGAACTCAGCGCACAACAAGGAGGGCTCCCGGTTTACCTGGAGGATCTGCTTAGGCAATCGAAGGGGCGGGTTTAGGCGCAAAACTGCTCAATTTTTACCTAGTCTTTACAATTTGAGGCTGGTTTTGACATCAGGGTTTAACTAAGACTTTGCAGGGTAGCGGTGAAGAGAGGCTACTGGCCTCAAACCACAACACCAAACCCCAAGACCGCCATGAAAACCAATGCGCATCAATGGGCCCTGCTGCTGCTTTGCAGCGCTGGACTCGCCATGGGACAGAATTCCACAGGCCGGCCGCCCCAGCCGCCGCCAGCGCCGCCCACCGGTGGCACTGCCACAGGGGCCCCCAATCCGCCAGTTGGAGTGCCGCCGCCGCCAAACGCCGGTGCTCCCACTCAAGCCGGCCAGCCTCCGGCCAACGCCACGCCTCCTGCAGGAGCCACTCGGCCACCCGTGGGCACGCCTCCGCCGCCGCCAAACGCCGGTGCTCCCACTCAACCTGGGCAGCCTCCAGCCTATGCCACGCCTCCTTCAGGAGCCACCCAGCCACCCGTGGGCACGCCTCCGCCGCCTCCTGTCGCCGGTGGCCCCACTCAACCCGGACAGCCCCCGTCCAACGCCACCCCTCCCAACGGAGCCACCCGTCCACCCGTGGGCACGCCTCCGCCGCCGCCAAACGCCGGTGCTCCCACTCAACCCGGCCAGCCTCCGGCCAACGCCACGCCTCCTGCAGGAG
>JAURHS010000209.1 GCA_030833205.1 Prosthecobacter sp.
CTCGAGAAGGGCTACACGGTGCACGGCATCAAGCGCCGCGCCTCGCTCTTCAACACGCAGCGCGTGGACCACATCTACCAGGACCCGCACGTGGACAACGCGCGCTTCAAGCTGCACTACGGCGACCTGAGCGACACCAGTAACCTGATTCGCATCATCCAGGAAACGCAGCCGGACGAGATTTACAACCTGGGCGCCATGAGCCACGTGGCGGTGTCGTTTGAGTCGCCCGAGTACACGGCAGATGTGGATGCCATCGGCACCTTGCGCATTTTGGAAGCAATCCGTATTTTGGGGCTGGAGAAGAAGACCCGGTTTTACCAAGCCTCCACCTCCGAGCTCTACGGCCTGGTGCAGGAAATTCCGCAAAAGGAAACCACGCCCTTCTACCCACGCAGCCCCTACGCGGTGGCCAAGATGTACGCCTACTGGATCACGGTGAACTACCGCGAGGCGTATGGCATCTACGCATGCAACGGCATCTTGTTCAACCACGAATCACCCCGCCGCGGCGAGACGTTTGTGACGCGCAAGATCACGCGTGGCTTGGCCAACATGGCGCAGGGCTTGGACACGTGTTTGTACATGGGTAACCTCGACGCCCTGCGCGACTGGGGCCACGCCAAGGACTACGTGCGCATGCAGTGGCTGATGATGCAGCAAGACCAGCCTGAGGACTTTGTGATTGCCACCGGCGTGCAGTACAGCGTGCGCCAGTTCATCGCCTGGAGTGCTGCAGAGCTGGGCATCACCCTGCGATTTGAAGGCAAGGGTGTGGACGAGGTGGCGATAGTGTCCTCCATTGAAGGCAACAAGGCCCCGTCGTTGAAGGTGGGCGACATCGTGGTGCGCGTGGACCCACGCTACTTCCGCCCCACCGAGGTGGAGACCCTGCTGGGCGACCCCTCAAAAGCCAAAGCCAAACTCGGCTGGGTGCCCGAGATCACGGTGCAAGAGATGTGCGCCGAGATGGTGGCGGCCGACCTGGCCGAGGCCCAGCGCAATGCGCTCTTGAAATCGCATGGGTATGAGGTGAATGTGAGTGTGGAGTGAGGGGTTAGCGGCTTTTCACTTCCCACTGCCATGCATGCCCAATGATGGTGTCCAAGGCCGCGAATTGAGGCTGCCAGCCCAGTTGCTCACGCGCCAGGCGTGAGTCGGCCACCAGGCGAGCAGGGTCGCCGGCGCGGCGGGCCCCTTCGACGACGGGAATGACTTTCCCGGTGACACGCTCAGCCGCCTCAATCACCGCTTGCACCGAAAACCCGGTGCCGTTGCCCAGGTTGTAGGCCTGACTGCCCGCCCCGTTGAAGAGCGACTGCAGGGCCAGCCAGTGCGCGGAGCACAGATCCTCGATATGGATGTAGTCGCGGATGCAGGTGCCGTCGGGCGTGTCGTAGGTGCGAGCCGATGTAACCGGCGCCGCCGACGATGAGGATATGGGGGGTGGGCATGGGGGTGTTTGCTGAGCAAAGTGACTGATCTTGCTCTATTTTGCCGTGATGGAGCTTGAGCACCGATGAGCTGCGAAGGGTTTACCGGCCGACTTAGCCCATGACTTCAGTTTCTTGACCCATCGAGCGCCAAGCCTTCCCACGTTCTGTTGACAGCTTCCAGCCCACATGATATCTTTAAGATATCCAATCACGAGGAGCCTGGGGATGAAAGCTGCTACAGCCCAAATCGCCTTTCGTTATCGCCCGCAAGACAGTGCAACTGGCGTGACACGCACAACAGCCAAACGACTAGCGGATGTGCTGGGCGTTGACGAAACGCAGGTGATCCACTTGGCCCTGCATGAGCTGGCTACCAAGTTTTTGCCGCAATACGAAGCGGATGAGGGAGCCTTGACCAAAGCCCAACTCAGCCAAGTTAAAAAATCTGCGCCCAAAGCCAAAGGCGGCACCCTCCGCAGCAGTCTGTTTGAAGTGGAAAACGCCTGATGCGCTGGTGGCCGGAACCCGCGGCTGGTGAAATCGTCTGGTGCCACTTCCCCGACAACATTCACCCAAAACCGAAACCACGCCCAGGCCTCATCGTTTCAACTAAAGAGGACGACGAAGGCATGATCTTCGTGAGTGTGGCCTATGGGACCAGCCAAAAGACGGATCGCCTATACCGTGGGAAGTTCAGAGTCGCTAACAGCGAGCATCCTGCCGCCTATAAAAGTGCAGGCCTAAGCTACGACACAAAATTCGACCTGAGACACGTTTTAGAACTTCCGTTCAACGACGCATACTTCTCGGTTCCACCCCAAGCGCCGCACGGACAAAATCCAAAGCTCGGAACACTACACCCGAGCATGGTCCGGATTGCCGCGAGCGCTTTTTCGGCCGCACGCAAATAGAGGTATCCCAAGAACTCGAAATCAACGTATTTCTTAGGCAAAGAGGTTGAGGCAAAACGCGAAAACCGCGCCAATACTGGCCCTGCGGGGCAAAGAAAAGGGGCAGAGAAATTCTGTCCCTTAGGTATGTGGTGGAGATAGGTGGATTTGAACCACCGACCTCGGGGTTATGAATCCCGCGCTCTCACCAACTGAGCTATATCTCCTGAGGCCATTTCCTTCGTCAGAAGGAAGTCCTAGATTATAGCCAGCTTTTCACAGCGCTAAGCC
>JAURHS010000158.1 GCA_030833205.1 Prosthecobacter sp.
ATCATCGCACAAACCGACAGCACGGGCGCTCTGACTTGGACTGCCTCCTATGACGCCTCAGGTCGGCGCCCCAAGGAAACCGGCAGCAACGCAGACCGCCAGCGCAGCAACAGCAAGGAAGAGGACGAAACCGGCTTGGTCAACGACCACCACCGCTACCGCGACCCTGTCACCCTCTCCTACCTCACCCTCGACCCTGCAGGCTTCGTTGACGGCCCCAACCTCTACGCCTATGTCAACCAGAACCCCTGGAGCAAGTTCGACCCTGAGGGGTTGGCTGGCTACTTCTTTGACGGCACTTGGAATAGGAAAGAACATAAGGACCATGTGTTCCTACTCAGCGCCTTATATCAGGGCAAAGGATTTTATCACGATGGCCCTGGAACAGGCTTTACAGGCCTTAGATGTCTCTTCGACAATAAATTCACTGGTGGGCTTTTTGGCGTTGGGGTGGGTCACAGGGCTGAGATAGCCTACAAGGAATTTCAACTTAATTGGAGAAATGGTGATAAAAATGTAGATATCTTTGGCTTTAGCCGTGGGGCTTCTATCGCAGTCACCTTTGCAAATCTAATTCATGAGCGAGGTGTTAGTGACTCATCTGGAAAGCGCTATCAGGTCAACATTCGCTTTATTGGCCTCTTCGACATGGTGGCATCAATGGGCATTCCAGGAAACAATGTCAATCCCGGAGTAAATCTTCGCATTCCCCCAAATGTGAAAACCGTAGCGCACGCTTTCGCCATGGACGAAAGAAGGGCACTCTTCCCATTGACCAGAATCGGACAACCCGGACTAGGCCAGCGATTTATCGAGCGAGGATTTAGAGGCGACCACTCTGACATCGGAGGAGCATGGGATCGAACCAACTACGGCGGAGACCGCAATTGCACACTATCTAAAGCGCCTCTGGATTTTATCCACTCCCAGGCGAGAGCGGCAGGAGTACCTCTCAACAATATTGGCCCCAGAGACCTCGATCCCTCAACGACTCCACACAACAACGGAGGGCTTGGTCACGCTGCCGCCAACCTTTTATTTCGTGCAGTGACCTTCGACTGGGCCTGGGACTCTCATGCAAGCCTCTCTCCAGTTAATACCAATAACCGCCTTGAACGATGAATGCCAATTCACTCAAAAAACTAATTTTAGTGTTATTAATAACCTCTAATAACATAAGTTGCATCGGGCCAATTTTTTCTTACTTCCGAGTGGAAAACTGCACTAATAAAGACATGCTGAACGCATCAATTTCCATCAACAGTGACAAATATTTTATTGGATTTCTAGCAAAAGATTCTTCTAAATCATATCTAGTTAGCCCACCTTTAACTATGACTAATTTAGTTTCTCTCGAGTGGGAATCCACGGAAAAATATATAAACCACAAAAACTTCTCAGTTTCTAAAGATAGTTTTAGAGACCCAAGGCGCTTAGTACTTAGTGTACAAAAGGACAATTCTGTTACCCAGAGGTGGCTAATGGATAAACCCTCCGAGTATGAATGGAGGCCAGAAATGGCGAGGATTCCCTACGAAAAACCTTCGCTATAAAACTAAAATAGATATCTTCGCCATTTGCCACCTTAGTCCGATATCTAGACTAGATTTCGATCCCTATAAATGAGGCAGACTGCCAAAAGAGAATCCTTCTGAGGCTTGGTTCGCTCAGCGTTCGGGTTTCCACGCTCCTGCCTCCATGCCTCTTAGTCGATGGCTCTGGTCCGGCTTCTCTTTCTCAGGCTCTTGGTGCCCGCCATGCCACCCACTGCTCTCGAGCAGAGGCAGGGGGAATCTGGGTGAGTGTCTCGGGGGCAACCCCATGTGCGCTGCAGCCCCTGCGCTCTCGAGCGTTGCCGGGTGATCTGAGGACGGCGAGGGAGAGGGCGGATCAGAGGGTGGTGATTCGGGCGAGATGATCAGGGGGTGGTAATCTGATCTTCGGGGACGAGGCGCAGGGTGAGTTGTGTTTGGTCCTTGAGGTATTTGGCGAAGAAGTCGCGGGTCAGTTGTTGCAGGGCGGGGTGGCCGAAGGCCGGGCCGCCATGCCCGGCGCCAGGCAGAGTCTGCAGCCAGACAGGAATGCCGGCAGCCTTGAGGGCTTTGGCGAATTCCGTGCTCTGGGCATAGGGGACGAGCTTGTCGGCGGTGCCGTGGAGAATGAGCACCGGCGGGGCCTTGGGATGAATGTGATGCAGGGGGCTGACGGCGCGGGCCTTGGGGTTGTCGCCAAGTTCGCTGCCAATGAGGCTGGAGTAGGGGTCGCTAGGGCTGTTGAACTGAAAGATGTTGCGCACCTGGGGATCGTCCTTGGCCTGTTGAATGACGCGGGTGAAGTCGGCGGGGCCGTAGATGTCGCAGACGGCTTGAACGCGGTCGCTTTGGTCGCGGTGTTGACCGATGGGTTCGAAGGCAGCACGGCCACCAGCCATGCCGACGAGGGCACTGAGGTGGCCGCCGGCGCTGCCGCCAATCACGCCGACGCGCTCAGGGTTGATGTGGTGCTCCCTGTGGTGGGCTCGCAGGTAGCGGATCGCGGCTTGGCAGTCCTGGATCTGCGCTGGAAAGAGGGCCTCTTGGCTGAAGCGGTATTCGACGCTGGCGACGATGTAGCCTTGGCGTGCCATGGCCGCGACTGGACAGGGGGCTTTGTTGCCGGCCCGCCAACCCCCGCCGTGGATGTGCACAATCAGGGGCAGTGGGGCCTGAGGGCTGGCCTCGGGCAGGTAGAGATCCAGGCGTTGGCTCTTGCTGCCGCCTTCCACATAGGGCAGGTCGGACAGGACGCGAATGCCGGCCAGCGCGGCGCTTTGGTCTGGTTTGCCCTGCGCTGCGAGCGGGCCGCTGAGGGCGACGCTGGCAAGCAAAAGCAGGCGGCAACGCTGGGCGAGGCGAATCAAGGCCAGCCTTGGCTGGGGCCGGCGTCGGAGGTTGGGAGCAGAGGCAATCATGGTCTTGAGGCTTGCCTCTCAACGCGACAGGCGGGGAAAACTTCCCGGGATTTCTCTGGCTGGGTTGGGCGCTGATGCAGGGGGTGGTGGCAAAGACTGGTCTTGCGCTGCAGCCGTTTGTTTTCTAGTGTCGCAGCCCTTCCCTCATCCCCTTACTCATGAAAATTGGATTTAACCTGCTGTTGTGGACCGGTCATGTGACCGAAGAACATTTTGCCACCATCGAGAGCCTCAAGAAAGCGGGTTATGATGGGGTGGAGTTGCCGATTTTTGATGTGAGCTCACCGGCGCATTATGCGCAGATTGGCAAACTGCTGCGCGACCACGGCCTCCAGGCCACCGCGGTGACGGTGTTGCCTGATGAGGCGCACAACGCCATCTCGGCGGATGCGGCCAACCGTCAGGGGGCGGTGGATCACCTCAAGCGCGTCATTGAATGCGCGCACGCCGCCGGTGTGCAGACTCTTTGCGGTCCCTACTATCAGGTGCTGGGGCAGTTCAGTGGCAAGTTCCCCTCTGAGGCGGAATTGGAAAATGCGGCTGGAGTGCACCGCGCCATTGCCGGTGTGGCCCAGGATGCAGGTGTGCGCTGCGCCATTGAGGCGCTGAACCGTTTCGAGGCCCATCTGCTCAACACCATGGAGCAGGCCGCCTCCTATGTGAAGCGGGTGGACCACCCCAACTTCGGCACCATGTACGACACCTTCCACGCCAACATTGAGGAGAAGAACCCGCTGGAGGCGATCCGCACGGTGTTTGCCAGTGGCAAGCTCAACCATGTGCACATCTCCGAAAACGACCGCGGCACACCTGGGCGCGGGCACATCAATCTCATCGAGCAGATCCAGTTCCTGCGCAGCATCGGCTATGACGGTTGGATGACCATTGAGGCCTTCGGCGGTGCGCTGCCGGATCTGGCGGCCGCCACCCGAGTCTGGCGCGATTTCTTCCCCTCGACCCAACAGGTCTATGAGGAGGGCATTGCCCTAATCCGCAAGGCCCTGGCCTAAGTTCGGCCCTGCTTTGCTGAGATTTTGCCGCCCTGTGCCGCGTTTTGTCTCCCTGCTCCACCTCCCCTTCTGTCAAAGAACCCAACCTCCGACTCTCATGAACCCCACCTCCCCAACCCCCAATACGCGCCGTGAGTTTCTCGGCAAAACCGCCGCCGTTGGCGCCGGTGCCCTCACCGTGGCCCAGTCCGCCTGGGCTGCCGGCAGCGATCAAATCAAAGTCGGCCTCATCGGCTCCGGCGGCCGTGGCTCGGGCGCTGCCAATCAGGCCCTGAGCACCAAGCAGGAAGGCGTGGTTCTGCATGCCATCTGCGATGCCTTCAAGGAGAAGGCCGAGGGCGCTCTCTCCAACCTGCGCACCAAGCACGCTGACAAGGTCAAGGTGGACGACTCACGCATCTTCTCCGGCCTCGACGGCTACAAAAAAGTCATCGACAGCTGCGATCTGGTGATCCTCACCACCCCTCCGGGATTCCGCCCCTACCACTTCGAGGCTGCCATTCTCGCCGGCAAGCATGTGTTCATGGAAAAGCCAGTGGCCGTGGACGCCCCAGGCGTGCGCAAGGTCCTGGAAATGGCCAAGGTGGCCGATGAGAAAAACCTCAAGGTCGTGGTGGGCCTGCAGCGCCGCTACCAAAACTGCTACCAGGACGCGCTGCGTCAGGTCAAGGAACAGGACATCATCGGCGAGATCGTCGCCGGTCAGGTCTACTGGAACGGCGGAGGCATCTGGTTCCGCGACCGTCAACCCGGCCAGTCCGAGCTGATGTATCAGGTCAACAACTGGTACCACTTCACCTGGCTTTGCGGCGACCACATCAACGAGCAGCACATCCACAACATCGACGTGGCCAACTGGTTCCTGGGCGGTCCTCCAGTCAGTGCTCAGGGCATGGGCGGACGCCAGCAGCGCGTGGACAAGAAGTGGGGCCAGATCTACGACCACCACTATGTCGAGTACACCTACGCCAATGGCGTGCGCGTCAACAGCCAGTGCCGCCACCAGTCCGGCGTGTACAACGCCGTGCGCGAAGAATTCACCGGCACCAAGGGTAAGATCTACCTCGACAACGCCGGCCGCTGCTACGCCAACAACCACAAGGGCGAGACCATCTGGAAGTATCGCCCCGGTGGCGCCGCCTCTGGAGCCGATGCCGCTGCTGATGGCGCCGCCGCCAAAGGCCGCCGCAACGCCCGTCGCAGTGGTGACCCCGATCCCTACCAAGTCGAGCACGACACCCTGCAGGCCGCCATCCGCGACAACAAGCCGCTGAACAACGCCTACTACGGTGCCGAGTCCACGATGACCGCAGTGCTTGGTCGCATGGCCACCTACTCCGGCAAGGAAATCAAGTGGGAAGAGGCCCTCAACAGCAAGGTGCAGCACATGCCCGCCATCGTCACCACCGAGACCAAGGCCCCAGTGGAACCCAACGCCGACGGCTGGTACCCGATTGCCATCCCTGGCCAAAAGGTGCCCGGCGTGGAAATCGTCTAAGTCACTTCAACCCGGCCCGCCCTCATTGAGGACGGAGCAGGACACCCAAGGGGGTCGGACATTCAGTGTCCGACCCCCTTTTGCTTGCCGCGCCCAACCGGGCCTCGGCCACCGCCCTTCCTCACAGCGAGCCTGTGGCCTCAGGCCAAACCCAGCGCATCGAGTCCAGCGCAGCCGCCTCCAGCACCGCCCTGGCCCGATGGACCCGCCATGCCGGACTTGCCAAGATTGAGCGAAAGGATACTGTTTGCGCCCCGCCGCGCCTGTGGCGGCAACCCCATTCCCCTTCCCCTCATGAGTACCCCCAAGCATGTCGCCATCGTCGGAGCCACTGGAGCCGTGGGCGTGGAAATGCTGCGCTGCCTCGAAGAGCGCCACTTCCCCGTGGGCAAACTCACCCTGCTTGCCAGCGCCCGCAGCGCCGGCAAGACCATGACCTTCAAAGGCCAGCCCCTCACCGTGCAGGAACTCACCACAGAAAGCTTCGGCGGCGTGGACATCGCCTTGTTCAGCGCCGGTGGCGGCATCTCACGCGACTTCGCCCCCGCAGCCGTCAAGGCCGGCGCCGTGGTGGTGGACAACTCCTCCTTCTTCCGCATGGACCCCAACACCCCCTTGGTGGTCCCTGAAATCAACAAGGCCGACATCGCCAAGCATCGCGGCATCATTGCCAACCCAAACTGCACCACCGCCATCTCCCTGATGGCCCTCTACCCGTTGCACCAGGCCTTTGGCGTCAAGCGCATCGTGGCCTCCAGCTACCAAGCCGTCTCGGGCACTGGCGCGCAGGCCATCGAAGAACTCGCTGCACAAAGCCGCCTCTGGGCCTCGGAGAATCGCGCCTGGGACGCCGCCAAGTTGGACTGCGCCCCCAAGGTCTACCCGCATCAAATCGCCTTCAACGCCATCCCACACGTCGACGCCTTCCTCGACAATGGCTACACCAAGGAAGAGATGAAGATGGAAAACGAAGGCCGCAAAATCATGGGCCACCCGGACTTCCGCGCCTCAGTGACCTGCGTGCGCATCCCCGTCTTCCGCGCCCACAGCATCGCCATTGCCGCTGAATTCGAAAAGCCCGTGGACCTTCAGCGCGCCTATGAAGTCCTGCGAGCCGCCCCAGGCCTGCAGGTCATTGACGATCCCGCCAACAAGCAATACCCCCTGGCCTTGAACATTGCCGGACAGGACGACTGCGCCGTTGGCCGCCTGCGCGTGGACTGCGCCCTCACCAACGGCCTCTCCTTCTGGGTCGTCGGCGATCAACTGCTCAAGGGCGCCGCCCTCAACGCCGTGCAAATCGCCGAGTGCTTGGTTTGATCCCGGCAACCTGACCAGACCAAGCCCCTCACCAAATCCGCCGCGCCCATTTGAGTTTGCGAGCGCCGGGGCCCCGGAGGGCAAGGCGGGTGGCGAAGCCGCTGTCGCTTAGACAACGGCGAGACGCCCAACGCAGCCATCC
>JAURHS010000013.1 GCA_030833205.1 Prosthecobacter sp.
CCACTGAGGAATACACCATTGGCGACCGCATGCGCTTTTATGTCAAGGCGGTTGAGAAGGAAGGTGCGCGTGGCCCTGAAATCGTGCTCAGCCGCGCCCATGTCAATTTTGTGCGTCGTCTGTTTGAATTTGAAGTGGCTGAGATTGGTGACCGCACGGTGGAGATCGCCAGCATCTCCCGCGAGCCTGGCTATCGCACCAAGGTGGCGGTTCACAGCTCCGATCCGAAGGTGGACCCCGTGGGTGCCTGCGTGGGCCTGAAGGGCAACCGCGTCAAGAACATCGTACGCGAACTCAACAACGAGAAGGTGGACATCATCCGCTGGAACGCCGATCCCGCTGAGTTCATCAAGGAGGCGCTGCGTCCAGTCAAGGTGCTCAGCATCCAGATCACTCCGGACCGCAAGGCCGCGCGCCTGACGGTGCGCGAGGATGAACTCTCCAAGGCCATTGGCCGTCGCGGCCAGAATGCGCGCCTGACCTCGCGCCTGGTGGGCATGGAGCTGCAGATCGAGCGCGACGAGCATGCCGAGGAAGTTTTCGAAGGCCAGATGGACCACGCCTCACACGACCTCGCCACGGCACTGGGCATCAATCAGGAAACCGCGCGCAAGCTGGTGCTTGGCGGCATGGGCGACCTGCAACTGCTGCGCCAAGTTGAGTTGGAGGATGTGGTTGATGCCCTCGCCGGCGACACCTCCCTGGGCCAACAGGTCTACGAACGAATCAAGTCCTACAACCCGCCCGTTGGAGAGTAGCCATGAGCCTCTCCGCCCGAAAGAACCCGTTTCTCCTCCCGTCTGCTTCTCTGGCCGCTCCCGCGGCTCCATTCCTCTCACATGCCCTCCCGCCCCTCCTCCTCGAAAACCAGCAAAGACAGCCCCAGCGCACCCGCTGAGGCTGGACTGGAAGCCACTGCCGCGGCCAAGAAAACGGCCAAGAAGAAGGAGGTGGTTTCGCTGATTGACGATGAGAAGGTCAAGGCGCCCAAGGCGCCTTCCACGCGCAAGGCCTCCACCAGCGCGCTGCCCAGAATTGGCGCCAAGCCCGAGACGCCTGCGCCTGAGGTGACCGCCGAGGCCCCGGCCGAAGAAGCGGCAGCCAAGACAGCGGCCAAGAAGACGGCCTCGACGCGCAAGACGGTGGACGACCAGAAGAAAGACGCTCTGAATCTCTTTGAAGAAGAGGACAAACCCAAGGCAAAGCGCGCGCGTCCCGCAACGGAGGCCCCCGTGGCCACGGCATTGCCGCCCATCTCGCGCATCAAGGAAGTGGGGCCAGTGTCCTCAGGACCGGTGATTGTTGCCGGTCCGGTAAGCGTGCCGCCCCCTGCGCCGCCGCCGCCGCCCGTCGAGGCAGCCGCACCTGGTTATGAGGTCAACGAGGCAGGCGAAAAAATCATCCACCTCAAGCCGCCAATCATCGTCAAGGATCTGGCCGAGAAGATGGGCCTGCGCCCCTTCAAGATCATCGCCGATCTGATCAACCTGAAGGTCTTTGTGGCCAATGCCGACAAGGCCATTGAGCTGGATGTGGCCGAGAAGGTTTGTGAGAAGCACGGCTTCAAGCTCGAGCGCGAGAAGCGCGAGAAGGGAGCCGGCGTGCACAAGGTCGAGGAGGTCATCGTCGAGCCTCCGCCCCAGGTCATCGAGGAAGTCGAGCAGGAGAAGCTCGAATTGCGTGCGCCCATCATCACCTTCATGGGCCATGTGGATCACGGCAAGACCTCGCTGCTCGACGCCATCCGCAAGACCCAGGTGACCGACGGCGAAGCCGGTGGCATCACTCAGCACATCGGCGCCTACAGTGTTTTCCACGAGGGCAAGCCCATCACTTTCATTGACACTCCCGGTCACGCCGCCTTCTCCGGCATGCGCGCCCGCGGCGCCCATGTCACCGACATCGTGGTGCTCATCATTGCTGCCGACGACGGCATCATGCCGCAGACCCGCGAGGCCCTCAACCATGCTCGCGCCGCCGAGGTGCAGATCATGGTCGCCATCAACAAGTGTGACCTGCCCGCCGCCAATGTGTTGCGCGTCAAATCGCAGCTGCAGGAGATCGGTCTGGCGCCGGTGGACTGGGGCGGCGAGATCGAAGTCATGGAAGTCTCTGCGCGCACTGGAGATGGCATCAACAATCTTCTCGAGACCATGGCCCTGCAGGCCGAGGTGCTCGAACTCAAGGCTGACCCCAAGGCACCGGCGCGCGCCACGGTGATTGAATCCAGCATGGTGCCAGGCAAGGGACCTGTGGCCACGGTGATCGTCCGCCAAGGCACCCTCAAGGTGGGTCAACCCTTCATCTGCGGACCGCATTGGGGCAAGAGCAAGGCCCTGCTTGACGATCGCGGCCAGGCCGTGCGCGAAGTGCGTCCCGGCATGCCCGTTGAGCTGGTGGGTTTCAGCGACATGCCCCGCGTGGGCGACGAGGTTGTGGTCATGGACAGCGAGCGCTCCGTGCGTCGCCTCAGTGAGGAACGCCTTGAGGAGGCTCGTCAGGCCAAGCTGGTGACGCGCCGCCGCGCCACCATGGAAGATCTCTTTGCCAACATCGAGGAAGGCCAGAAGAAGGTCTTCAAGGTCGTGCTCAAGACCGATGTGCAGGGCTCGCTGGAGGCCATTACCAAATGCCTTGGCGACATCCAAAGCGACAAGATCAACCTTCGCATCCTGCACAGCGATGTCGGCCCGATCAACGAGTCAGATGTGCTGTTGGCCAGTGGCTCGGATGCGGTGGTCATCGGGTTCAACACCAAGGTGGAGAACAAGGCCTCCTCCAGTGCCAAGCGCGAGGGCGTGCAGATCAAGCTTTACTCGATCATCTACGAACTCATCGACCAGGTGAAGGAAGCCATGACGGGCATGCTCGACCCGCTCACCCGCGAGAAGGTGTTGGGCCACGCCCGCGTCAAACAGGTCTTCAAGGTCAACAAGGGCTGGGTGGGTGGTTCCGTGGTCATCGACGGCCGCATCGACCGCAAGCAGCGCGCCCGTGTGTTGCGCGACGGACAGCCAATCTACGACGGCAGCGTGGAAACCCTGCGCCGTTTCCAGGACGAGGTTCCCGAGGTTCGCAACGGCCTGGAGTGCGGCATCAAGCTGCACGGCTTCTCCGAGTACGAGGAGAACGACATCATCGAGTGTTACGAACTCGAGAAGATTCCACAGGCCCTGTAATCACCGCCCTCATGTCACAGCGCCTGGAACGGGTCAACGAGCTCATGAAGCGCGAGCTCGGGGCCGTCTTTGAACGCGATTGCCGCCAACCCGGCAGCGTCCTGACGGTTCACGAAGTGGCCGTCGCGCCGGACTTGCGCACCGCCAATGTCTGGGTCGGCGTTCTGGGGCGCGAGCAGCACGCCAGTGAGGCCATCGAGAAACTCAACCGCCAGCGCGGTCACATTCAACGCGAACTCTATCGCCGTGTGAAACTCAAGCGCAGCCCACAACTGCTCTTCAAGCACGACCGCAGCGTGCAACGAGCGGTGGGCATCATGAATGTCCTGGATCACCTGCCGCCACCGGCGCCAGAGCCCCCGCCTGAAGATCTTGCCGATGCGGGGCAGGCCCCGCAGGCCTGAGGCCGTTTCGCCCCTCAGGGGCAGAGACGCTCCACCCGCCAGGTGCCCGTGGCTTCAAGCAGGTAGCGCAGGCGATCGTGCAGGCGATCGGGGCGCCCCTGCCAGAATTCGATCTCATGGGGCACCAGGCCATAACCGCCCCAGTGTGGCGGGCAGGGGATGGGCCCATCGCCGAAGCGAGCGGCGGTTTGCTCGCGCTGCTCCTCCAAGGCCTTGCGGCCGGCAATCACCTGGCTTTGCGCCGAGCTCCAGGCGCCGAGCTGATGTCCGCGTGGCCGGCTGGCAAAGTAACTCTCCGCGGCCTGCCGCGGCAGCTTCACGATGCGCCCACGCACGGTGACCTGATGATGCCGCGCCGCCCAGAGAAACACCGCGCAGGCCCGCGCGTCAGCGGCGATTTCCCGACCCTTGCGGCTCTCGTAGTTGGTGAAGAACTCAAAGCCCTGCTCGCCCAAGCCCTTGAGCAGCACGGTGCGCAGGCTCGGTGAGCCGTCCGCAGAAATGGTGGCCAACTGCATGGCATTGGGCTCGGTGAGCTGATGCTCCAGAGCGTCCTTGAGCCAGGCGCGAAAAAGTTCCAGCGGCTCGGCCGGCATGCTCTCCTCGCGCAGGCTGTCGAGCTCGTAGCTGACGCGCAGATCGCGCAGGGTGTCGGGCGGGAAGTCCATCATGGCAATGCAGGGCGCTGCAAGAACAAACGCCCGATGCGGCGTTGCGGCAACGCCGACTTTGCGCATTACTGGGCCATCGCCGCGATGCCAAGCCGCCCCTCTGCTCAACGCCCAACGCAAAAGGCCCCTGCGAGGACTCCGCGAGGGTTCCCCAAGGTGCTCATCAGCCGGGCCCGACTGCAGCGCCGCCTGCGGGCCTTGGCCGCCGAGATTGAGGCCAATCACCCCAGGGGAAAACGGCTGACCGTGGTGCTGTTGCTGGATGGCGCGCTGTTTTTTGCCGCGGACCTGCTCCGCCACCTCAAGCTGGATCTGGAGATCATCACCCTGCGCGCCAGCAGTTATCATGGCGCCAGGAAAAGCAGTGGCCTGGTGAAACTGGACTGGCCGCGCGGCCTGTCGCTGCGCGGCCGCCAGGTCTTGTTGCTCGACGACATTCTCGACACTGGCCTGACGCTCTCAGCGGTTCGTGCCCGCCTCAGTCGCCAGCGACCTGCCTCGTTGCGACTGGCCGTGCTGTTGGCCAAGCGCCGCCACCGCGAGGCAGAGGTGGCTGTGGATTACTGCGGCTTTGAAATCCCCGATGTGTTTGTGGTCGGTTACGGCATGGACGACAACGGCCTGCACCGTCAATGGCCCCTCATTGCGCAGCCATGAACCCATCACCCTGCCAGCAGCCCATTGTGCTGCGTCTGCTGTTTTTCTCGGTGCTGCGCGACATCACCGGTTCGGCGGAGTTGCGCTGGGAATTGCCGGCGCAGAGCACTCTGGGCGACCTGCAAAGCGCGCTGGAGCAACGCTGGCCGCAGCTTGTCGCCTGGCGGCCCACGATGCTCATGGCCGTGAACTGCCGCTATGAAAAGAGCGGCGCCTTGCTGCTAGACGGCGCTGAGGTGGCCTTCATGCCGCCGGTGCAGGGTGGCTGAAAGAGCCGCCAGTCGCGCAGCGTCTTAAGCCTGCCATGAAACTGCTCTCCACCGCCCTTTGCCTTCTCAGCGCCATCGCCCTGCAAGCCGCGCCCTCCATCCAAGACATTCCGCTCAAGGACATCGACGGCAAGGACACCTCGCTCAAGGCCTACTCCGGCAAGGTGCTGCTGGTGGTCAATGTGGCATCGCAGTGCGGCCTGACCAAGCAGTACAAGGAACTGCAGGCCCTGCACGAAAAATTCAAGGACCAGGGTTTTGCCGTGCTGGGCTTTCCCTGCAACGACTTCGGCGCCCAGGAGCCAGGCAGCAATGAGGAAATCAAGCAGTTCTGCACCAGCAAGTTCAGCGTCAGTTTCCCCATGTTCGACAAGCTGCACGTCAAGGGCCCACAACAGCATGCCCTGTATGCCGCCCTCACTGGCAAGGAAGGCGCCTTCCCCGGTGATGTGAAGTGGAACTTCGGCAAGTTTTTGATCGGCAAGGATGGCAAGCCCCTGCAGCGCTTTGAGCCGCGCACCACTCCGGATGACGCCAGCGTCGTCAGCGCCATTGAAAAAGCCCTGAAGTAAATTCGGGGCTGCGGAAGCCCGTTGCCTCAGGCGTTTTGCAGCAGGATGGCGTCCACATGGCTGCCGTCGTAGAGTGCATCGCTCAAGATCACCAGCGGATCGCCTTGGCGCACCAGACCGCGTTGGTGCAGCAGGGCGATGGCGCTGCGGATGGAGGCATCGGGTTGGCCATGGGCGAATTCCATCACGAAGGGCTCCACCCCACGCGCGCTGACCAGGGCGCGACTGACATTGGGATTGGGAGTGAAGGCAAAGATCGGCGCAAACTCAGGGCGCTGGTGGGCCAGCAGATGAGCCATCACGCCGCGCAGCGTGAAGACCAACAGTTTGGAGCCGGGAATGCTGTTGGCCAGCGTGATGGCCGCCTTGACGGTCTTGTGCTTGTTGGTCTTCAGGGGCGCATCACTGGCGAAGCGGCCGGAGGGATACTTTTGTTCGATGCGGCGGATGACCTGATCGAGCACCTCGACGCAGCGCAGCGGATAGCGTCCAACGCTGGTCTCACCGCTGAGCATGACACAGTCCACCTGCTCGATGACGGCATTGAAGATGTCGGTGACCTCGGCGCGGGTGGGCACCGGGTTTTCAATCATGCTCTCCAGCATCTGGGTGGCCACGATGACCTTGCGGCCATGGAAGGAGCAGCGCTCCACGATTTGGCGCTGAATCAGCGGCAGGTCCTCGATGGGACATTCACTGCCTAGATCGCCGCGGGCGATCATGATGCCGCCGCTGGCTGCGACCAGGGTGTCGATGTTTTTGAGGGCCTGTTGGTTTTCGATTTTTGCAATGACGCGCGCAGCGCTGCCCTTTTGCTCAAGCAGAAGATTGAGATGTTGGATGTGCCCAGGTTCGCGGGCAAAACTCAGGGCAAAATAATCCACGCCCAACTCCACGCCCAGATCCAGATCCTGATAGTCCTTGGCGGTGAGCGGTGGCAGGCGAACATCCACCCCGGGAAGGTTGATGTGGCGGCGGCTCTTCATGAGGCCTTGAGTCAGGACCGTGCCAATCACGCGGCTTTCATCCACGCTCTGAGCGCGCAGTTGGATCATGCCGCCGTCGATGGAAATCATGTCACCGGGGCGCAGATCCTTCCCCAACTCAGGGTAATTGACGCTGCAGGAGAACTCGCGCGAGGCCGCGGCCTCGGGCTTGCAGCGCAGCTCGACTTCATCGCCTACCTTCAATTCCCAGGGCTGGGACACATCGCCGGTGCGGATGCTGGGGCCGGTGAGGTCCATCAGCACGCCGATCTCGCGCCCGGCGCGGGCGGCTGCCTCGCGAATGCGCGGGTAGACTTGGCGCACCCAGTCGTGGGAGGCGTGGCTCATGTTGAGGCGCAGCAGATCAGCGCCCTTGGCGATGAGGGCGTCAATGACCTCCGCGCTTTCGGTGGCCGGGCCCAGAGTGCAGAGGATCTTGGTTTTGCGCATGGTTTGAGGCAGTGAGGTTCTGTGGCGCAGACGGGTGGCTTTCTCAAGGGCGATTGCCTGCAGGCCTGCAAGCAGGGAGCGCGCCACCCTCAAAAGCAGCGTTGCCAGCCGCCGAAATCCGCCCCATATTCCCTGCTGCCGTGACGCTGCTGCAAGACAGGGACTTTCAAAAGGGCCTGGCGGGCTCACTCCTGCTGCATGCCCTGCTGCTGCTGCTCTTTGGCTGGTCGCTGCAGCGCGCCGGCCTGCTCAAGGCCGCCCATCTTGCGCAGCCCAAGCCCGAGCCGGTGTTGATTTTCCCCGAACAGGTCATTGCCCTGCTGCCGCCACCTCCTCCGCCTCCGGCGCGCAGTTTCATTCGCACGACCCAAAATCAAGCGGCAGCTCAGGCGCCAGCCAACGCGCGCTTTGAGAGCGATCGCAACACCGTGGCGGCCAGTCGCCTGCCACCCAAGGCCGGAGGCGATGCGCTGATGCCCACCCTCACGGGCAATGCTCCCAACATCCGCGAACTGGCCAATCGGGATTATCGCCAAGGTAAGATGGCCGAGGACGCCGCTCCTGAGCCGCCAGCCAATGCCCCCACTGCCCTGCCGCAAGCCAATGCCGCTGCGGCCACGCCGGCCACGATGAAGGCCAGCCCCGAGGCCGCTCAGCCAGACCCCATCCGCAAAGTTCAGGACAGCCCGCCTCCCGCGCCGCCTCCACAGCCAACCGCTTTGAACATGCGCCTGTCAGCACCGCCACCGCCAGCGCTCAAGCCAGAGAACCTGCCTGAGATCCCTGACGCGCCAAAGACCGCGCCGCGCCGCCCTGAGATGGTGGAGCCAGCGCCTGCCGCGCCCAGGGCTGTGGCCGCCACACCGCCTTCGCCCACTCCGCCCAAGCCGCAGGTGCGTGAGCCTCAGGATGACCCGCCGATGGCCAAGCCGGCGGCCAGCGCTCCGGCCTTGCAGGCCCCTGGTCAGACGATGAAGGACGCCTTCACGCCCTTCACTCGCACGGCAAAGACCGAGGGCGGCATCCAGCGCGAGGGCGAGGATGCCGTCGATGCCATCGGCACCCCGCGTGGAGCCTACATGCGCCAAGTCACCGGCGCGGTGGAACAGAAGTGGCATCAGTATGTGCGCCTGGCGCGCGATGCCGTCACCTTTGGGCGGGTGCGCTTCCGCTTTTATGTGGATGCGCGCGGCAAGCCTCAGGATCTGCAAATCCTCTCCGATGCGCGCGATGCCGACCCGCGGATGCGCGACCTGACGCTGCGCGCCATTTTGGATGCAGCCATCCCGCCCATGCCCAAGACCCTGGTGCCGCAGCTTGAGGAAGGGCGCATGAAGATTGAATACGAGGCCATCGTGTATTGAGCCCTGATGGAATGGGGGCATTGCGGGCTCCCGACTTGCCAAGTGCTCCTGCCTTGTGATGGTTGGCCTGATGGAATCACCGCGCATTCATGTCCTGGATTTGCAGTTCCGGGGGCAACCCGGGTTGATTGCCGCCTACGCCATCGAGTTGGGTGATGAAGTCGCCTTGGTGGAATGCGGCCCCGAATCCACCCTGCCTGCCCTGCTGCAGGGTCTGCAGGCCTGCGGCATCGAGCCTGCGCGGGTGCGGCATGTGCTGCTGACCCACATCCATCTCGATCACGCCGGCGCAGCGGGTTGGTGGGCGCAACAGCATGGCAGCCGCATCTACGCGCATCCTGTGGCACAGCGCCATTTGCTTGATCCCTCGCGCCTGATGGCCGGAGCGCACGAGGTCTACGGTGAGGCCACGCCAAGCCTCTGGGGCGCAATGCAGCCCGTGCCTGCGGCGCAACTGCAGGGGCTGGGCGACGGCGAGGTGGTGAACCTCGCTGGCATCGAACTCCAAGCCTGGGACACGCCAGGGCATGCGCGGCATCATCTGGTCTATCGTTTGGGCGACACTGCATTCACCGGCGATGTGGCCGGCATGCGACTGCAGCACAGTGATTACCTCTCTCCCACCACGGCGCCTTCGCAATTTGAGCTGGGGCCGTATCTGAAGTCCATCGAGCGCCTGCAGGCCGCGGGTCTTGAGCGTCTGGGTCTGACCCATTTTGGTTGGGTGCAGGGTTCACAGAAGGTGGCGTCCCACCTCAGCGCTTACGCGGCAAGGCTGCAGGAGATCACGACAGCCCTGGAGGCTGAGGCCGCTGCCGGACTTTCGCTGGATGAACTTCGGCAGCGCCACACGCAGAGGGAGAAAGAGCAAGCCATGGCACAGGGCCTGGTTGCAGCCGATTGGCAACGCGTGGAGTTGGCCAATCCCGCGTCAATGGGCGCCGATGGCATCCTTCAAGGCTGGCAACGGCGGCAGGATCATGCCCGCTGAGGCCCAGGGCCTTCAATGCGAATCGCGAACGCTGAGCGGCCGGCCAAGAATCGCGGCAAGCAAGCCCCCGACAAGTGCCCACTCCAAGGTGTTTTCTGCCATCGCAACAAGCACCTCCCTCCAAGGCCATTCCAGCCACAACGCCGCATTGCCCTGCACAGTCAGGCCGCCAAGTGCGCCGAGGCTGGCACAGCATGCCATGGCAGCGAGCTTGGAAAGCGGCAGTACTCGTACCACTTGCGACAAGCCAAGGGCGAGCAGCAGGGACCGCAGTGTCAGGGCCAGCCAAAAGTCTTGCGGCTCGGAGAAGCGCTGGGCGGGCCGCACGAAGCCATGGAAGTAGGGGCCAGCGTCCATGCTTTTTTCCTGTTGCTCCAAGCGAAGCCTGGTTTGGTCACCGGTTTCCTGAGGCGCCTTGGATGCGACCAGAGGCAACTGGTAAAGGCCCCGGCCCTGCGTGGCTTGCGCGGAGAGCACTGCAGCCACTGCCGCTGGATTTTTGAAGCTCATCACTCCAGCGTCGTGCCAACTCATCACCTTTCTGGAGAGCAGGCCCCAGCCCATGGAGAGCAGGGTGGCGGCGGCGATGGCAAGGCCCGGATTCATGGACCCATCTAGTGGGAGAGAGCAGCGCGATGCAAGCCCGGCGTGAAGCAGATCGCCCATCTGGGGACTTGCGTTGCCCTGATGAGTTGCCCACAATTCCCGCCACATCCTCACCAGCCAATGCCCATCGACACCGCACCTCGCCGCCAGTTTCTCCAATGGACCGCTGCATCTGCCGTGGGTGCCGTGGCCAGCGCCATGGCCCGCGATTGGAGCGGGCAGAATCCTGAGCGCTATCCCGATCCCGATGTGATCGCCCTTGAGCCTGCCTTTGAAAGGCTCATCCAGGGCAATGCGCCGATTCGTCGCCTGCACACCGGCATGCTGTGGGCCGAGGGACCGGCCTGGAACGGCAGCGGCAATTACCTCGTGTGGAGCGACATTCCCAACAATGTGCAAATGCGCTATCTCCCCGAGGACGGCCATGTCAGCGTGATGCGCCAGCCCGCCAACAACAGCAATGGCAACACCTTCGACCTGCAGGGCCGCCAGATCAGCTTTGAGCATGCCACGCGACGCGTGGTGCGGTATGAGGCCAACGGCAGTGTCACCGTGCTGGCCGAGCGCTTTGAGGGCAAGCCCTTCAATGCGCCCAATGACGGCTGCGTCCATGCCGACGGCAGCCTCTGGTTCAGTGACCCGGGTTACGGCAGCATGATGGACTATGAGGGCAACAAGGGAGAGCTTCTGCTCAAGGAGGCGGTGTACCGCCTCGATCCCGATGGCCGCATCGAGAAAGTCACTGATGAGTTGGAAAAGCCCAATGGGCTTTGCTTTTCGCCGGACTACAAAACGCTGTATGTGGCCGATACCGGCTCACCGAAGAACATCCGCGCCTTTGCGGTGCAGGACGGCAAGCTCAAGGGCAGCCGAGAATTTGCCGTCATGAAGGGCGCGCTAAGCGACAAGCAAGGCAAGGGAGGCAGCGATGGCCTGCGCTGCGATGTTGAAGGCAACCTCTGGGCCAGTGCCGGTTGGGTGGGCGATGGCTTTGACGGCGTGCATGTCTTCTCACCGCAGGGCCAGCGCATCGGACTGATCAAACTGCCCGAGACGGCGAGCAATCTCTGCTTCGGCGGACCCAAGCGCAATCGGCTCTTCATCACCGCCAGCCAAAGTCTCTACACGCTTTATGTGAACACACGAGGTGCGCATTTTTGCTAGGCCAAGGCGCGCCGCTTCGCGGTGCAGAGTTGTTCGGATTTGAGGTGCCTGTGCGCTCATGTGTTCTTGCACACAGGGCAGGGTACCGCGTTGATTGCCGCCCCTTTCGCGGCAATGAAAGACGAGCCTTACCAGTGTCAGCAAACCGTGGCCGACGGGCCTTCGGGCAGAGTCTTTCGCGGAGTGGAAACCGCCACTGGCAGATGGGTTCGGTTCAAGGTATTGCACGATCCTGCCTGCTGCCCCAGCCCGTTGAGTCTGGAGACATTGACATCCTGTCTGCCGCCCCTGCTGAGCTGGAGACATCCGCGCGTGGCCTCATTGTTGGCCTTGTGTCCTGCTGAAGAGACGCCGGTGCTGGTGCACGAGTGGTGCGCGGGCTGCGACGGTTGGCTTTTGCCCCAGAGGCAGCGTGTCGCGGCGGTGGACCTGCGGGCCCTGTCATGGCAACTCATCGAGGTGCTGACTGCCGCCCAGCAACATGGCTTCTGTCACGGCGCACTGCACCCTGGGAATCTCGGAGTGTGTGGGTTGCCCGGCGCCATGCAGTTGTTGGTGCGCGATTGGGGCCTTGCTCAGGCGCGAAGGGTCTGCGTGCCCGGCGCCATGGCCTGCTGGTCGCCGCCGCGCCTTCAAGGCGGGGGCATCAGCATCAGTGACGATCTCTTTGCGGCGGGCTGTTGTCTCCATTACCTCGCTTGTGCTGCCCTGCCGATTGCCGCTGCAGCCCCAGAACCGTTGAAGGGTGCGTGCAGGCTTCAGCTGCATCGCTGCACGGCTCTGGGCAGCCTGAGGCCCGATCTCGATGGTCAGTGGCTGCAGTGGCTGGCGCGGTTGCTTGAAGCGCCGAAAGACGGTGGATTTGCCAGTCCGCAGGAGGCGCTGCAAGCCTGGCCTTCTGATTCGGCACCACGACCTGCTACCCCCGGCTCGCAACCTGCAGGGCCTCAGCGGACAGGTCATGTCTCAAGGGCCCGTGGGCTGCAACCTGCGGGCAAGGTCAGGCCACTGCCTCCAGGCAGCAATGTCTGGCCCAGATTGCTGTGGTTGGGATTGGGTGGCTGCGTGTTGGCTGCCACGCTTCGAGTGGGGGGCGCGGGCTGGCATCAACACTTTTGGCGCTGGCTGAGAGAGCATGCGCAAAGCTTGCCCAGCCAAACTTTGGGCAAGCCACTGCCACGGCCCTCGGGCTTGGACTGCCTTGAGCTTTGTGTGGCCATGAGCGGGCGGGCCACCCTGCAACTCGCAGAGGTAGAGGCGTGGGGCGGTGGCCGAAACCTCGCCGGTTTGGGGCAGGCCTGGCAATCCTCGACTTACCGAGGGGCCGAGGCATCGCGCGCCATTGACGGGAAACGAGGCGAGGGCGTCAATGAGCACTCGCAGACGCAGGGAGCGGATAAGGATCCCCAGTGGCGGCTAACCTGGCCCCGGCCGCAACGCATCGAGCGCTTGGTGATCTGGAATCGCCGTGATCAAACCGCATCGCGGCTCAGCAATTTCACCCTGAGCCTACGGGATGAGCATGGGCAACTCCTGTGGAGCCGAACCATCACGGACCCCCCGATGCCGATGCTGGAGTTGGTTCTCGATGCGTCAGCTTTGGGCGCGACTGGTAACCCCTGAAGGATTTGGCTGTGCTGCAGTCTTGCCCTGCTGCCTGTCACCGCTAGTCTTGTCCCTCGCCTCATGGCTGATTCCTTCGTCCACCTGCATGTCCACACCGATTACTCGTTGTTGGATGGGGCCTGCCGTGTGAATGATCTCGTCAAGCGCGCCAAGGCATTGGAGATGCCGGCAGTGGCGGTCACCGACCATGGCAATGTGTATGGCGCGATTGATTTTTACATGGCGGCGCGCAAGGCCAAGATCAATCCGATCATCGGCTGCGAGGCTTATCTTGCGCCGGGCTCCATGCACGAGAAAAAGGAGGTGGCTGGCCGCAAGCGCGCCTCGCACCTCACGCTGCTGGCCTCAAGCAACGAGGGTTACGAGAACCTCTCCAAGATCATCACCGAGGCCCACCTCCAAGGTCAGTGGTATCATCCCCGGCTGGACAAGGATTTGCTGCGCCGACACTCCAAGGGCCTGATCTGTCTCAGCGGCTGCATCAACGGCGAGATCAATCAACTCCTGCTCACCGATCGTCGCGACGAGGCGGAAAAAAGCCTGCGCGAATTCGTAGACATCTTTGGCCGCGACAATTTCTACCTTGAGCTGCAGAACCACGGCATGGAGCAGCAGCGCAGCGTGACGCGCCAGCTCCTGGAATGGTCGCGCCAGCACGGCCTCAAGACAGTCGCCACCAATGATGTGCACTTCATGAACCGCGAGGATCATGAGAGTCACGACATCATGATCTGCATTGGCACCGGCGCCTCAGTCCATGATCAGAAGCGCATCACCTACTCTCCGGAGGTCTACTTCAAGACCCCGCAGGAGATGCGCGCCCTGTTTGCCGAAATTCCCGAGGCCTGCGATCACACGCTGGAGATCGCCGAGAAGTGTGCGGTGGAGATCCGCCTGGATTCCACCAGCATTGACCGCTACCCGCTCTATCATCCTGAGAACGGGATGGATCGGCAGCTTTACCTGCGACAACTCTGTGAAGAGGGTCTGGCCAGGCGCTATGGCCGTGACCGTGCCCTCAACGACGAGGTGCTGCACCAGCGCCTGGACCGGGAGTTGGCCCTGCTCAATGAGAAGAACTTCACCAGCTATTTCCTCATTGTCTGGGACTTCATCCACTGGGCCAAGGGCCAGGGCATTCCCGTGGGGCCGGGTCGTGGTTCCGCCGCCGGATCGCTGGTGGCCTATGTGCTGGGCATCACCGACATTGACCCGCTGCGCTTTGAGCTGGTGTTTGAGCGTTTCCTGAATCCCGAGCGCGTCAGCCCTCCGGACATTGACATTGACTTCTGCCAGACCCGTCGCCCCGAGGTCATTGACTATGTGCGTCGCAAGTATGGCGAGTTGAGCGTCAGCCACATCATCACCTTTGGCACCATGGGCGCCAAGAGCGTCGTGCGCGATGTGGGCCGCGTGCTGGGCTGGTCCTATGGCGATGCCGACCAGATGGCGCGCATGATTCCCGATGAGCTCAACATCGACCTGAAGACTGCGGCCGAGAAAAACCCCGAGCTCAAGGATTACCTGGAGCGTGACAGCGGAGCACAGGAGTTGTGGCGGCATGCCACCTTCCTTGAAGGGCTGACTCGCGGCACTGGCATTCACGCCGCAGGCATCGTCATTGGCGACAAGCCTCTCTCCACCTTCATCGCGCTGACCCGCGGCAACGAGGAGGAAATCGTCACGCAGTTTCCGATGAAACCGCTGACGGAGCTGGGCATGCTCAAGATGGATTTCCTGGGCCTGAAGACCCTCACCGTCATTCAGGAGGCGGAAAAATGGATTGCGCGCCGGGTGGCGGACTTCACGGTATCTGAGGCACCACTGGACGATCCCAGGACCTTCGAGCTTCTGCAACGCGGCGAGACGGTCGGTGTGTTCCAGATGGAATCTGGAGGCATGGTCAGCACCTGCCGACAGCTTGGTCCGGACCGAATCGAGGAAGTGATCGCCATTCTGGCCCTGTACCGACCGGGGCCGATGCAGTTCATCCCCGACTACATCCAACGCAAGAAAGGCCTGCAGAAGGTGGATTACCCGCACCCGCTTCTGGAGCGCATCGCCAAGGAGACCTACGGCATTTTGGTCTATCAGGAGCAGGTGCAGCAGGCCGCCAACCTGCTTGCGGGGTTCAGCCTTGGGCAGGCCGACCTGCTGCGTCGCGCCATGGGCAAGAAGGACGCCGCAGAAATGGCGCGGCAGCGATTGGTCTTCGTTGATGGCTGCGAGAAGACCAATGGCATCGGCTCCAAACAGGCCAACGAAATCTTTGACTTGCTGGAGAAGTTCGCGCAGTACGGCTTCAATAAATCGCACTCGGCGGCCTACGGAATCGTCACCTACCGCACCGCCTACCTGAAGGCGAATTTCCCCGTTGAGTTCATGACGGCAGTGCTGAGCTTGGAGATCAGCAACACCGAGAAGATCGCCAACTTTGTCAGCGAGTGCGGCCGCATGGGCATTCCCATCCTGCCGCCCGATGTCAATCACAGTGAATTGATCTTTGCGCCACAGCGCAGCGCCCAGGCCCCTGAGGAGAGCACGGCACCAGACGCCATCCGCTATGGGCTGGCGGCGATCAAAAATGTTGGCGAGGCGGCAATGGCCGCAGCCATCGAGGACCGCAGAAGCAGTGGTCCCTTCAAGTCGCTTGAGGACTTTTGCAGTCGATTGGATCATCGCACGATCAATAAAAAGATCATGGAGTCACTGGTGCGCGCTGGCGCCTTCGACTTCACTGGCGAAACCCGCGCCTCGATGCATTCGCGTCTCGATCAGGTCATGGCTTGGGCTGCCGCGCGGCAGAAGGATCAGCGCAGTGGCCAGGGCGACTTGTTTGGCGGCGGCGGAGGCGCAGCGGCTGATGACGCCGGCGGCCGCCCTGCCGCGGTATTGCCGGAATGGCCGCATGATGAGCGCCTAGCCGCCGAGAAGGAGTTGCTCGGCTTCTATGTCAGTGGTCATCCGCTGGACAAATTTGCCGGCCACTTTGACTCCGTGCAGATCACGCGCATTGCCGAGATCGCCGAGTTGCCGGTGCAGCAGAAGGCCACCAGCCTGGAGATTGCAGGCATCGTCAACACGGTCAATGTCCGTTACTCCAAGAAGGACAATCGCCCCTATGCAGTGATCCAATTTGAGGACTTCAGCGGACAGATTGAGATGATGGTCTGGAGCGATGACTACGAGAAGCACAAGGCGCTGCTTGAGGCCGGGCGAGTGCTGAAACTGCGTTGTCGTTGCCAAAAGGACATGCGCGGCGAGGGCAATCGCGTGACCTTCTCCAGGGCCGAGGAGTTGCAGCCCAAGGCCCGTCGCAAAAATGCCGATGTGGCGCGCGCTGCCCCAGCCAAGGCTGCGCCCGCACCCAGCGGGCCAGTGCCGTTGGTTCTGCGCCTCAATGCACAACGGCATGGACTGCTTGACCTGCAGCGCATTGAGGAGGTGCTTCGCGCCGCGCCAGGGCCCAGGCCCGTGGTGTTTGAGATGACGGACCGTCGTGGATTGCGTCAGAGCTGGCAGGCCGATGAGTCCTTTTGGGTGGCAGCTGACCGCGAGTTGGAAAGTCGCCTCGCGTTGTGGCTCTGACTGCAGCGCAGCGGTAGCCCTAGTCAGCGGGCGGTGTTGAAGGCTGGGCGGTGACGCGGTATAGTTTCCATTCGGGAGCCGCATCCAGCGGCAGTGGATCCTCCCAGACGGTTTCGGTTGCTGTGGCACGCAGCGTGACCTTCCGGCTTTGGGCTGCCGAGCCGTGGACGATGAGGTAATCGCGGCCAACGATGCTGGAGAAGCGCAGCAACCGCTTGCCGCCCTGCGTCAGCAACTCAACCCGCGGCCGCGATGACGGATCCGAGTCGCTGCTGCCGAATGCATCTTCCTCGTCACTCCAATGGCCATCGCCATCGTTGTCCACACTGAGGCTGACCACATCCACAAAACCACTGTCGAGCCCATCACGCACATAGTTGTCCTTGTTGTAGACCCACTGCAGGGTGTGTGTGCCTGCGCCCAGAAAGTATTCCTTGCGCTGCCAGACCACTTCACCGCTGATCTTATCCTGCTCGCTGCCATCAATGAAAAAGGTGAGATGATCGCAGTTCTGCTCGGAGGAAACCGCCCAGAAGAATTGCAGACGCCCTGGCCCCGTGACTTGGCAGCTCATTTCGCTGCGTTGCAGGTCTCCGATCGGGCCGCTGCGCGCGGCGAGAACACCATCCTTGGTGTAGTCGCTTTGCACGCTCCAATAGGTGTCACCGGCATACTGCAAGGAGGAGAGGAGTTGATTGCCGCCGTCCAGTGAGCGGCCAAGCCCCCGATCCAGATCACCAACCACAAGGGTGATGGTCTTCGTGTCGCTGCCGAAACGATTGGATGCGGTCACCGCGAGGAGGAAGGTTCCCTTGACGCCCGTTTGTCCGTTGATGACCCCGCGCTGCGTGTCGAGTTGCAGCCCAGCGGGCAGGCTGTTGGCGGGACCAGCACTGGCAATGCTCCACTCATCGGGGGCATTCTCAGCTTGAAGTTGATGGTTGAGCCACTGGCTGTCCCAGGCCTCAATGGTTTCGGCCTTCACCACTGGAGCCCCAACGATTGGCGTCATTACCAAGCCGTCCACAAAGCCCGCGTCCAGACCATCGCTTCGTGCCTCGTCCTTGAGGTAGTAAAGATTGACCTGATGAGAGCCGCTGCTGAGTTCGCGGCGCACCATCTGCCAATCCGTCTCTCCGCTGATGATCTCTTCGACTTCGCCATCAATGGCCAGCACGAGGTAGTCGTAGTCCTCCTCGCTGGAAACCTTCCATTGGAATTGCAGGCTGCAGGGGCCGCGCGCGGTCCACTCCATGCCGCAGTACTCACGATGGTCCACCTTTGCGCTTTGCGCAGCGTCCACGCCGTCTTGGGTTTGTTCGGTTTGCAGGTACCATCTGCTGCCATAACCAAAGGGGATGATCTTTGTGCTCTGTGGCTGTTCCAGAGCCTCCGAGAGGGCGGAGCTTGCCGCCAGGATGTAATAAATCACAGACTGAGGAGTGGCCGAGCCTGCCGCGTTGCTGACTTCCAGTTCTCCATAGGCGATGTAATCCCTGCCGCCACTGATTTGCGGGGTGCCGCTGATCAGGCCGTTGGCGTCCATGCTCAGGCCGGGTGGAAGTCCATCGTTGCGAAAGCTTACCGGTGAGTTGGAGGCAGTGATTTGATGTCGAAGTTCGGCATCCTCGCGGCCAACGATGAGTCGGCTTGAAGTGATCACGCAGGGTGGCGTGGGGCCGCTGACGGCGGTTCCCATAAAAATGATGCTCACATCATTCAAGGTTCCCGTCAGACCCAATGTCGTGTCCTCAACCTCCAGCTTCCACATGCCCTGTGACCATTCCCCCCAGTGATGAGTGGTGGTGAATGTCCAGTCCAGATCGGCCCCACTGTCGCTGCTGCGCGCCCTGGCCAGACGGCTGCGCACGCCACTTGGTGATTCAAGCCACCACTCCAACTGACCGCGGTAGGGGTGCTTGGCGCTGACCCTGACCTGCACATGCTCCAGTCGAAGGTTGTCGGTGCTGCTCACGCTGAATCCGCGCGAGAGTTTGCCCCTGCCTTTGTCCGGGATGGCGAAGTTGCCCTTTTCTTGCAGGCTTCGGGTCGTCATCGGCCCGAGGTATTTCCAGCCGTTGCAAAGTTGCACTGCCGCAGCGGCGTTGACCATGCCTGCCCCATAATGATGGTGGAAGTGAAAGCCCGCGCCATTGGTGACCCAGTCGCCGTCGTATTCGTCAATCTGGGTCGAGCTGCGCACCAGAATCTCCTGCACATCGCGCCAGCCCAGGTAGGGATTTGCGTTGAGCATCAGCGCCACTACTCCCGCCACGGCAGGCGTGGCCGATGAGGTGCCGCCAAAGTCGCTGGTGTACTCGCCAGGCGAATATCCCTGCCCGCCAATCAGGTCTGTGGTGGTGATGCCCTGTGCTCCGCCGTTGGAGGGCGCGCAGACCAGAAGATTGCTTCCCGGCTCGCTGTAGGGCGCTTCGCGTTCATCGTCGCCCACAGCCCCCACGGCGATCACATGGGGCGAGTTGGCCCAGCCGTCGTAATTGCTGTCGTCGCCGCTGCGCTTGCCATTGCCTCCGGCCCAAATGAAGATGGTGCCACGGGCCACAGTTTTGCCGCCGCTGCGCACGGGGCGACCAGTGGTCACCGCGTCAAGCAGCGCCTGCTTTGCCAGCGGACCGGGACCGAAGGCGCCGTAGGAGTCATCTCCTGGTCCCCAGCTATTGCTCTTGATGTGAATCTGATCGTTTTTCCAACGCAGCGCCGCAGCTTCGTCTTCGTCATCGGTGGGGGCGGCGATGAGCCGCAAACCGATCAGGCCGGCCTCAGGCGCCACTCCGCTGACGCCGATGCCGTTGTTGCCGCGAGCGGCTGCCACTCCGGCGCAACTGGTGCCGTGGGCGTCGTCTGGGCCAGGAGAGGGGTTGGTGTCGCCATCGTTGAAGTCCCAGTTCAGCGCAGGGATCACATTGGCTTGCAGGTCGGGGTGATTGGTCTGGAGGCCATCGTCAACGATGCCAATGCGGATGCCGTTGCCTCGCAGGGTCTCCCAGACCTCAACGAGATTGAGGTCGAGGCGGGTGCCCGATGGTTTTTTGAGTCGGTCGCCCGTGTTGTGCAGGTGCCACTGGTAGCCGCTGTTGCCGGCATCATGGATGAAGTAGGGGTCGTTGGGAATCAGGCGTGGCTGCAACTGGCGGGCGAATAGGGGTTGTGCTGATTCCACCGCCGCCAGCTTGGAGAGTCGGATCGCTGCGCTGAGTGCGGCATCGGCGCTGTGAAACTCCGCCAACCAATGGGGGCCGATTTGACGCAGGGATTTGACACTGACACGCTGGCGCAGGAACTCCGCGCTAAGCTGGGTTCCTCGGATGCGGACCTTGGGGGTGAGCAAAAGACGATGCGCCTCGGTCCGCGGCGCCCCCTTTTCAAAGAAGACAGGCTGGCCCCGTGGGCCGCTGAGTTCCGGGGCTCGCAGCAGTGTCTGGCCGCCAATCTGCAGCTCTTGCGCCAGGGCCACTGCCGTCATCGCTGCAAGCAGCAGAGCTGCGGGCAGAGCGCGAAGCAGGGACTGGCGATTCAGGACCATCGGACGACTTGAATCTTAGCAGAATTGGCCCTGCCTGTCATGCGCAACACGCACTGCAGATAAGGGTTGCGCCTTTCTTTTCAATCGCGGTTTTCAGGGGCGCCCGCTCAGGGGCAGCTTCGCAAATGTCTCCCAGTGTTGCTGGCAGGTGTTCAGGCTCGGCGTTGTGTCGTGCACCCAGAGGGCGTAGCGCAGGTGAAGACTGCCGTTGGCGGGAATTTCGTGATCAGCGTCCAAGTCCAGGCAGCATCCCATCCAACCGTCGTCGCGCACATGGAAGGCGGTGGGGTTGCGGGGGTTTTGTGGGTGGTTCATCAGGGTGATGCCGCCGAAGTCTTTCTCGCCGCGGCCAATGCGGCCGCTGTAATCGCACCAGCGGGCGGGCTTGCGAAACACCGCCTTTTCGTTGAGGGCGCCTTCGGAGTTGAGGATGCGTCCGCCGCCGTCGTGCACGCCAATGCTGCGTGCCATCCGCACGGCCACCGGGCCAAAGCCCGTGGCGCCGAATTTCACCGGTCGGTCCTTGGGCGCGCTGAACTTCAGATCCAGGATGAGCAGCCAACTGCTGCTGCCCTGAAGGGGCAGGATCTGGGTGTGACGCTCTTCAATCATTTGAAGTTCGCCGTCGCTGTCGCGCACCCAGTGGTGCAGGGAACGCATGGAGGCGGTTTCATCGCCCTCTTGGTAAGCTTCCCGGGGAATGCCAGGCGTGAGGATGCGGCCTTGGTTCTTGGCATGGTCGCCCCAGAAGTCCAGGCCATTGACGCTGTTGTGCGAGACCCAGACGCTGTTGTGATGGCTGTGGGTCAGGGGGTCGTGCGGGTGACCCATGCGCGTGAGGCTGGCCGCATGACTGGCGCGCAGCGGGTAGAGAAAGGGCCGCAAATCCTGAGGGTTGTAATGAAAGGCGCAGAGCTGGCGGCCCTCCAACTCGAAGCTGCTGATGAAGTGCGGCAGCGGCAGCACTTGAATCTTCGGCGGCAGCTTGGGCGCCGGCAGCTGCGCATGAAGGCCCAGGGCATTGAGCCCAAGCAAGACGAGAACAAACCTGCCCACCATGCTTGGTGTTACGGCTTGGCGGCGGCAGGTGTTTCCGGCGGCATCGCAGAAAGACGCAGCAAGACCTCGTTGCGGCGCATTGGCCCCGGAGTCCATGGCGGGTCGTAATAGGCCAGCAGCGCAGGGGCATCGGCGGGCTTGAGGTTTTGGGTCTTGAGCCACTGGCGCAGTTCTTCGAGCTTTTGGGCTTCAATTTGTGGGTTGGAGACGCCGCTGAAGCGCAGGGCTGCCACGGGCATGGCGGGCAGTTGGCGCAGTTGCACGCCGGCGGTTTTGGGAGCCGGGGCATTGGCCAGATCGGCGGGCAGCACAAAGCTCATCACCTTTTGCTTGGGGTCATCCTCCATGAACACCGGGGTGGTCATCGCAATCTTGCGGCTGCCCTCGTTCTTGCCGCTGATGTAGCCAAAGAGCTGCATGAAGCCTCCGTTCATGCCTTCGCGGCGCTGGGCCTCCGTGGGCATGCCCACCTGCACCCATTGCATGGCTTCATAGGCGCGCAATTCCACCTGGCCATCGCGGCGCAGCACGCGGTGCACGGCCTCCTTGTAGCCGGCACGCGAGGTGGCGCAGGCCCAGCCTCCCATGCCGATGAACACAAGCAGGGCGAGCAGGGAAAGCAGGCGTTTGATCATGGTTGAGGAGCCTTGATGGCCTCTCGATTAACGCATGCCCTCAAGGCGGCGGCGCAGCAAATCGCGGCCGCTCTGGCCGTTTTGTGTGGCCTGAGTCTTCTCAATCCATTGCTGCTCAAGGGCGTTCTTGGTGGGGCGCTGCACCTGATAAAAAACGCCGAATTTGCCCGGGCTGGGCAGGTCGGCGAGTTGATAGGCGGCGATGTCGTCCTGCACATTGTGCTGGCTTTCATCAATGGTTTCAAAGACGCCGCCCTTGCGCGGGGTGCTGTCGTCAAAGCTGCCCTCATAAAACATGACGCATTCGCTGAGGCATTCCACCACGCTGAAGCCGTCGTGCAGGATGGCTCGCTCAAAGGTGTCAACCATGTGCTTGACCTGCGCGGCGTGGGTGCGGGCGATGAAGGTGGCGCCGCTGGCCAGCAACTGCTTCATTGGGTTGATCGGGCGGTCAATGCTGCCGGCCGGGTCGGTCTTGGACTTGAAGCCCACGGGGCTGGTTGGGCTGGTCTGCTTCTTGGTCAGGCCATAGACATAGTTGTCCATGATGACATAGGTCATCTTGATGTTTTTGCGCGCGGCGTGGTTGAGGTGGTTGCCGCCGATGGAGAAGCCGTCGCCGTCGCCGCCAAACACAAACACATGCACATCGGGCCGGCTCAGCGACACACCCGTGGCCAGCGGCAGGGCGCGGCCATGGATGAAGTGAATGCCGTGAGTGTTCATGAAATAGGGGAAGCGGCTGGAGCAGCCGATGCCGGCCACACAGACAATCTTCTCATGCGGATACTGCAGCTTCTCGAGCACCTTGTAGAAGGCGGCCAGCACGGCGAAGTCGCCGCAGCCTGGGCACCAGGTCGGGTGATCGGCGGTGAGGGCCTTCTTGGTGAGCTTTTCCTCAGTGGCAGCGGTGGGGGGGGCGGACATGACGGGGAGTGGGTCGGGGTGGCGTTCTGCGGGCGGCGGGGTCGGTCAATCAGAGGAGTTTCTCGGAGCGGGTGACCAGCTCTGAAATGCGGAAGGTCAGGCCGTCGGTCTTGCAGATGCTGTGGATCTTGGGCTCAGCGTAGGCGGCGCGCAGCAGCGTGGCCAACTGGCCGTAGCCGTAGAGGCCGACATCGTTGAGTTCGGCCACGGCCACCTTCTTGAACTTGGCCCAGAGCCGGTCCAGGCCGGCGGGCATGGGGTGCAGGTGGCGCAGGTGCGCGGCACCGACGCGGTGGCCCTCGGCGCGCAGACGATTGACGGCTTCCTTGATCTGGCCGCAGTTGCTGCCCCAGCTGATGAGCAACAGGTCGCCTTCCTGGTCGCCGTGAATCTCGGGCAGGGGCAGGGACTTGGAGAGGGCCACGAGTTTGTCGCGGCGTTTGTCGGTCATGCGTTGGTGCATGCGCGCGTTGCCGCTGGGATGACCGTGCTCATCGTGTTCAAGGCCGGAGACATGCGGGTACTTGCCGGCCATCTTGGCTCCGGGTGGAGCGTGGCGGGTGATGGCATCCAGGGGGTAGGGCTTGAAGTCTTCGGCGCGCGGGCTGAGGTCGAGTTGCGGCTCGATCCAGTGCTTTTGCAGGTCAGGCTCGCTGAAGGCTTCAATGCGGCTGCTCAGGGCCTGGTCACTGAGGATGATCACCGGGCAGGAATACTCGCGGGCCAGGCGCGCGGCCTCCAGCGCGATGTAGAAGCAGTCCTCGACATCCTGTGGGGCCAGCACGATGCGCGGGCAGTCGCCGTGGCTGCCGTAGATGGCCTGCATCAGGTCGCTTTGCTCAACGCTGGTGGGCATTCCCGTGGAGGGCCCGCCGCGCTGCACATTGATGACCAGCAGGGGAATCTCCGCCATGCTGGCGTAGCTCAGGGCCTCCATCTTCAGGCTCAGGCCGGGGCCGGCACTGCCGGTGACGGCGAGGTGCCCGGCATAGGCCGCGCCAATGGTCATCGAGACGGCGGCCAGTTCGTCCTCGGCCTGCACATAGATGCCGCCGTAGCGCGGCAGTTCAGTGCGCAGGATTTCCATGATGCTCGACCAAGGGGTGATTGGGTAGGCTGAGCCGTAGCGCACGCCGGCAGCAATCAGGCCCATGGCCAGCATGGTGTTGCCGTCGCTGCTGATGCGCTTGTCATCGAGATGCTCGCCGGGTTCGAACACAAACTGGCTGTGGTCGCCGACGGGGTAGGCGTAGCCGGCGTCAAAGGCCAGCATCGCGTTGCGCAGCACGCTCTCGTCCTTGCGGCCGAATTGGCGGGCCAGAATGCCGGCGATCTTCTCGCGGTCCAACTGGAAGAAGGCACAGAGCATGCCAAGCACGAAGATATTCTTGCCGCGGTCGCGGGCGCTGCCGCCGGTGGCTTCCACCGTGGCGGCGGTGAAGGGCACGCCGATGTGCACGATGCCGCGCTCGTGTTTGACTTCGGTGACCTCGCCGCTGTCGTAAAAGCAGATGCCACCCTGGCGCAGTGCGCTGATGTGGGAGTCGTAGCTGTGTTGGTAGAAGGCCACCAGCACATCGGATTCATCGCCGGGGTGCAGGACCTCGCCGCTGCCAAGGTGCACTTGGAAAATGGAGGGACCGCCGCTGATGGTTGAGGGAATCGTCATGTAGGTCATGACATCCTGAGCGGTGCGGCCGGCCAGACGGGCGAGAATGCCGCCGATGGACTGAATGCCGTCCTGGGAATTGCCGGCCAGTCGGATCACGGCGTTGCGCAGGGTGCGTTCGCTGGCACCAGTGGGGGCTGCGGATTGAGACATGAGAGGGTTGGGATGGGGGCTGGGATCGTTGGGCGCAGCACGCTGCGGAGCGCTTGGGCACAAGCTGGACATGGTGAGGCCAAAGCAGGGGTGGCGTCAAGGCGTGAGGCAGGGCTTTTGCCTGCCTTTTTTGTGCACGGGCCGCGTGGTCTGCTGTCCTGCTCGATGAGCTGGGCTTGGCCTGCGGGCTTGCCAGCCTGCGCAATCACCGCAAGCATGGGGCATGGATTTTGCATCACAAGTTGCCGTCATCACCGGCGCGGCTCAGGGCATTGGTCTGGCCTGTGCCAAGGCCCTGCTCGAGCGCAGCGCGCGCGTGGCCAGCCTCGATCTGGTGGATTGCCCCCTGCCTGCGGTGCTTTCCCTGCGAGCCGATGTCACCTCAGCGCAGTCCTTGGCCCAGGCCGCCGCGCAGGTGGCAGCGGCCTTGGGCAGCCCCACGATTTGGGTCAACAACGCCGGCATGGCCCGCCACCGATGGATCGCGGATTACAGCGAAGCCGAGATTGATCAAATGCTGGCGGTCAATCTCAAGGGCAGCATTCTGGGCTCGCAGTTGGCGCTGCGGGCGATGCGCGCCCAAGGCTGCGGTCACATCGTCAATGTGATCTCCACGGCCAGCCTGCGCGGCATTCCCGGCGAGTCGGTTTACTGCGCAGCCAAGTGGGGCGCGCGCGGATTTACTCAGGGCCTTGCTGAGGAGGCTGCGCCCCTGGGCATCAAGGTCACCGCGCTGCTGCCCGGTGGAGTGGATACGGCCTTCTGGAAGGGCGCCACCCCGCGCGAGGTGCCCGCCCAGCTCTTCCTGCAGGCGGATCAAGTCGCGCAGGCCTTGCTTTCCTGCCTGAGCATGGAGGGCAGTTGCGTGCCGCGCGAGCTGGTGGTGCGAAGTCTTCAAGACAGCGATTTCTCCGTCAGGCCGCAGTGATCAAGCCCGTACTTCTCTGCCATGCTGCTTGCTGAAATGACCTGGCCCGAGGTGGCCGCCCTGCCGCGGGAAACCCCGGTGATCTTTCCCGTCGCCGCCTTGGAGCAGCACGGGCCTCACATGCCGCTGTTCACCGACTCGGTGCTGATGGGCGAGGTGGCGCGCCGCGCCCATGAGGCGCTCGGCAGTCGTGTGCTCATGGCGCCGCTGCAGTGGTTGGGCAACTCGCATCATCACCTCGATTTTCCCGGCACGCTCTCCGCGCAGCCCAGACTGTATCTGGATCTGCTCGGCGGGTTGTTGGAGAATTTCATTGCTCATGGCTTCACGCGGTTGCTGATCCTCAACGGTCACGGTGGCAATGATGTGCCTGGCAGGCAGGCGGTGTTTGAGGTGCGCCAGAATCATCGTCAGCGCCGCGATCTGCTGTTGCTCTTTGCCACTTACTGGAACCTGGCGCCCATGGCAGCCAACGCGCATCCCGGGCTTGAGCAGACGCAGATGGGCCATGCCTGCGAGTGGGAGACCTCAATGATGCTGCGCCTGCATCCGCAGTGGGTGAAGAACCATGCGCAGACCGGCAGCGTGGGTTTTGGCAATCCCTTTGAGCCGGCCTCACGCGGCTGGACCATGCCGGACCGCAGCGCCGAGGGGCATGTCGGCCAGCCTTCCTTGGCCAGCGCGGAAAAGGGCGAGGCGCTGCTGGGCTGTTTTGCGCAGGGCGTGGTGGAGTTGGTCAATCGCATGCTGGCCTGGGACGGCAGCGCTTGGGAGGGCTAAATCCCTATGGCGTGGCAATCTTCAATGCGTTGGGGCGTGATGGGCCTGCTGTTGCTGGCCACCACGATCAATTACATGGACCGCGTGACCTTGGCCAATGCCTCGGTGCGCGTCACCAGCGAGCTTGGCTTAAGCGAGACGCAGTACGGGCATCTGGAACTGGCCTTTGGCTGGGCCTTTGCCTTGGGCTCACTGATCTTTGGCCGCCTTGCCGATCGGGTGCGCATTGAGTGGCTTTACCCTGCTGTGTTGCTGGGATGGTCGGCCATGGGCATGGCCTCGGGTTGGACCGGCAGCTTTCATGAGCTGATGGTCTGCCGCGTGTTGCTGGGCTTCTTCGAGGCCGGGCATTGGCCCTGCGCGCTGAAGACCACGGAGGCCCTGCTGAGCCAGCGCGAGCGCACGATGGGCAACAGCATCCTGCAAAGCGGCGCGAGCATCGGCGCGATGATCACCCCGCAGATCATGTTGCGCCTGATGGACGATCAACCGGGCTCCTGGCGCCGCGCCTTTGTGGTCATTGGCGCCTTGGGCATCGTCTGGGCCCTGGCTTGGTTTGTGTTGATGCGCGGCCGCCTGCCGGCGCCCAAGCCCGAGGCTGCGCGCGGCGTGGTGGCCGCAGAACTCTGGGCTCTGGTGCGCAGCCCGCGCTTTGTGGCGCTGGCCATTCTCATCGCCGGGGCGCAGTGCGCCTGGCACATCAACCGCGTCTGGTTGATGAAGTTTTTGCAGACCGGCCGTGGTTATCCTGAGGCCGAGGCCCTGGGCTTTCAGACCTGGTATTATCTGAGCACGGATGTTGGCTGCTTTGCCGCCGGTGCTCTGTCCCTGTGGCTGGCTCGCCGCGGCTTGGATCCGCATCAGGCCCGCCGCCGCGTGTACCTGCTTGCCTGCGGCCTGACCTCGCTGAGTCTGCTCCTGCCATCACTGGCGCGCGGTCCAGGCCTGCTTGCCGTGCTGCTGCTCATTGGCGCCGGGGCGCTGGCGCTCTTTCCCTGTTACTACAGCTTTGTGCAGGAACTCAGCGTCAAGCATGTGGGCTTTGCCACTGGCGTGCTGAGCATGTGGGTGTGGCTGGTGACCTCGCCGCTGCACAGTGTCTTTGGCTGGGTGGTGGATCGCGTGGGTTCTTATGACGCAGGCTTGGTGCTGGCTGGCCTCATGCCTTGGATGGGTGCTGTCGCCATGTGGCGGCTTTGGCGCTCGCGGCCCGCAGAGACCGAGCCGGCCTGAAGGACGCGCAGCCCTCGCGCCGTAATCAGGCTGATGAACGCCGTCCTGCCTTGCCTGCTTCTGGTTGCCTGCCTGCCCCTGCGGGGCCTGGCCGCTGAGCCGACGGCTTCCTCTGCCTCCGCGCCCAAGACGGCGCCCAAAGCCGAGCGCCTCACGCTTTACATCTCCGGCGTGGAGTGCCCCAGCTGCGTGTACAGCGTGCAGTACAATGTCAGTCAAACCCAGGGCGTGCTGGAGGTGGTCTCCGGGCAGAACATAGACAACTACGCCAATGTCACCTTTGACCCCAAGCGCCTCAGCGTGCATCAGCTCGCGCAGGCCGTGTTGGACTCGCCGCCGCTGCATGGCATGCCCTACACGGCCAGCCTGCGTCTGAAAATCCCCGCCTACGCCAAGGCGGAGAGCCGCAAAAAAATAGACGCCCTTTTTGCGCAGTGGAATCGGCAGGTGAAGGTCGATGCCATCGACGAGGCGAAGGGCGAGCTGGAGCTGCGATTTGAGCCCCTGACCGGCGGCAACGGCAAACCCGGCCCGGCAGGTTGGAGTCTCGACCTGCTGCGTCTGCGCCTGGCGGCGCCACCGCCACAGGGATTAGGATTCTCTTATCTTGTTGATTTTCAGAAGGATGAGAATTAATTTTGGGTTTGTCTCGGAGGATTCTCAAGGCTGCAAAGCTTCCGCCATGGAGCGTCGGATTGGGCTTGCTTGGTGCGGTGGGAATGGGGTACTCTAAAGGCTGCCCTTGATCCATGAAGACCATTGCACTGCTTAGTTTCTGGCTTCTCGCCGCTCTTCCGTTGTGGGGTCAGGCCAACAGTGGCAACCCCCTGCCTCTTTCGATCCGCGGCCGAACGGCCACGGTAACTGTGGGCAACAGCGCGCGCCAGGTGGTCCTGGAACAACGCAGTGGCGAAGGATGGAAGCCGCTTGCCGTGGCTCATCCCACTCGGTCAGGCAAACTCAGCTTCTCCCTGCCTGCCAATGCCTCGTCATCCTCGCTAAGGGCCGTCAGTTATAACCGCAGCAAATTTCCCGCGCGCTTCCGCACAGCGGCGCGGCGCTTCGACCGCGCAGCGCCCTCAGCCAATGCGATGGTGCTCAACGATGGCGCGGTTGGCGGCAACCTCATGCTCAGCGTTAGCAGCGGGAGACTGGCGGCAAACGGGGCACAAGGCAACGGCAACGCAGTGGCGGCCCAACAGTCCGACATCTGGCAAATTCGCGGTGAGCGCGTCTTTTTCTTCAATCAGTACCGCGGCCTGCAGGTGCTCGAACTCTCCGACCCCATGCAGCCAACGCGCCTTGGCACGCTGCGCCTGCCCGCCAGCGGCGAGCAGATGTTCGTGCTCGATGAGGCCGCCAGCCAATTGGCGCTTTTGGGCCGCAGCAACGACGCTGCCAATCCTGGCAAGGCGGCGCTGTGGACCGTGCAACTTGATGCCGCGGGTCGGCCGAGCCTCAGTGGCCAAATCCTCCTCAACGGCAGCGTCCTCGACTCGCGTCTCATCGGCAGCACACTGCATGTGCTCAGCGTGGAGTGGGGCGGCTTCGCCAATTCACCCGATGGCCTGGTTGGCACCACGGCTGGCGCTTGGGGTTCCCGAGTCCTGCTCACCAGCCTTGATCTCTCCAACCCTGCGCAGCCTCAATCCCTTGGCACTCTGACTTGGGACGGCGCTCAGACTGCCGTTCTGCAGGATGCAGGCGACTGCCTTCTGGTGGCCACCACAGGGTACGGTGCCGGCGGAGAGCAGCGCGCCCTGCGCGTCCTTGACCTTTCCGGGCGGGCTCCTGTGGAGCGCAAGACCCTGACTCCTCGGGGCTGGGTCCAGGACAAATTCAAGATCGGTCGCGTTGGAGACAGCGTGGTGGTGATCAGTCAGGATTTCTCCCTCGGCTGGCAGGCGCGCCAGACTTGGGTTGAGACCTTTCCCATCAGCGGTGAAGCCACGGCCCTGCAGGGCAGCGTCGAAATCGTGGATGCCCGTGGTGAATCGCTCTACGCCACCCGCCTCGATGGGGATCGCCTGTATGCCGTCACCTTCCTCCAAGTTGACCCGCTGTTCGTGATTGACCTCAGCAACCCTGCTGAACCCGTGGTTCAGGGACAGCTCAAGATTCCTGGCTTCAGCACCTACATCGAGCCCCTTGGCGATCGCCTGCTATGCGTTGGGCGCGAGAATCAGCAGGTGGCCATCAAGCTCTTTGATGTGGCCGATGCAGCCAACCCCGCGGTGGTCTCAGAGTTGTTGCTGGGCAGCGAAGGCGGCTACTCCTGGAGCGAGGCAAACTACGACGAAAAGGCCGTGGCTTGGCTGCCTGAGCAGGGGCTGCTGATGGTGCCTTTCCAGAGTGGCTGGGGCGGCAATGCGCAAAGGGCCATTCAAGTCGTGCATGTCACAGCGCAGGGGCTGCAGGCTGGCATCACGCTGGACCATGAATTCGATCCTCGTCGCGGCAGCATGATTCATGGTCACCTCGTCAGTGTCTCAGGGCAGGAACTCAAGGTCCAAGGCGCAGACGAAGCCAACGCGGATCATCAGTTCACCCTGCCTCTGGCATGGTCGGTGGACCGCGTGGTTCCCGTGGGAGAGTGGCTGGTTCAAATCGAGGACGGCAATCTGCCAACCTGGAACTACTGGGGCCCTGTGCTGCGCATGGGCATCATGGCTCGGTACGCCCACGCCAAGGTCCGCGTCTCCAGCAGTGCCGACCCTGACGCCCTGACTCAACAACTGGATTTGGGCCAAGGCAGCGTGCTGGCCTCGGTCCAACAGAGTCAGCAACTGCTGCTCGCCCTGTGGGTGCCCGCCGCTGCGGATGGCTCTCAGGGCGCGCGCCTGCGCACCGTGCGGTTGGATCTCTCCGGAACGCAACCGGTAATCTCTCAAGCCGGCGTTGTGGAGCACGATCTCGGGGGCAGCGGGGCGCAGAGTCTTCGCCTGGATGCCGTGCAAGGGTTGCTACCTGCCGAAGGCAAGTTGGCCTGGTGGATTCCCAGCCGCACGGACTTCTGGGGCGGCTACTGCATCGCGCTGGCGCCACAAACCGCAGTCATCTCGCGCACTGAAGTCAGCAACAATGCGGCAGGCGGCAATTCCAGCATCACCAACACGGTCGCCAATATCGGGCCCAATACCACAGCCCCTGCGGTTCTCGTTGACCCGGGCTGGTCTGAGAACCCTCAGCGTTTGGTGGGCCTGATCCTGCCGGTGACGCTGACGGCGGAGGCCATGCAGGCGGGGCAGCCCCAATTGCTCAAGAGCGAGTCGGCGCCGCTGCAAGTCAGTGCGGCGCTTTCTGCCGCAGGATTTATTTTTCTCAGCCACGACAACTCACTTTCCAAGGAAGTTGTGGTTCAGGCTGCGACGCCCATGCGCGGCTCTGTCCGCGGGATCTTCCTCCCGAATCTGCCTGCGAAGCGTCGGCTGGAACTGCGGGTGGAATCCTGGCTGAGGGTGCTGGACTGGCGTGGAGAGGAGTTGATTCATCGCGATCCCGTTTCGCTTCCGGGCCAGTTGATTGCGGTGGCGCAGGCCGATGACCAGGGTGCGGTCCTGCTGACTCAGAGCGATCGCCAACTCGGCGTCAAGAATGTGCCGATTCGCGAGCTTCAGGCCAGTGCCTACGACGGCATCTCTGCGTGGTTGCTCTCGAACTATGTGACCGCCACCGGCTTCTTCACTGCCACCGCGACCGACGGCCAGCGTTTGTATGTGGTGCGAGACGCGGCCTCTGGCAGCGGAGTGGACGCTGTGGGCTATGATGCCGTGGGCGGACGCCTCGCCCGTGTCGGTCAGTGGGGCACCTCGGCGGCTCCCAATCTTCTCGCGGTGGTGGGCAATCACCTTTTGGCCAGCAGCTTCGGCAATCTGGAGATCGCCGAGATTGTCGCCGGCCCCAGCGCGGGAGCTCAATTGCTGCAGCCTCGCGCGGCCTACGACATGCCGACCAATCTTTGGCTTCGCGTTGACCGCGCCATGCTGGCTCTCAATCAGGGGATTTGGGTTCCCGCCGGAGTCTACGGTGTGGAGCTGCTGCAGGCTCAGCCTCGCCAGTAGCCTCGCGCAATGGCCCCAATCCCTGCGTGAACACTCAGGGGATGGGCGGCCGTTGCCGGCCTGCGGCCAAACCTGGAGCAGGCAACCTCTGCCCAGCGCTGTCTGGTGTGATGAAGCCGAAGCCGCCGGCGGTTGATTGCGCAGCGTGGGCGAAAAAAACCCCGCAGGACTGCCGGGCAATCGCTACGGGGTTTTGGTGGCTTTCGCCGCCGTGGAGCTTGTCAGATTACAGGCTCTTCTTCAGGCTGGAGGAAGCCACGAAGCGAACGGTCTTGGAGGCCTTGATTTTCATCTTGGCGCCGGTCTTGGGGTTGCGGCCAGTGCGGGCAGCGCGCTTGCTGACCTTGAAGGTGCCGAAGCCGATGAGCTGGACGCTGCCGTCCTTCTTCACGCCTTTCTCAATGGCGGCCAAAACGGCCTCCAGGGCATCGGCGGTGGCGCGCTTGGAGGTGTCGCCGCCGAGGTTTTTTTGGATCAGGTCCAGGAGTTGTGCTTTGTTCATGGGGTCTTGTTGTTGTTGGTTGCTGAATGCGTTGGTCGCTTCGAGGGCTTGAATCCTTGAAACTTCGGGCGATTTAGAGGCCAGCCCTTGCGCAGCGTCAAATATAAAAACACATTTTCAGCCGCAATTCATGAGCGCAGGTTCCTCCACAAAGCTTAAGCGATTCCTGCCTGACGGGCATCAACCTGCCGTGGCGGCGAGTGCCTTCGTGGCCCCTACGGCGGTTCTCTGGGGCGCCGTCAGCGTGGGTGAGGAGGCCAGCATTTGGCCGGGAAGCGTGCTGCGCGCAGACATCAACCGCATTGAAATTGGGCCGGGCAGCAATGTTCAGGACGGCTGCGTGTTGCATGTCAGCGATGCAGAACCCTGCATTTTGGGGCGCGATGTCAGCCTCGGGCACCGCGCGGTGGTGCACGCCTGCGAGGTGGGGGACGGGGTTCTGGTGGGCATGGGCGCCATTGTGATGGACGGTGCTCGCATCGGCGCTGGTAGTGTGATTGCCGCAGGGGCCTTGGTGCCGCGGGGCCTGCAGGTGCCTCCCGGCTCACTGGTGATGGGCATGCCGGCGCGGGTCGTGCGCGCCCTAACGGCGCAGGAGCAGCAGGCGAATCTGGATCTGGCGGCCAAGTACCGCGAGTTGGCCTACCGCTTCCAGCATGCAGATCCGCAGGTCCTCGCCGGTCACACCCGGGTCAGCTGACGGCGCAGAGAGTATTCCACCGCAGCGAGGATCAGACCCAACATCAGCAGGATCACCATGCCGTTGATCCACAGGGTGGAGAATTCACTGCCAAGGTAGCGCTTGCTGGTGCCAAAAAAAACATTGGGGCTTTTGCGCCGACGATAGTCCTCTCGTTCCATTTCCGCCTTGGTGACCAGATCAAGCACCTTGCGATTGACATAAAGTTCCTCGGCACTGACGCCGTCCTTTTGGGACAGGGCCTCCTTGAGCAAGGCCGGCTTCAGGCGGCCATGTCTCCCTTCCTGGCTGATGCGGGAGAGCAGCGCCGCCACCTGCGGCGCGTCGGCGGCATAGAGCCCGGAGACCACGGCCAGCGCCTGCTTGCAAATTTCCAACTCCCGTTGTTGATCGGCATTGGGCTGGGCGCCGGCAGGCAGACGCACCAACTGTTGAATGCGTTGTTCCAAAAAGTCCTGTGTGGCGGTCAGGGGGTTGAGCTTGGCCTGCGAGATCAGCATGGCCTCGTAACTCCAACGCAGGGGCATGAATTGACAGACGAAGGGCACCTTGAGTTTGCTTGGTTCCTCGCCCGAGGCATTGCCGCTTCGTTCCATCCAGCGCGTCAGGGAGTAGACGAAGTCGAGGTTGCGGTTCATCTCTTCGTACTTGATCAAGGCGCCGCCCAGGATGATCTGCGGAATCAGAATTAGGGGAATGGCGTTGATGGCGGTGCGATTGTCGCTGACCAGGCTGGAAATCAGCAGGCCGATGCCCGCCCCTGTCATGGCGGTGATGAACATCCACCACAAATGCACCCAGAACATGTCGCGGATCTCCAACACCGCGTTGCCGATGAGCAGGTAAATGACGCACTGAATCAGGGCGAAGGTGCCCAGGCTCAGCACCTTGCCGGCGAGGTAGTAGGTCGTTCGCAGGTTGTGGTTGCGCTCGCGGTTGAGCAGGGTTCGATCGCGGATGACTTCATCGGCACTGTTGGTCAGCCCCAAAAACATGGCCACCACCAGGCTCATGAAGAGGTAGGTGGGAATGTGAAAAGCGCTGGCAAAGTGGTAGGTTTCATCCTCGCCGTACTTCAGCACGCTGGAGATCAAGAGCGCCAGCAGTGGCGCCTCCAGCAGGGTCGTCAGCAGATTGGTGCGGTGTCGCAGCTTGGAGAGGAAGGATCGCTTGAGATGGGTGTAAAACAGGATGCCCTCCTCGCGCAGGGTGTGCTTGGGAGCCTGCGGTGCGGCACGCATGCGCGCGGTGCTGTGGGTCTCGTCGCCGGGTTGACGCGCCACCACGCCCGTGTTGCCACGGCCCTGCGCCATGCTTTCCAACAGCAGGTGGCTTTGATGGCGGTCGCGCCAGAAGTTGGGCGGAAAGCGGCGGGCGGCAATGAGGTGGCCATCGGCGCTGCGCTCCTGAATGATGTCGCCGCTGATGTCGCGCAGAGGGGTCTCAAGCACATCAAAGACAAAGTCCGGAGTCAGATTGGAGGGGCGCTCCTGATCCTCCTGACCGGTCTCCTCGTTGTAGGCTTTCCAGAAGTAATCCAGCAGATGGGTTGGCGTGCCGAAGAAGGCCATCTTGCCGCCCTTGTCCAGCAGCAGGGCCTTGTCGAACATCTGCAGCAGGCGCATGCTGGGCTGGTGGATGGAGACAAGCACCAGCTTGTTGCGCGCCAGATTGCGAATGATTTCCAGAACATGTTCACTGTCCTTCGAGGAGAGGCCCGAGGTCGGCTCATCAAAGAGATACACATCGGCGATGCCGATCATGTCCAGACCAGCGTTGAGGCGCTTGCGCTCGCCGCCAGAGAGGAATTTTTGCTCTGGCGTGCCAGCCAGGCGCTTGCGCAGCTCCGCCAGACCCAGTTCGGCCAGCTTGGCCTCGACGCGCTTGCGCCGTTCCTCCTCGCTGAGGTGCGGGCAGCGCACCGCCACGCTGAGGTCAAGATTCTCCTGAACCCGCAGCAGCGGATCAAAGGCGTCCTCCTGCGGAATGTGCGCCACATAGGGCGTGAGGTGGGGCAGATTGCCGTAGAGCGAGAGCCCATTGAGGATGACCTCGCCGCCGCTGGGCCGCAGTTGGCCGGCAAGCACGCGCAGCAGAGTGCTCTTGCCGCAACCGCTTGGCCCCATGATGCAAAGCATTTCGCCACGGCGCGCCGTGAAGCTCAGGCCGTCCAGGGCGGTATCGCGACTGTCGAAGCGCTGTGAGAGTTCGCGCACCTCAAGCTGCCGAATCACATTCTTTTCCTCCTCGATGATGCGGTCGGAGAAGTGACAGCGCAGAAACTGCCCCTCGCCCAGCGTGATGGTGTCACCGTCGCTGAGTTGGATTTCGTCGCGCACCGGCACCTGACCCACATAAAGCGGACGGGGCGATTTGAGTACCTGAAGACGCCCCGTCTTCTGAGCGTAGTTGCATTCGATGCACAGCAGCACCTCGCCCTCGGTGTCCTCGCTCAGGAGAATGTCGCCCTCCTCAAGCAGCTCTGGCTTGTTGGAGACCAGATAAGTGTTGCGGCTGCCCTCCAGGCGGAACTGGCCACCGAATTCCTGTGCGCGCAGGCGCAACTCGCGCAGCTCAATTTCCACCTCATCATTGACCAGGATCTTGTCCTCGATGGAGGCCTCGACACGGGTGCCCTCGCGCAGGGCCACGCCGTTGAGTTTGGCGCGCGTGCGGCGCAGGGCTTCCACCGTCACACCCAGACCAAAGCTAACGCGCAGGTTGCTGCCGCGAGCCCGCTGCGGTGAGATCTCCGCGTCGCCCTCGTCGCTCAAGGTCAGGTAGAGCTGCGCTCCAGTGAGTGTCTTCTTGGCGTTGAAGTAGGAGTTGAGATCGTTGTAGTCGAGCGTGACATCGCCGAGCACCACGCGCTCGCCGGGGTAGAGGCGGGAGAGCTCGCCGGGCTGCAAACGGCGGCTGCGCACCAGAATCGGTTTGTTGCCACTGTTGCGCAGCAGAACCAGTGACTGACAGCGAAAGGCGTTGACGCTGCAGCCCTCCGGCACGGAGCGCAAGACCACGGCACTGTCGCTGTCGCGGCCGATGCTCAGGGTTTCCAGGGGCTGGCTACCGCGCTGGGTCGGATCATCACAGGGGGCCTCGCCGTTGCTGAGCTGGCTGACAATGTCAATGGCCTGGGAGGCGATGCCCAGGTTGGTCATGAAGAGGTAGAAGTCCACCATCTGGCGTTGGTTGGACAGGGACTGCGAGATCAGCAGGTAGAGCTGCACACAGAGCAGCAATTTTTGCTCATGACCCAGTTGGTGACTGAGGTCCTTGGCGCGTTCGGCCAGATCCTGCGGCTGTTGCAGCGCCTCAAAGTAAAGGCGACGCATCTCCGGATAAATCGCACCGCTGTAATCGTAGCGCAGGTAGCTCAGGGAGCGCTCGATTTCCTCCTCCTCGACATTGCCATCAATCTTGGAGAAGCCCGCAAAGACCTCGATGAGCAGTGGCAACATGGCATCGCGCATGTCCGGCACATGGGCCTTTTGACCGCGTTGGCCGAGCCATTGCCAGACACGCTGTTGAGCTTGTTGCAAGCGCTGGCGCCAGGCGCTGGGCACGGGGCTGGCTTGGCTCGCAGGGTCCGGGGTCATCGGGCAGGGGAAGTTGCAATCTGCATCAGGGAAGTGCCCTTGGCAAAGCCAACTGGCTTGCCGTGCCACTGATGCCGTCTTAGTTCCACGCGCAATGCGTTGGTTTCCAATTCTTTTTCCGTTGTTTCTGGCATCGCAAATGCTGCAGGCAAGAACCTGGCGTCCCGCCGTGGGAGATGCGGCCATTGAGGCAGATTTTGCCGGCATGAATGGCGAGACGGTTCGGCTGCGACAGGCCAATGGCCGCGAGCTGACCACCACGCTGAAATCGCTCTGCTCCGAGGACCAACGCTACGCCCGCGCTGCCGCCCTTGCCTGGCAAGGTGCCCAGCAGATCGGTCCCCAGAGCCTTGAGGTGCAGGTCGCCGTGGAGGGCGGCGGCATCGCGCGCCTGGCCCTGCCGCGCCCCAAGCCCGACAGCCCCCTGGTCTTTGGCGGCGAGTTCATTTATCTCCTCGACGCCCCTGGCGCCGCACCCCTCGAACGGGGCTTTCGCTTGGAGTTGCGCCCCTTGTACCTCGCCGGCGCGCGTCGCTATCAGGCCCTCGGCGCCGAGCCAGTGCTGGTGCGCGCCCTGGCCCAGAGCTTGGATCAGGCCGCAGAGGAGCAACTGCTGACGCTGGATCAGCAACCTCTCCCCAGCGCTACTGCTTGAGCCCATCGTCGAAGAACAGCGTCGCCTGGCTGTCGCCCTGCCCTTGGGCCGCGGTTGGTACCTGGCCGCGGCGCTGGGTCTGGCCCAAGCCAAGAGACTGCAACTCCACGAGGAGGGCAGAGACCATCCTGCCAGCCTGATCCGCGAGCATCCCGCCTGCGGCTTGGCCTTGCTGCGCTCCTCCTTGGAACGCGAGCCCATCGGCCTGTTGCCGCGCACGCCATCGCAGCTTGGGCAGGAGGTGCGCCTACTTGCCTTGGAGCCCAGCCCCAACGGGCGCGGCCTGCGCGAGCCCCTGCTGACGCGTGGCATCATCAGCGACTGGCAACCCTCCTCCATTCGCCACGATGCCTTGTTGCCTGCGGACTTCGCCCTGGCCGTTGTCCTCAACGCCGCCTGGGAACCGCTGGCCCTGCAGTGGCCAAGCGCCAAGGCAAAGCCTGGCGAAGAGCGCCTCCAGAGCTGCGTGCCGCTCTCTCTGCTCGGCGCATGGTCCGCGCAGTGGCCGCAAACCAAACCCACACCACCGTTGCCCAGGCAGGGCGACTGGGGCAAGAGCGCAGCACAAGCCAGTGAAGCCCTGCAGCAGGCAGCCGTGCTGTTGCAGATCATCAGCGAACAGCGGCGCCTGCCGCCAATGCCAGAGACCAATGCCAACGGCCCAGGCATGCCCGCGGGCGGCGCAGGCGGCGCTCAAGGCACAGGCTTTTCCCTCAGCAGCAGTGGCATCCGCCACAATGCCCGCTGCAAATACTACAACACGCGCAAACCCTGCAACGCCAACGACGGCAAGGCCTGCCGCATTTGCGGCGGCTGAAGCCCGCCAAGCCTAACCCTGCCGCCGCCGCAGCACCGCCACCCAGCGATCCACCGACTTGCCCGGCGCATCCTTCAACGCCCGACTGCCGCGTTGGCGCCGACTGCTGATCACCTCCATGCCCATCGCCTCAAGCGCCTGCAGCGCCAGCCGATGCTCCACATCGAAGTAACTCGTGATCACCAGACAACCATCAGGCCGCAACTTGGCGATGCCCTGATCAAAAATCTTCTTCCACAACTCCTGCCCGTGCCAGAAATTCTGATGGCGCAAAAACACCAAGCCGAAGTCATCGCCCAACTCGCGATGCGCACTGAGCTTGGTGGCATCCTCAATCAAAAACGAAGCCGGCAACTTGGCGTGCTGCTCGCGCGCCTGCCGGATCTCGCGAATGCGAATGTCCGCCCCCACCATCTCCACCGCCTGGGCCCCCAGATCGCGCCCCACCTCAAGCAGCGTCGGCGCCTCATCGCAGCGCCCACAGGCCAGATTCAGGATGCGCAAATCCCTGTCCGCCGGCAACTGCCCCTGCAGCGACTCGCGCAGCGCCGCACGCAAGCGCAGCATGTCCTGGGCAATCGGGTCGGGCGGAATCATGACAAGGGCGGGAGGTATCTACGCCCACAGCCCGCAGCCGCGCACGCGATTTTTCTTGCCTCAACTGCCCACAGGCCCACCCTGTGCCCATGGCACTGAACATCAACGGCGAACCCATTGACGACGAAATCATCGAAAGCGAATTTCGCAGCGTCAAAGGCCACTACGAACGCCAACTGCAGGTCGCCTGCTGCGAGCGCGACCCTGAATTCCGCAGCATGGCCAAGGACAACCTCATCTCCCGCGCCCTGCTCAACCAGGAGGCCAAGCGCCGCTGCCCCGAGGTGGAGCCTGCCGCCATTGACGAGCGCCTCGCACGCCTGATCGAGGAAGCCGGCGGCGAAGACGCCTTCTATCACCGCCTCGGCATGCCCTTCAAGGACGAGGTCGTCGTGCGCGAGCAGGTCGCCGGCGGCGTCCGCCTCGACCGCATGCTGCAGGACATCTACGGCACCGACCCACAACCCAACGACGAGCAACTCGCCCAGTGCCATCAACGCAACGCCGCGCTTTTCACCACCCCTGAGCGCATCCACGCCGCCCACATCACCAAGGGCCTGCAGGGCGCCAAAAGCCGCAGCGAAGTCTACGACGCCCTGCGCGCCGTGCGCCGCGAACTGCTCGGCGGCGCCGACTTCATGACCCTCGCCGAGCAACACCGCAACGACGAGCAGCAAAGCATTGACCTCGGCTGGTTTGGCCGCGGCGAGTTCATGGAAGAATTCGAGGCCATCGCCTTCTCCATGAAACCCCGGGAAATCAGCCCCGTCTTCACCACCTCGCTGGGCTTTCACCTCTGCACCGTCCTGGAGCGCGAAGAACCGCGCCTGCGCCCGCTGGAAGAAGTGCGCGCCGAGGTGCTCAACCGCTTCATCGAAGAACACAAGGACGGCCGCTTCAACGCCCTCATCGAAGAACTCAAGGCCGCCGCCAAGATCGAAGACAGCGAACCCGCCGACGAAAACTGCGGCTGCGCCCACTGAGCCAGCGAGGCCGCGTTTCATCGGCCCCCGTCTCACAAGCCCCGCAACCCCTCAACCCTACCACACTGCCCCTCGTGACAGCCCCGCCTGGTCTGAGATGGATTGGCCTGCTGCTGCTCAGCGCCTGCAGCAACCTGCACCTGCGCCCACTGCCCTCAGAACTGCCTCTTCGCGCCGCCGACTTCGGCCCTGCCGCCATCCGCCAGCCCTGGCTCGGGCCACTTGCCGAGCAGGACCCGATCCTCATCACCTTTCTTGGCGGCCTCAGAACCCATCAAGGAAGCAAACCCACCCGCATCGGCGCCGCCGTGGCCGTGCGCCACCTCAACGGGCAGATCGGAGAACTCAACCCCAATGACCCCACGCGCGAAGCCCTGCGCCAAACCCGCGCCCGCATCCTCGCCTGCTACCAAAACCGGCGCATCGCCCACCAAGCCGTGCCGCCCTACACAGGCCGCGGCGCCATGACCCGCATGATGATGTCCCCCAACCTGATGGTGCCCAAAGACTGACCCTCGTCACCGCAGCAAGGCCCAAGCCCCGCAGGCAAAGCCCAAGCCGGCTGACGCAAGTCCCAGCCCTCCGACGCAGGCCTCATCAGCAGGCCTCATCAGCAGGCCTCATCAGCAGGCCTCAACTGCCCGCGCCAAGGCTGAAAAACTCATGGCCTGCGCGCCCATTCACGCTTAGCTTCAGCGTCCCAACACCCTCACGCCGATGTGGTGAAATGGTAAACACAGCGGACTTAAAATCCGCTGGGAGGCAACTCCCTTGCCGGTTCGAGTCCGGCCATCGGCACTCAGTAAATCTATCAATTGCAACTTTCTATACGGCTTTATGCTGGCGCTGGGAGATGGCACCGAGTGGCAAGAAAAAACAGGAATCAGCCTGATTTAAGCGGACATCTTTTCCCCTCTTTCCCTGCCTGCGCAGGTGCGCCGCCGCCTCGCGTTTGCGCGCCGGGCTCACCGCTTTCCCTCCACAAGCTCCTTGAGCATCGCGTTATCCAGAGCCTGGTCGGCCACCAGCTTCTTGATGATCTCTTCGTCTGTGTGCCTCTTGCGTTTGATGCTGTCTGGTGATGCGCTTCGCGCTCCTCAGACTGTCATGGCACTCGGCTCAACTCCTGGGGAGCAGACCATTGTCGCTTCGGCCTGTACAACTGGAGCGGGAATAGTGAGTGGAAACCCTGCCTCAAACTTTGAGCGAATGGCTGGGTTTGTGGCTCTTCTGCTGGTTCATCGGCGTTGTGTCTGAAGTTACCATTACCCCTAACCCCCTCCGGACGAGTTTTCCTGGCGTCGCCCGCAATGCCCCCCTGCAGGCCCAAGGCACGCCAGGAGGCGCGTGCAGTGAGGCGCGGCGATGATGCTAAGCGTCCTTGTTAGCATCACAGAAGACGAACGCGTATCGCCCATTTTGCCACCCTGTGACAAAATCGAAACCAACGGCGATAAAGCAGCGAAATAGTTACAAAGAACAGTAAGCGTAAGGCATGAGAGTGACTAGAGCTGGGGCTCTCAACTCACTCAATGCCCATAGCCATGTCAATCCCCAGCCGCTTAGTCACAGGTATTCAATCGGCCCTCGTAGTGGCGGTCTTATTGCTCTGCTCTTTTCGCGCGTCAGCACAAAGCCCAGTCACCACGGTGGATCTTTCCCGCTATGTCCGCGTTGGGCGCTACAACCTACCGGAGCCCACCCGCACGGCTCTTCCAGCGGGTGCGGCCGCACACAATCTTTTGTGTCAGGAGGCGTCAGCCGTGACCTACAACTGGGACACCGATACTCTGTTTGTGACCGGGGATGGAGCAAAGTCAATCACTCAGGTGAGCAAGACTGGCACGCTGATCAACACCATGTCATTGGCCCTGGGGTCAAGCCCTCAAGGCACCGATTTCTATGACATTGAGGGCCTGACCTACATTGGCAACGGAGCGTTCGTCATGAGTGAGGAACGAGACCGCCAGTTGGTCCGCTTCACCTACACGCCCGACACCACCCTCAGCCGCACCTCGCCCGGTGTAAGCACCGTTAAGATTGGAACCTTTGTGGATAACACGGGAACCGAGGGGCTGTCTTGGGATCCCAGAACCAACGGCTTTATCTGCCTGAAGGAACTCTCACCCATTGGCATCTTTCAGACGAATGTGGATTTTGCGGCTGGTACAGCGACCAATGGTTCGCCCACCACCCTCAATTCGACCAATCTGTTTGACCCTGCTCTTCTCGGCATGACGGACACGGCAGATGTCTTCGCGCTTTCCAATCTGCCCTCAATGAGTGGTCAGCCACAGGAAGAAAACCTGATCGTGCTTGGTCAGGAAAATGCCAGGCTGGTCAATGTGAATCGCAGCGGTGTGATTCACAGCAGCCTGAATCTCAGCAGTGATTTAGGCAACCCGCTTACTCCCAATGGGCAGCAGCATGAGGGTGTGACCATGGATCGGGAGGGCGTTCTCTATCTGGTCAATGAAAACGGCGGCGGCAGCATCGACTACCCCCAGTTGTGGGTTTATCAGGCCTCGACGCAACCCAATCAGGCGGCGACGGCGGTCATCATTGACAATGCAGTCAATACCCTTCCAGAGACCAGCAACACCGCCTCTCGGGTGAAGGTTGGGGATGTCTTTGTGAGCGATGACGGACTTGGCGCCAATGCTCTTTCCTTGGGCGGCGCCGATGCCGCCTCTTTTGAGCTGGTGGGAACTGAGCTTTTTCTCAAAGCCGGTGTTACGCTCGATTTCGAAACCAAGAGCAGCTATGTCGTCATGGTGAGTGCCGAGGACAGCACGGTAGGAGAAGCGCCGGATGCAAGTGTGACCTTCACCCTTGCGATCAGCGATGTGGAGCCTGAGCTTCCACCGGTCCCGGTGGTGATCGTCTCGGAGGTGGCTCCATGGGCGAGTAGCGCCTCGGTTCTGGCGTCCGATTGGTTTGAGGTGACCAATGTGAGTGCGAATCCCATCAACATCAGCGGTTGGAAGATTGACGACAACTCTGCCAGCTTCAGCAGCGCGGCGACGCTCAACGGAATTGAGATCATCGCTCCGGGTGAGAGCGTCATTTTCATCGAAACGGCTGATCTTGCCGGCAAAAGCGCGCTATTGCGCAGCATCTGGTTTGGCGCGAACCCACCCGCGGGGCTGCAAATAGGCTCCTACAGTGGCACCGGCCTCGGTTTGAGCAGCACTAGCGATGCGGTGAACATTTACAACGCCGCAGGTGCTTTGATGGCCAGTGTCACCTTCGGTGCTTCGGACGCGGTTTCGCCCTATCAAAGCTTTGACAATACCCCCGGCCTGAACGCTGCAACGATCTCCCAATTGAGCCTCGTCGGCACAAATGGCGCGGTAGCCGCCAGCAATGCGGCAGAGGTTGGATCGCCTGGCTTTGCAGCTCCCGGCGTGCTGCGGATCACCGAGGTTGCGCCCTGGGGAAGCAGCAGTGGCAATTACCTGGCCGATTGGTTCGAAGTGACCAACATCGGCGCTCGTGCTGTGGACATCAGCGGCTGGAAAATGGACGACAGCTCCGAATCGCCCGCCGCAGCGCTCTCGCTGGCCGGAGTCACCAGCATCGCACCTGGTGAATCCGTCATCTTTCTCGAAACTGCGACGCCCGTGACGACCATAGCGACTTTCCGCAGCACTTGGTTCGGTGCGACTCCACCGGCGGCGCTGCAAATCGGCAGCTATACTGGCTCCGGCGCCGGTTTGAGCACGGGCGGTGACGCCGTGGTTCTTTACGACGGCAACAACATCCGCCAGGCGAAGGTCTTTTTCGGCGCTTCACCCAACGCCACACCATTTGCCAGCTTCGACAACTCCGTCGGAGCTGAAAACGTGAATCTCACCACCTTGAGCGCTGGAGGGGTAAACGGAGCCTTCGTCGCCCTCACTGATGCGGACGAGATCGGCTCGCCAGGCACCACGGTCTCCGCTGCACAAAACGACACCACAATTACCATCAGTGATGCCAACCTCATCGAAGGCAACAGCGGTAGTAGCGCCCTAAGTTTCACCGTGACCCGCAGTGATCGCTACGGAGCATTCCGTGTGGATTTTGCCACTTCGAACGGGAGCGCGACTGCCGGTGGCGACTACACCGCCGTTCTCGGCACGCTGACCTTTGCAGCAGGCGGAGCAACGACGCAGATCGTGCATGTCACCATCACTGGAGACAGCGAGGTCGAGGCTAATGAGACGGTCCTTATCACGCTCTCGAATGTGGTGAACCTGACTGGTGCCGCTTCAATCACGGATGCGACCGGCACGGGGACGATCAGCAATGATGATACCACGCCTGTGGCTTTTCCAGCCAGCCATTCGCTCAGCTCCACGGTCAAAGGCAGCATCACGCTGGCAGGTGCAGAGATTCCGGCCTTTGATCCGCTCTCTAACCGGGCCTTTGCCTCCTCCGGCACCGGGATCCAGGTGGTGAACCTTGCCGACCCGGCAAATCCTGTCTTCCTCAGCACCATCACGCCGTCCACGCTTGGCGTCCCGGCAATCACCAGTGATGACATCTCCTCGGTGGCCGTGCGCAAAGGCAGCGCCGGCAATCCCAGCGTGCTCGCCGCTGCAATCATCAACAACCCGAAGACCAGCGCCGGTCATGTGGTTTTCCTCAATGCCGCAACGGGGGCGCTGATCAGTTACACAAGCGTCGGAGTTGTGCCGGATCACATCGCCTTTACGCCCGATGGCTCGAAGCTGCTGGTCTGCAATGAGGGTGAGCTTTCCCTGCCCGAGGTCACCATCGCTGCTGCCGTGCCCGATGCCGCAAAGGGCACGGTGAGCATC
>JAURHS010000145.1 GCA_030833205.1 Prosthecobacter sp.
CACAGTCTCAACACCATTTTTGGGCAGCGCAGACAAGCGTTCAGTCCCCGGTTCTGGAGCTTTCTTCTGCAGATTGACCGCTTCAACAAGGAAACCGTGGCGGCGATGGATGACCCGGCCTTTGCTGAAATGTCGCTGGGCGATTATGTGCAGCATCGTGGTTACGGTGAGGATTTCCTTCAGTGGTACATTTTGCCAATGGGCAGTGCGGTCTGGTCGGCCCCACCTCAACGAATGATGGAATTTCCGGCCCGCACATTGATGCAGTTTTGGTTCAATCATGGCTTTCTCGGGATGCGCAGTCGGCATCCATGGTGGACGGTGGTGGATGGCAGTCGGCAGTATGTGCGCAAGCTCAGCGCGCCTTTCGCTGATCGCATTCACACCCGTAGCGCAATTCGGCGGGTCAGTGGAAGCTCTGGCGCGTGGATCCTGCACCTGGACGGCGGTCAAGCGGGTCCATTTGATCATGTGATCTTTGCCTGCCACGCGCCAACCACGCTTTCAATGCTTGAGGATGCCAGCGATCTCGAGCGGGAGGTGCTCTCCAAGTTCTTGTATCAGGCCAATGCCGCGGTGCTGCACAGTGATGATCAGTTTATGCCCAAGACAAGGCGTTGTTGGGCGTCGTGGAATTACCGCTTGGACTCTTCAGCAGAGGGCGGGGCCTTGGTGCCAAGCACTCATTATTGGATGAATTCACTGCAAGGTGTCTCACAACGCAGGCAGTACTTCGTGAGCATCAATCCACCCTCAAGTTTGGATCCCTCCAAGGTGATCTCGCGGCTTGAGTACGAGCACCCGTTGTTTGATGTGGCGGCAATGCGGGCGCAGTCGCAGGTGCCGCTGCTCAATGGGAAGAGTGGCGCGAGTGGCCGCTGGTTCTGCGGTGCCTGGACGCGTTATGGATTTCACGAGGACGGCCTGCTTTCTGCCGTTCAGGTCTGCCAGGCGCTCACCGGTGTTGACCCATGGAGCCTATGCTAAGCGCTCTCTACGAAGCTGAGGTCATGCACCAGCGCTTTGCGCCAGCAAGGCGCTTTGCCCATCGGGTCTTCTACCTCTGGCTCGATCTCGCGGAGCTGCCATGGCTGGACGCGGACCTGGTTTGTTTCGGTTTCAACCACTTCGCTCTGATGAGCGTGCACGATGCGGATGTGATTGATGGTCGTCGGCTGGGCCTGCGTCAGGCGCTGGTGGAGCAGTGGGCGCTTGCCGGACTTCGTCTCGAAGACTCCGATCGCATTGGCATGCTGGCCTTCCCTCATGTGCTCGGTTATGGGTACAATCCCGTAAGGTTTTTCTTCGCGCAGGACCAGACGGGCAGGCCCCTTGCGGCCATGGCTCAGGTGACCAATACCTTCGGTGAGCGCAAGGCCTTCGTTGCCTTGGATTGGGAACAGCGGCGTGGAGGTTTTGTGCTGCGATGCCCCAAGCATTTCTATGTCTCTCCGTTCTTTCCTTTGGATGTGGATTTTGAGTTTGTGCTCAGGCCTCCCGGGGACTGCGTGGACATTGAGGTCCATGATTACCGCGGGCAGGATCACCTTCTGGCCACGCGCCTCAGCGGCAGACGCTTGGAGATCAACGACCTGAGTCTCCTGAAGGCTTTTGTTTGTCACCCTCTCGTCACCCTGCGCGTAATGTTTCTTATCCACTGGCACGCCCTGCGTCTGTGGTGGATGGGTCTGGCCGTTGCATCCAAGGCGGACAACCCCCATTTGCAGACGCAGGTTCACGAGGCACACCACAGCATCCGCCCTACTTCCGTTTCATGAATTCCGCCAGCATCGTCGAGGACCCACCCGTGGCAGAGCTTGCCCCATCGAGGCAGGCAGGTTTTTATCAGCGCCGCGTTCTTCAGTTCCTCAGGTCCTGCAGGCTCGGTGGCCTGGAGTTGACGCTTCCAAGGGGCGAAGTGCTTCGATTGGGGGCGGAGGCGGAGGTGGAGGCGCGGATGCGTGTTGTGGACGACGCTTTTTTTCGGCGTGTCGTGCTTTACGGCAATGTCGGCTTTGGTGAGTCCTACATGCATGGTGAATGGGAAAGTCCCGACCTCAGCGCAGTGGTGAGCTGGTTGATTCGCAATGTGCACGACCAGCAGGGTGAGCGCGCTTCTTCCTTCCATCTGCCTGGACTGAATCTGCTGCGTGCCTGGAACCTTGTGCTTCACTGGATGCGCCCCAACAGTCTGCGTACCTCGCGGCGGAACATCGCCGAGCACTACGATCTGGGCAATGCCTTCTATCGCCTTTGGCTGGATGAGGGCATGGCATACTCCGCGGCCAAGTTCTCTTCAGGCTCGCAAAGCCTGGAGCAGGCTCAGGAGGCCAAGTATGAAGCGCTTTGTCAGAAGTTGCATCTGCAACCCGAACAGGAGCTTTTGGAGATTGGCTGCGGCTGGGGTGGCTTCGCCGTTCATGCGGCCCGTCATCATGGGGTGAGAGTCAAGGGCGTCACCATTTCTCAGGAGCAGTACGACTTTGCGGTCGCCCGTGTCCGCCGCGAGGGACTGGAGGACCGCATCGAGATTGCACTTGAGGACTATCGCCTGATTCAAGGGCGCTTTGATCGCATCGCCAGCATTGAAATGCTTGAAGCCGTCGGCGACGCCTTCGTGGACGGTTACTTCGCCAAGGTCAATGAGTTGCTCAAACCCGACGGAGTGCTCGCCATTCAGGTCATCACTGTGCCTGATCTCCGATACGAGAGGCTCCGGCGCGGCGTGGACTGGATTCAAAGGCACATTTTCCCTGGGAGCCTGTTGATGTCTCAGGCCAGGCTCAACCAGGCCATGCAGAGGGCAGGGGATTTCAATCTGATCTCCCTGGAAGACATGGCATCAGGTTACGCTCGAACGCTGAATCTGTGGCAACAGCGTTTTGAGGCTGCGTTGCCCCAGGTGCGTGAGCTGGGCTTTGATGAGGTATTCATCCGCAAGTGGAATTATTATCTCAAATACTGTGAGGCCGCGTTCGCAACGCGCAACATCAGCGTCATTCAGGCTGCCTACACCCGTTCGAACAATGCGGCGCTCCATTCGGGCGGGGGGTGGAGTTCATGATCCTCGCCGGCCTGCTTCTTGCCTTTGCGCTGGGGTGGTGGCTCTGCCGTCGTCTCGATTTTTACAGCCTGGTGGATTTGTTTTGGTCGGGCTGCTTTCTGCCAGTGGTCTGGCTGGAGGCGCAGTTTTCCAGCGGTTGGCCGGCCAGGCGTTGGCTGATTGCTGCCCTGATCGCGCTGTGGTCCCTCAGACTGACCCTGCACTTGGGGCGCAGGCTGTTTGCGCATTGGCCGCAGGAGGATCGTCGGTACTCGGCTCTCAAAGAGGCCAAGGGCAGTCGGTGGCCAGTGTGGAGTTTTCTCTTTTTTCAGGGTCAGGCACTGGTGGCCTGGGTGCTTACCAGGCCCTTTGCTGGCATTGCTGCTTCGGGCCATGAGGGCTTCGGCATGTTGGAGGGGATTGGTTTTTTTCTGTTGGCCGTCGCTGTGTTTGGTGAGGGCCTTGCCGATTGGCAATTGAGCCGGTGGCGTAGGGAGCATCCAGGTCGGCTGTGTCGAGCAGGACTGTGGTCCTGGAGTCGGCACCCAAACTATTTTTTTCAACTCCTGTTGTGGTTTGCAGTTCTCCTTTGTGCCATTCCTTCGGGCTCAGCCTTATCGGCCTCGCTGTGTTTTGTGATGATGACACACCTGGTACTGCGCGTCACCGGCGTGCCGCTGGCGGAGGCGCTCAGCGCCCGCCGCTATGGCGAGGAGTTTGCCCGCTATCAGCGGGAGGTGAGTGTGCTGGTGCCCATGCCGCCGAGGCGCGCACTGGACTGAGATGCAGAGCGGCTCAAGCCTTCTGGGGCACAGGCACGAGGTGCTCGGCTTCGCGCGCGGCTTCGGCGCGGCGCTCTGCGCTGACCTTTGAGTTCTCCTGCTCGATCTCGCGGCACCAGCCCTTGATTTCGAGTTCGTTGAAGATCTTGCCGATCACACGGCGAAGAAGCCCCTTGAGATTGGGGTGCTCCACCTCGGCCAGACTGCGTATGGCGGCCTCTTTGTAGGATTCGAAAAGCACAGTGGCCTTCTCATAGGCGCCCGTCTGCTCGGCCCAAAGTCGAATCTCGGGGCGCTGAGGCACTTCCCGGGGTTGGAGCCTTCCACTCCACAGGGCCTCCAGCAAATCGCGTTGCTCGCCCTTGGCTCGCTCGCGCAGCAAAGAAAGGATGATGCTGGGGCGAATGCGCACTGTATTGTTGGCGCTGCTGTCCTCGCCCAAATCCTCAAGGTCGTCGCGAATCTGGTAGGCAATACCGAGATTCTCACTGTAGCGGCCCAGTGTCTCTTCGTGATCTGCCAACTGACCAGCGAGGGCAGCTCCGATTTTGAGTGCGACTTCAAATGCGGGGGCAGTCTTGCGGCGAAAGATTTCAAGAACCTGAGTGGACTGCAGAGCGGAGGGCTTGCGGTCCCAGAGAAGCTCAGCGCCCTGGCCCCGGCAAAGTTCGCGTTGGCCCTCGGCGGCGATGGTCAGGCATCGCGCCCTTCGGCTGGAGTCGCCACCCATGGTGGCGAGCAGACGATAGCCTTCGCCGATCAGGAGATCGCCGACATTAAGAGCCACGCCGATGCCGTGCTCGTTGTGCAGGGTGGGCTGGCCGTAGCGAAGGTCATCATGATCTTCGATGTCATCGTGCACCAGCGAGGCCTTGTGGAAGGCCTCAACAGAGACCGCTGCCAGTTTGATGTCGTTGCCAATTGGGGCTTCTGGATCTTCGCGCAGCGCCTGGTAGCAGGCCACCAACAGGAAGGGGCGCCAGCGCTTGCCGTCGCGAGCAAGCCATTCGCGGGCAATGGTTTCGGTCTCACACTGCGGGTCTCCCAGCAGGGCGCGCAGGGTCTCCGGCTCAAACCACTGCTTCACTTCGTCGTGAAGCGCACTGAGGTTGAGGCGGCGGGTCTTGTCCTCACTGGTGAGGTGGATGTAATCCCAGACCCAATCCACATCCACGGTGGTGTCAATGCAGTCGTCTTGAAGCAGGGGCACGGCGACTGCGGGGATCGCTGCGGCCTCCACATAGGGGAAGGTGCGCTCCAGCACTGAAAGGCAGGACACCCCGACGATGGCCTCGATCTTACCCGTCTGAATCAGCGACATGACAATGGCGCTGCCCTCGGCCACCAACACGGCGTAACCGAGCTTTTCAGCCTCATTTTGAAAATCCTGGATGCTGCAAAGCCCGCATTGTTTGCACAGCAAACCAAACTCGTCGAAGGGGGCCGGACACTTGCTTTCCACACGCAGGCACTTGGGCATCAATAGCAGGCGCTTCTCGAAGGGAACGCTGGCCAGTGCTTCGCGCCAGGTCTCATTGGCCAGCAGCACCCCTGTGTAATCGCGGTAGGCAGGCTCGATGCCGTGCATGGCCATGATTTTGTCGGTGTGGACCTGCAGCTCATCCAACGGCACCGGTGGAACCAGACCCGCGCCCTCTGCATACTGGCGCACCGCCCTGAGCACGGCATCCCGATCGGCCTTGGTTTGGGGCACATTCTTTTTTGGGGGACGCACCCGGCGAGTCAGACCCGGAATGACGGGGGGCAGGGAGGCAGAGGCGACAGAGGCAGTGGACATGAGGCGCGGTGGGGGCGACGGGCGCTGAGGGGCAGAATCCTAACCGTGTCAGGTCTGGGCACTCTTGCAAGGATTGCGCTTGATTGGACGCATTTTGTCCGGGCAGGGTTAGTCTCTTTTGGGTCCCGTCACCCGCAGGGGCTTGACGATGACGGATTTTACCCTTGTTTGGCAGCCCGTTCCTGCAGAAACTCGGTCGCACTTGTCTCCCATGGCCACGCCCCCCATCTCCTCCCCAATTTTCGCGCTTCTCGCCCTGCTTCCTGGAGTGTTGATCGCCGAGGTACGGCAATGGACCAGCCGAGCTGGGACCAGTCTGCAGGCCGAGATGACTTCTGTGGATGTGGTTGCGCGCACCATCAGCTTGAAGAAGGCCGATGGGTCCGTGATTCAGATCCCCATTGACGCGCTCAGCGATGCCGACAAGGCCTACGCTGCCGCGCAGTGGAAGCAGATGCAGTCCGGCGCTCCAGCGGCGGCAGCGCCGGGCTCGGCGATTCCCCCGCAGCCTGCCTCCCCGGGGGCGGCTGCCAAGTCTGCCGCGGCCACTGCCGCACCGGCCCCACCGCGTCCTGCGATCACGATTCTTCCCCTGAAGGGGTTCAAGGCACCCAATGCAGCCGATTACATCGCAAGGGTGCTCAAGACGCGGCCCCGCCTCATTCATGCGGCACCAGGCTGGCAGGCATTGAAGGCGACGGTTGCAGGCGATGCGCTTGCCGGCAAGATTCTTTCCAATCTCAAGGCCGGCGCAGAGAAGCTGCTGGAGACCCCGGAGTTGACGCGGGTGTTTGGTGAGGTCAGCGGAGCAGCATCACCCGGCTCCAAGGCTGTCTACCGCATGGCGACATTGGCCGCACTGCACTTTCTGGATGGAGATCCTCGCTGGCAAGAGCGCGGCGTTCGGGAGCTGGTCGCCATCACCGATCCGGCGACTTTCCAGAATTGGTATGTGGACGAGCCCGAGGTGACCTCGGATTTCCTCATCGCAGCCTGCATTGGCTATGACGCTTTTCGGTCTGGGCTCACCGTCAAGCAGGTCGCAGACATCAAGACCTATCTCACCGAAAAGGGAGTGGACGCTCTCGCCGCTAGGCTGAAGGGAGATCCCATCCCTGAGTCCGCCCGCGGCAAGTCTGCGGGGGCAGAGGCCACTGCAAAGGCCAAGGCGCCAGCTCCCAAACCCCCGGCGCGCAAGGAGGCCAGGGAAGAAGTGGACGAAGAGCACATGGTCATGTCCAGCGCATTGATCCTCGCGGCGATTTGCTTTGCGGACGAGGACCCTGGTTTGGCGCGCAAAGCGATCGAGACTGCAGGCCGGGTGTTTGGCCAGGGGATGACCCAGTTTGCACCTGCGGGCATCTGGCCAGAGGGCCTGGATTCTGGTGAGCGGGTGCTTGATTACGCAATCATGGTGATGCAAACCCTGCGAGCCAATGCTGGGAGCGATTTCGGCTTCAGCATGCTCGAGGGAGTGCCGCAGGTGGGTCTGACTCGGCTGCACTTGGTGGGGCCCACGGGCACGATGTTCAACTATGGAGACGCAGGGGGCGCTTCGTTCAGTCGCCCTTGGGTCGGGACATGGCTGGCTGGCATGCACGGCAACATGGGATCGAAGGCGTTGGTGGCCGGCGCTGTTCCCGGGGTGGAGTCGAGCTACTTCACGGCGGTGGGAAATCTCCTCTACTACAACCCTCACGCTGCGGGTGAAGGGCGCGCTGACAGTCTGGATTATGGGGTCGTTGGAGGGCAGGTTGCAGCGTTGCGCAGTGGTTGGGATTCCAATGCCGTGTATCTTGCGCTGAAGGGCGGGGACAACCGCGTGCCGACCGCGCAATTGGATCTGGGCAGCTTTATCTTGGAGGCCGGCGGCAAGCGCTGGGCCATTGAGTTGGGGGCTGAGACCGATCGGGCCCCGGGTTTTGACCCCAAGGCGCTTGATCGAAGCAAGCGGTATCAACTCTACCTCGAAGGAACACCGGGACAAAATACCTTGGAGATCGGTCAGTCAGAGGAGCCGGCAGCGGCAAAAAAGGGTGCGCCCCCTCCCAAGGCTGTCATCAGCACCAACCAGTCCCTGGATGCCAGGGCGGCCCTCGTGATGGCCAAGAGTGGGGCTGAGGCCGGTATCGCGGTCGTCAATTTGGAAGATGCCTACAGCAAATCAGCCAAGAGCGCGTTGCGGGGCGCCATGGTGGTGCGCGGTGCCAAGCCCTACACGGTGCTGCAGGATGATCTGGTGATCAAAAACAACACTCCAGTCACCTGGAAGATGCACACCCGCGCTGAGGTTACGCTCGAGGGAGGTACGGCCACACTCAAGGACAAAGATAGCACCCTGCATTTGGCGATTGTCAGTCCCCCAGGAGCCAACTTCAGCGTGGACGACGCACCCGAACCACCCAGCGAACAAATGAGGAAGCTCACTGGCATCAAGGTCCTCAAGATCAATCTGGGCGAGGTCAAGGGTGAGAGGTCCATATGCGTGACGGCGTCACTTGGCGAGAAGCCGCCGGCTCATGCACTCAAGCCGATTGCGGAGTGGGCAGGCAAAAAGTAAGGGCGAGGCGGTTCCTGTTGTGGCGCTTGGTCTTGCCACCCTAACCTGTGCGGCGCGCGGCCGTGCTGCTTGTCTCTGATCGTTCTGCGCGGGCAAGGTCACTGATGGGAGCGGGTTGCCGTGAAGCCGTTGGGTGGTGCCGTGGCGCCCGACCCCCGTCACGGCGGGCCCTGCTGAAGATCGGCAGGCCC
>JAURHS010000027.1 GCA_030833205.1 Prosthecobacter sp.
ACCTGCACCAGGGGTGATGACCACCAAACCCGCCACAATGCCCGAGCAGAAGCCAAGCACCGAGGGCTTGCCACGCAGCACCCATTCCAACACCGCCCAGACAAAGCCCGCTGTGGCAGCTGCCAGCGTGGTGGTCATGAATGCATTGGCCGCAATGCCATCCGCGCCAAGGGCAGAACCGGCGTTGAATCCGTACCAACCCACCCAGAGCATCCCCGTGCCAATGGCGCAAAGCACCATGCTGTGCGGTGCCATGGACTCCTTGCCGTAACCCTTGCGCTTGCCAAGCATGATGCAAAGAATGAGGGCCGACCAACCCGAGGTCATGTGCACCACGGTGCCACCGGCAAAGTCAATGGCCTTGATCGCCGCGTTGGGGTTGAGAGGCCCGCACATCAGGCCCGTGGTGCTCCACACCATGTGGGCAAAGGGGAAGTACACCGCAAACATCCAGATCGCCACGAAGACCATGACGGCGAGGAACTTCATGCGCTCGGCGATGGCGCCGATGATGAGGGCTGGCGTGATGATCGCGAAGGTCAGCTGGAACATGCACCACATCGCATCACTGATCCACCAGTAGCCCGCACCTGAAGCATAGGGCGACACCCCATCGAGGAACTTGTAGGCCATGTCACCGATGTAGGCATTGCCCGCACCGAAACTCAGGCTGTAACCACAGGCCCACCAGAGAATGGTGACCAGACCCGCAATGCCCATGCACTGCGCAATCACGGAGAGCACATTCTTGCGGCGCACCAAACCGCCGTAAAACAGGAACAGACCGGGCAGGGTCATGAACAGCACCAGAGCCGTACTGATCATCTGCCAGGCATTGTGGCCGGGGCCGGGGCCGGCGATGTTCGACTTCCAAGTCTTGTCGCCATCCTTGCCGGGCTGCGCGTTGGTCACATACTTTTCCAAGTCCATGATGCGCTGCTCGAGGCTGGGCGGTGGCGGCTCGGCAGGCTTAGCCGCCTCTTGGGCCCAGGAACTGCCGGGAATTGTTGCGAAGGCCGTCGTGGCAAGGACCGCGGCCGACATGAGGCTGCGCCAGTTTCGAGTGAGATTGAGTTTGAACATAAGGTCAGTGGATTTGGGGTTGTTGCGAACTCCGCCAACCCTCAAAGCACCAGCCGTGCCAACTTTGAAAAATCGCATTTAAAATCCGCATCTCCCTAGGCAAATCGCCGTGATTTTGGCCTCTGCATTCAGCGCGCAGGCTTCGCAAAATCCAAATCCACCGACAGACATCGGCGAGCCGATGTCGCCATTTTCGTCGGCGAACAAAGCCGATTCGTTCATGGCCATGAGCCGCCCGACATGGCCGCCTCAAGCGCCCCTGGCGCAGCAGCATGCGCAGGACCGAAACTCTTTGCTTGGGCGAGAACCGCAGCGCCCAGCGCAGCGAGGGAACTGCCAAAGAACCCAACTCCTGAGGGCAATCGCCTCAGAGGCTCCGGCAGCTCGCTGAACGAACAACTCCGGAGCAGAGTACCCTTTTCTGAACCAACGCAGACAGGTGGGAAAAAAATGAATCTCATGAATCCCTAAAAAAGAGGAGATTAGGTAGAAAATTTAGATGAAAAACTTTTTCTGATTGTGATAACCCAATTGCAGAATAAATGGTTTTTAGGTTACTCTATCTACATGAAGACATCACACACCAGAATCTTCACCATCCTCTCGTTTATCGCTTACAGCTTTGCTGGCCATGCCTTTGCAACGAATTTTTCCGACTCCAACCTGGTCACGGTGGACTTTGAATCAGGTAACCTATCTTATCAAGGTTCACCCCTATCCCTTGCCCCCTACACCCTGAGCCCCGAGAGCCGCATCACCTGGGCAGGCAGCACGCAGAGCTTCTCCGGCGGCAATATTCTCTCGATGCGTTTCAAGCCCACGGCCAACCGCACCATCACGCTGGTGGCTGACCCCAACAACGCCGCCACCTGGAGCATGGCCAACTTTCCCTTGGATGGGGTGCTCTGGGTGCAGAGCGGCAAGCTTGAGGTGGACATCAACAACCCCAACGCGGTGAACTGGTCGGGCAATCGCGCCCGCCTGCGCCTCACCCAGGGCACAACCTTCAAGACTCACCGCGCCAATGTCGTGGTCAGCGCCTTGGTTCACGACGACCGCAGCAGCGACACAGACAACAGCGCCTGGAACAGCTGGGCAGAAACCACCAACGAACTCCTCTACCCGACCACCGGCGGCACTGTGGAGATTGGATACGACGATGGCGGGACTTACGCGATGACCGACAGCGCCATGTCAGGCACCCTCACCATTAACACCACCGACCGCAGCCAAGATGCCGTGTTCAGTGGCCGCGTCAGTCAGCCCGCCTACCTCAGAGCCTACGGCCCCTTCTCGGAGTACCCGAGGCTCTACAAAACCGGTGCAGGCAAACAGATCTTCATCGGCAACAACTCAGGTTTTTTGGGCACGGCCGAGATCAATGGTGGCACCCTGCAGCTTGGTGACGGCAGCCAAAATAGTTTCTGGGGCGGCAGCATCACGGTCGCGTCAGGCGGCACCTTCCAATTCAAACCCAGCGCCGTGGAGAGCGCGGCCGACATCGGCAGACACCTTAAAATTTCGCTCAATGGCACGCTGAAACTGCCCTTGGCCGCCAATCCCACCCTTCAGCCCGTGCTCGATGTGCTCGCCAACAATTCCACTTCATCACTCCCCGTGTCATCCGCAACCGATTATCTATCCCCCAACTCCCCCAGCAAGCAGTGGCCTTACCTCGAATTCGAAACCGCCATCGGCACCACCCCCCTGCCTGGCTGCTATGTTCTGATCCGCTGCCCCAAGATGGAGGGCTCCTTCGCAGGCAACATGAAAACCAGACAGCCGATTCCCAACCATCTGCTGGATTTCAAGATGGCAATCCACACGCCGGGGGGGAAAAGAATCACCGCCGCCTTTGCGCAGCTGCTGAAGATCAATGAGCCAGCCTTGGTCGTTCAGAGCAACACGGAGGGTTACGAAGTCATCACCGACGCCAGCGGCAACCTGACCACCCGCATCACCCACATCCCTCGCGATAGCAACTACGCCCTGCCGGCGGCATCCGGGGGCAGCAGCAGCAGCGCTCCAATCACCCTGCGCAACTACGGCACAGGACTTGAAAACCCACCCAGCACCAACACATATCAAATCCAGATCAATCAGATTGCCAGCGACAACAGCGAGTTCAGCGTCGGCTCCCTCTCCAGAACCAATCTGTATCAGTTCTACTCTTACCCCACCGACACGCCCCCCACAGTCGCCACGGATAACAACGGCAGCGCGACCATCACCTTCACCCCAGCATCCGGCAGCGTTGGCCTGCGCAAAGCCAACATCACCATCAGGTACCAACACATTCTGCCCTCGGGCACCGACCCAACCGTTTACACCTACAGGTTCACCGTCAGCGCCATGGCCACACCGCAGATCAGCCTCACCAACCAGGCAGGAGCCACCGTGGGCAGCAGCCTTCTCATGGGGCGGTTGAGCGCCACAACGACCACCGACCTCAACCTCCGCAACAACGGCAGCATTGCGCTCAACAACCTCAATCTGCAAATCCTCGGGACAGATGCCGCAGCCTTCACCGCCACCCTCCTCGATCAAGCAGGCACAAGCGTCATCTCCAGCCTACCCTCAGCCACCACAGGGACCTTGCGACTGACCTACAACCCCGACCTAGCAACAGACTACGGCCTTTCCACCGCAACGCTGATGATCCGACAGCGCACAGACCCCGCCTTTTCCACCATCGCACTGAGCGCCATTCGCGTGGCCTCACTCTCCGCGCCGGTGCTGCAGATCATTGACACCAGAGACGGCTCGAGGACCGTGCTCTCCAGCAACCCTGCAACCCCCTCCACGGTGGCGGTACCCGACACCGTGCTTGGCCGCCGCTGCGCAACCCAAAGCCTCACCATGCGCAACATCGGCAGCGCGGTGCTCAACATCTCGGCGGCCTCACTCTCTTCAGGCACTGTCTTTTCCAATGCCACACCGGATCTGAGCATCGCGGCGATTGACAACAACGGCCTCGTTGATAGCGCGCCGCTGCAGGTCACCTTCACGCCACTGCCCTTGAGCGGCCCCATACCCATTGGGACCTACAGCGACCAAATCAGCGTCACCTACAACTCCCCAGGCGCAGTCTACACCATCAATCTGCAAGGCGACTCCCTCAATGGGCCATTCCTGCGGGTGGAGGACCCCAGCGCCACCCCCGCCACCGTGCTGAGCAGCAATTCCAGCTACAGCCTGCCAACCACCTTCCTGGGTTCCAACAGCCAGCGCAGCCTGACCCTGCGCAATATCGGCACCCTGCCCCTGACCTTCAACGCACCCACCTTTAGCAACGCCGCCGAGTTCAGCCTGCGCAACAGCCAGGGCGCAGCCTTGACTGCCTTCAGCATTCAAGGTTCCAGCAGCACAGAGGCCTTGGTCCGCCTCACCCCAACGGCCGTCGGCACCCGCAGCAGCAGCCTCAGCCTTGCCTCCAATTCACCCAACTCGCCCTTCGCGCTGAACTTGACGGCCAATGTCACTGCCAACGCCTTCGCCCTCACGGATGGCGCAAGCCCGCCCGCAAGCGTCGCACACAACTCCAGCATCCGCCTGCCCAACGCAGTCATTGGAGCCAGCAGCACAGCCACCTACACCCTGACCAACACCACCGCCTCGGCACTGAATGTGACCACCGGACTCAGCGGCTCAGGCGCCACTGAGTTTGACGCCGTCCTGCGCGATGGGATGGGCACGGTCATCACCGAACTCGGCGGCAACAGCAGCGCCACGCTCACCTTGAGCTTCAGACCCACGGACAACAGCAACTCCAGCGCAAGAACCTGCAATCTGGCGATTGGCAGCGGTCCGGGCACCACCTTCGCCCTGCAGCTCAGTGCCACTCCTGATGCCGCCCCCCTGCAGATCACCACCAGCAATCTGCCAGAGGTCAATACCCTCATCGCCTATTCCACCGCTCTGACAGCGCAGGGAGGCTTCACTCCTTACACCTGGGCGCTGAGCGCAGGCTCTCTCCCTTCGGGTCTTTCCATGGGTAGCAACGGGGTCATCAGTGGCACGGTCAGTCCTCAGGCCGACAACACATTGCAAATCCGAGTTCGAGTCACCGACGCGCTCAACATCAGCGCCGAAAAAGACCTGACGCTAAGCCTTCGGACAACACCTCTCACCCTCAGAGACCAGGCCACGCCGCCAAGCTACCTTCTCAATCAAGCCAGCATCAATCTGCCCAATACGATTTTCGGAGGCAGCAACGAAATCTCCTACACCCTCACCAACACGACTGCCGCAGCGATCAATGTGGCAACCGTGCTCAGCGGTGCTGACGCCAGCGAGTTTTCTGCCATCGTCCGAACCAGCGTGGGCGGCGTCATGAGAATCATCAACGAGCTTGACGCCAACAGCAGCGCCACATTGACGATTGCCTTCCAACCCACAGACAACAGCAAGGCGAGCGCGAGGGCATGCCTTCTCACCATTAGCAACCGGGTTGACGCCGCCCTCACCCTTCATCTCGGTGGCACGCCGCTGGCTGCACCGCTTCAGATCAATACCAGCAGCCTGCCTGCAGCCACCTCAGCCACTGCCTACACCTCCACTCTGAGCGCTCAGGGTGGGCTGACACCCTACACCTGGAGCCTGACGGCCGGCAGCCTGCCATCCGGCCTTAGCCTTGCCAGCAATGGCCTGATTGGCGGCACCGTCGGCAGGCTGGTCAGTGGCAGCTACAACCTTAGCTTTCAAGTCACGGACGCAACCGGAGCAACCAGCCCCACTCAATCCCTGACCCTGACACTCAACGGCATCACTCAGGTTCTTGGCCTGAGCAAGGACTCAAGTGCCATTGCCAACAACTCCACGCTGATGCTCAGTGCTGCCACGATCGGCGGCAGCGGCAGTTCAACAACCTACAGGCTTCGCAACCTCAGCGAATCCAATCTGGACCTGATCACGACACTCACGGGTGCGGAGCCCTCATTCTTCACCTTGAGCCTGCGCAATGACGCCAACGAGGCCATCACCAGGCTCGCCAGCAATGGCGAGGCCAACCTGACCCTGAGTTTTACGGCGGCAGCCGGCAGCAGCGTCGGATTCAAAAATGCCAACCTCCAGATTGGCACAGCAGCGACCACCTTCCTGACTTTCGGCTTGCAGGCCCACGCCACTGGGCCCCTGAGCTTCAGCACGGGGCCCAATCTCGGACTGGTTGGTCGCGGCAAGCCTGTCAGCCTTGCCCTGAGTGCCCAAGGCGGCTTTGGCAACCTCAGCTTCCAGAAAATCAGTGGCCAGCTCCCGCCCGGCCTCAACCTCTCCAGCGACGGCAACCTAACTGGAACAGTCCCCACCGCGGGCGACTACAACTTCATCATTTTAGTCAAGGACAGCTCAACACCCCCCCTGAGCGCAATCCGCAACTTCACGCTTAGCGTGCTTGGCATCAATCTGCGCAGCCAGAAAAAGGTTATACTCAACGGCGCCGCCGCCGTCATCAACCTTGATCTGCGGGCCAGCGGAGGCCAGGCACCCTACAGCTACGCCCTAGTCAACCGCAACCATCTGCCAGACAGCATTGACCTCAGCAATGGAGTACTTGCTGGCAGCAGCAATGTGGCAGGTAGCTATGCCATTGATGTCCGCGTCACTGACAGGGACAACAACAGCAACCTCGAAAGCCTGAGTCTGAGTCTTTTTGGAATCACCACTCCGGCAAGCCAGCCCATCACCATTGGACGCGCCGCCAGCCTCACCCTTAGTTCTGCCGGAGGTGAGGGTTCCGTGACTTGGTCAGCGCCTGGTCCCCAACAGCTTCCCGCAGGCCTCAGCCTCAATGGCAACAGCGGTGAAATCAGCGGCCAACTCGACAGCCCACTGACCAGCAGTGTCAACATCCACGCCACTGATGGCAGTGGCAGCATCGCCACGCTGGTCCTATCTCTCTCCACCCGGCAGCCCGATCTTCAGATCAGCGACATCAGCCGAGGTGAGGAGTTCGCCATACCACTGAGATCCAATGATCGCCTGATCATGCCTGCCTGCGCCCCTGGCAATACCGTCACCCAAACCCTCAGACTTCAAAACAACGGCACCGCTGAGATCACCCTCACGGATCGAAGCTTCACCCCCGCCAGTGCAGGCGATTTTACCGCCATCTTCAGCAAGGCGCTCATCCCTCAACTTGCCTTGCCTCTCACTTTGGAGGCCAATGAGAGCTGCCTGCTCCAGCTTAGGTTCAGCCCGAGCCGAGGCCCCGGCATCACGCGGCGCAGCAGCCTGCAAATCCAGACGGACAGCTCCCTGTTGCCAACCTTCAACCTCGCGCTGCAGGCTCAATGCCTAAACCGCCCACGCCTGCTTCAGGCAATCAGGTTCATTGCACCCAACCAACTCCATGTTGGGCAGGGAGCAGTCCGGCTCCACGCCTATGCCGTCGGGAGCGGCTTGCCAGTCAAGCTGACTGCGTCAAAAAGCACGGCGGCAAACTTGCAGGGCAATCCCACGGAGGGCTATGTCCTCACCCCTCAGGCCGCAGGGACCATCACCCTTAGCGCAACTCAGGATGGCGACGCCGCCTATGCTCCGGCCAGGCCCGTGAGTTTTGCCATCAACATTTCCCCATCGCCAAGCAAGCTGACGCTGACCAACCTTCTTCAGGTCTACGACGGTGGCGAAAAGGCGGTTACCGTTCTACCCGCAAACCTCCCTGCTGAGGAACTCAGCATCACCTACAGCCAGGGCAAAACCGTTCTGCCTGCTGGCAAAAAGCCCACTCAGGCGGGCAGATATGCCGTGGTGGTGGTTCACCGGCCCTCCGGTGGCAACCCGGTGACCGCCACGGCAACGATGGTCATCGCCAAGGCGGTGTTGTTGATCACTGCCGAGGCAAAACAACGGCGCGTGCTGCGGGCCAACCCGCCCCTGACCTACCGCCTGCGCACTCAACGCAACGCAGTCTGGGTTGACATTAGCGACAACGAGGCCTTCTGGACTACCAAGTCAGGCATTAACGGCATCCTCAACCAACCTCAACTTGCCACCAGAGCCGTGACCAGCAGCCCCGCTGGTGTGTACCCCATCACGCTTGCCAATCGGCCCGTCAGCCTGAACTACCAGCCTGTCTTCGTTGACGGCAGCCTCTGCGTCGAAGGTTTTGGCTCCAGCCACCAGGCGATGATTTCCTCGGCGGCAGACGGCAGGCCGGTTGGCCTGCTCAACCTGAGTACCACCGGGTTCAAGAGCCTTGCCAGCAAGATCAAGGGTCAGGCTCCCACCCTGCGAGCCACCTTCACCGCCAGCCTTTGGCAGCGCCTCAACCCTGCAACTCCGAACGCCAACTTCAGTGGCGAGTTCGAACTCAGCGACAACGGCGAGGCACTGACCATTATCGGCAACAACTTGAGCCACCCAGCCAGCGGCATGAGCCTCAGCGGGATTCGGCTCGAGCGCGATGGCACTCTGCGCGGCACCCTGCGGCACAGCAATGTGGATTATCCATTCACCGGCAGCCGCCTGCTCGAACCCAGCGAGAGCCCGCAGGCCCATGCCGGCAAATACACCCTACTGCTTGAGAGCGGTCTGGTGGTCAGCGCTGAAGGCAACCGCAAGCCAACGCTCATGGAGGCCCCGTTGGGTCAGGGATACGCCAGCATCGATGTTGATGCCAAGGGCTGGCTGCGTCTCAGTGGCGTGCTTGGCGATGGCAAGGGCTTCACTGCCGCGCTGCCCGCGGACATCTCGGCAAATCCCTGTCACCGGCTGTTTGTTCAACCCTATGCGCGCAAGGATTCCTTTATCGCCGGAAGCTTCGAACTGCTGAGAACCAGCGACGGCTCGGCCATGCGCCATGTCCCCGCTGCGAGTCTTTACTGGTGGAGGCGGGAAGATCCGAAGGCGGTGAACTACGCCACAGGCTTTGAGCTCACCACCACCGCGCGCATTGACCCGTGGTTGGCACCAGACAGGAAGCTGCGTCCGCTTCACCTTCTCCTTGGCCAATCCAACTGCACGCTTCAAGTCAGCAATCCGATTGAGCCTGGAGCAGGAGACATGCTCAATGGGACGCTGCAGATTTTAGCCACCAATCTGGCCCATGCCGAGGGCAGCTTTACACTCAATCCCAAAACTGGGTTCTTCACAGGCAGCCGCCGTTTTATCTCCGACGGCAGCTCCAAGAGCTTGAGCTTTGCGGGCTGCCTGCGCATGCCTGCCAACAGCACTGAGAGCAATCGGCCTGAGTGCATCGGGGGCGGTATTCTGCAGGTGCCCTCTGCCACCAACAGCGGCAGTCCACTTACGGGCTGCATCAACCTTCAGAGATGAGCCTGCTGCAAACCCAAACCCATCAGGGTCTGCGCCACAACAGCGCCAAAAAAAGCGGGAACTCGCGCCTCGCACGGTTTTCGGCGCGGGCGCGCGGCCCGGGTTGACTCTCCTTGGGCGAGTGCCATTCCTGCAAGCCCGCAAGGCTGAAGCCCGCGGCAAATCCAGGTTGCAGGAGTTCCTGCAGGCTGCGGTGAAAGCTCAGCGTCGTCTCGCTGGAAGCCTTACCTGGATGCATGACAATGGGAATCTGCAGCGCTGAGCTGTAGGCGTCGAGCCGGCGGTACTGAATCTTGCGCTCCGGCTCAAAGCCCCAGCTGCTCTGCCGCGGGATTCGAAAGGCGGGGTGGTTGAGCACCCAAAGCATGCGGCCGCCAGGCTTGATGACGGCCGCGGCGGAGCGACATACCGCATCAAGGTGCTCCAAATTCTGCAGACACAAAATGGCGCTGATGGCGTCCAAAGGCCCAAGTCCATCGAGCTGGGCCGCATCGCGCACCACGAAACGCAAACCCTGCTGCGGATAAGTTCGCGCGCGTGCAATCAGGCTGGCAGAGGCATCCAAGCCGGTGACATTGGCGCCGCGTTGGGCCAGCGCACGCCCAAACACGCCCTGTCCGCAACCCAAATCCAATATCTGCTCACCGCGCTGTGGAGCCAGCAGCTCAAGGGCGGAGGGCACAACCAACTGTTGGTAGAGCGCCGAACCATGCTCGCCGATGATGCGGTCATACCAATCTGCGGATTTCTCCCAGGAGGTTCCTCCACGGCTGCGATCTCCGTCGCGCGGTGAATGGCTCTTGCCACGCCGCAGTGGAGGGCGCGATGACCTCGCGGGACCCTCGGGGCCATGAGGAGAGCGTTGCGACAGGGGGCGCTTGGGCTTGTCCATTCAGCGCTCAGGTCAAGGGGTCGCGGTGCGGCGCTGATACCCGGTCCACGGCCTTGCGTGCAGGCGCAGGGTTGGCGTCCAGAGGGGCGGGCTCCAGACCGCACATCTGCTCCCAGCGTTCAGCCGCTGGTTGATGGGCCGCCGCCACCTGCAGCAGCGTCTCCATGGCAATGGGAGTGGGTTGTCCGCCGTGAATGGCCGCTGCCAGCGTCAACTCTGCGCTGCGCTCAAAGACATGGCGAAGGTCTGCGCCGCTGAACCCAGGAGTGGCCAATGCAAGCGCAGAGGCATCGAATTGTCCGATGGGTTTGTCGCGGGCCTGCAGCATGACGATTTGCTCGCGTGCTCGATCATCAGGAGGCCCCACGGCAACGACCTGATCAAACCTGCCTGGGCGACGAAACGCGGGATCCAGGGCCCAGGGCTGGTTGGTGGCGGCAAGCACCAACACCCGCTGCTGATCTGCGCGCAGGGAGTCCATCTCGTGGAGAAACTGATTGACCAGATGGCGCATGGGGCCGTCGCGCGTCAGCCGGCGATCCTGCGCAAGCGAGTCGAGGTGATCAAACACCAACACACAGGGCGCATTGGCCCGCGCCGTCTGGAAAATCTGATGCAGGTTGCGCTCACAACTCCCCAGATAGGGATCGAAAATCTCGTGGAGCCCGACGGAGAAGTAGTTGCAGGGAACCTCCGCAGCCACCGCGCGCAACAGCATGGTCTTGCCGCATCCAGGGGGGCCGTGCAGCAGGATGCCGCCGCCCATGCGCTTGCCGTAGGCGCGATAAAGGTCTGGAAACTGCAGTGGATACACCATCTTCAGGCGAATCTCCTCCTTGATCTCATCGAGACCGCCGATGTCATCAAAGCCAAGAGCCAGACGAGCTGGGTCGCCGGGAGAAAAAAACACTTCCGGGCGCCACTCCCCACCTGCCTCTGGGCCCGCAGGCTCCGCGTACTCCGCCGTGGAGGACTCGGGCTCGGATGGCGGGGATTCACCGGTAAATTCCGTTGAGGGCGCGGGCCGGGCCTCGCGCAGTTGAGCGCCGAATTCGCGCTCCAGCACCGCGTCACAAACGCTGCCATCAAGGCGCAGTGCCTCCTGGAGATGCTCGAGCGACCTTGCCCGATCGCCTTCGGCAAGCAGCACGCGGCTTAGAATGACATGGGCCGAGGCGTTGCCTCCGCCCTGCTGCAACACGCGCTCAGCGCGGACGGCGGCACCAGAGACATCGCCCTGATGAAGCAGGACCCGCGCCACCCCGAGCTGGGCATCCGCAGCATCGGGCTCAAAAACCAGCACGCGCTCGAAGGCTGCGCGGGCCTCAACCCAATCACGGCGCTCCATGCAGGCATGAGCATAGAGCAAAAGCAGCGAGACCTGATCGGGTGACTGCATCACCGCAGCGCGCAGGGCATCGAAGGAATTCAGGCCGGACATGTCACCAAAAAAATGAGTTCGCCCAACCAAGGGCGCACGAAGGGGTTTTTAGCCCCTGCACCCCCTGGCCGCCAGAGAATTCTTCGTCGCCCGCGCGAGGAGTTGCCCTGCAAAGCGGCTTGACAGCCAAGGCCACTGCAGTCCGTTGAGCCTGATGATGCTCGCGCGCGCCCTGTTTCTGCTTCTTGCCCTCACCTCGGTGGCGCAGGAGGCCGCACCGGCCCCATCGGCCGGGGAGATTTTGGCCATGGTACGCCAAAGCTATGCAGCCCAAAACCAACGCCTCAAGGGTAGCCTGCGCGACAGCCACAGTGGCAGACGCGAAGACCTGCAGCTTACCCTCGACTCCAAGGGCATGGTGCTGGAGTTTGCCCCACCGATGGCGGAAAAATTAATCTTGGAGCTGCGTGGCAATCAGGCCCTGCTGTGGGAGGAACGGGAGGGCAAGCGTCAGGAGGTGGCCCCGGAGCTTTCGGCTCAACCTTTGCGCGGCATGCCTCTCAACCGCGAGGACATTTCCCTGCGCTTCACCCACTGGAACCGGACCGATGTGCTCGACGCCAACGCCAAACTAGGTGCCGCCGGCGTGGCCTGTTGGCTGGTGCGCTGCGTCGCTCCCGATCGTCGCGGGCCCTACGGCACCGTGGATCTGTGGGTGGAGAAGCAGAGCGGAGGCATCGCCAAGATGCAGGCCCATGATGTTGAGGGGCGTCTGGTCAAGCGCTTCCAGGTCACCAAATTGCAGCGCATTGGCGAGCTTTCCATGCTGCGCGAAATGCGCATCGAGGCCGTGGACCCAGCCAGTGGCAAAACCTCTGGCCGTTGTTACCTTACACTCGAGGCGCCACCGAAGGCGGAGCCTTGAGCGGGGGCCTGATCCCGACCGAAGGGGCCTTGGAGGCCTGCGACAAGGAAGCCTTCCAGCCTCCACCCAGCGCCCGGATCAACAGCACAGCAATAGCCTGCGACTCTCCCTCCAGGCGCGTCAACTCGCGCTGCGCGCGCAGCTCAGTGCGTTGGGCGTCGAGCACCTCAAAAAACGCCACCAGGCCCGAGTCATAGCGTTTCTGCGCCAACTGCAGGGCCAGGGCTGCCTGCTGCTGGGTGCGTCGCTGCATTTCCAGCTGCCGCCGCACGATCTGCCAGGAGCCCAGGGCGTCCTCCACCTCGCCGACAGCTCGCAAGACACTTTGACGATACGCCAACACGCCCTGCTCATAACGCACCTTGGAAAGACGATGCTGCGCGCGCACCAGTCCGCCGCGCAACAGCGGCCAATCCAGCGCCAAGGGCCCCAGCCCCCACACGCTGGCGTTTTGATCACCCACGGATTGCCAGAAGCTGGTCTGGGTGCCACCGCGCAGGCCCAAGGTCAAACTGGGGAAATAGGCCGCCCTGGCCACGCCGATTTCTGCATTCAGTGCCTCGACCTCGCGCAGGGCACTGAGCACATCGGCGCGGCGCTGCAACAACTCCGCGGGCAGGGCGCGGGGAAGAGTGATGGCGCTCGGTCTCCAGGCCTCAGCAGCGATCCGGAACTGACCAGGCGGCTCGGCCAGCAAGAGGGCAATGGTCTGTTCGAGTTGCATGCGCCGACGCTCCAGACCAATGGCCTCGGCCTGAGTCTCCAGCAAATCCGTTTGGGCCTGAGCCACATCAATGGCGGCAATGTCGCCGCGTTGCTGCCGCAGCTGCGCAAGCTTCACCGCATGCTCGCGCACCTGCGCGGTGCGCTTGAGCAACTCGATCTGTGCGTCCTGCGTTCGCAGCTCCATGTAACGCGCCGCCAAGTCGCTTTGCAAAAGCACCAAAGCCTGATGCCAGTCCGCCTGCGCAGCCTCGGCGCGGGCGCGTCCGGCGCTGCGGCGGTTGCGTACCCTGCCCCAGAAATCCACCTCGTACTGCAACTCGATCACATTGAAGATCTGATTGCGGGAGCGGCCCCCGGCGAACTGAAAGGCCAACTCACCCGTGGTGCGGTCGCGCTGCACACTTTGACGCAAACTGGCGGAGGGCCAGAGGCCCGCACCCGCGGCCCTGGCCATTTCCCTGGCTGCATCCACGCGGCTGACGGCCTGAGCGAGATCCAGATTTTGGGACAACAGGCGCTGCATTAGACCATCGAGCTTGGGATCGTCGAAGACCCTCCACCAGGCTCCCGGTTGCCCATCGCCAAAATCAGGTCTGGCCTGCCGCCACACCCCCTGCGCAGAAAACTGGTCCGGCAATGCGATGGCCGGCGCTGCAAAACGCGGTGCCATCTGGCAACCACAGAGGCAGGCCAGCAATCCACAACACGCCATTCGAAAGATTCTCATGGTGCCTTCGCCTCGTTGAGTTGCTCCTCAAGCCGCTTGGCCACCGCCTGCGGGGAACCCGTGCGACGCGAGAGCAATGAGTACATCATCGGAACCAACAGCAGTGTCACCAGCGTCGCCAGGCCCACGCCAAAGACAATGACCACACCAACCACGCGGCGGGTCTCGTAGCCCGCACCGCGCCCAAGCATCAAGGGCAACGCCCCCATCACCGTGGCCAGGGCCGTCATCAGAATGGGGCGCAAACGCTGCACGCTGGCCTGCAGGACGGCCTCGCGAAAGGCAACTCCCTCGTCGCGCAACTGGTTGACGAACTCCACGATGAGAATGCCGTTCTTGGCGGCCAGACCAATGAGCATGATCAAACCAATCTGGCTGTGAATGCTTTGATTCATGCCCATGAGGAGCAGTCCCAGTAGGGCGCCGGCCACAGCCATGGGCACGGTGAGCATGATGGTAAAGGGGTGGACAAAACTCTCAAATTGCGCGGCCAGCACCAAAAAGGCGATGAGCATGGCGAGTCCAAATACCATACCGATGCTGCCCTGATTTTGCTTGAGCTTTAGCGCGTTGCCCTTGTAGCCGACCACAGCGGAAGTGGGCAGGTTCTCACGAATCAAATCCTCCATGTAGGTCAACGCTTCCCCGAGGCTGTAGCCAGGCGCCAACTCCGAGTCAATGGTGATGCTGCGCATGCGATTGTAGCGGTTGAGGGTGCCGCTGTCGGCAAACTCAGAGAGCTTCACCAGGTTGGAAAGCGGGATCAATTTGCCGCTGCGGGTGCTGCGCACGGTGAGGTGATTGAGGTCCAGCGGGCTGCGCTTGTCCTGCCAGTTGCCCTCGAGATAGACATCGTACTCTTCGCCTTCATGAATGTGGGTGGTGGCGCGCCTTCCGCCGAGCATGGTCTCCAGCGTCACCCCGATGTCCGCAGCTGGCACTCCAAGATCGGCGGCGCGCTGTTGATCAATCTCGACGCGCAACTGCGGCTTGGTGTCGCGGTAGTCGCAATCCAGTCCGATCAGGTTGGGGTTCTGCCTGCCCTTGGCCAGAATGATGTCGCGCCACTTTGACAACTCCTCAAAGGTGGGACCACTCACCACGATCTCCATGGGCTTGTTGAGGCCACGCAAAATGGCCTGGCGCATGATGACACTGACGCGCGCATCGCTCATGTCGGCGGTCTTGCGCCGCACCTCGTCCATGATGGTAAAGCCATCGCGGCGCGTCCCAAAGGGCGTCAGCGTGATGACGGCAATGGACTCATTGAAATCCGCACTGACCCCGAACTGACGCGGCGCGCGCGAATTGACGCGCGTGGCCTCGCGCGTTTCCTCGACCATGTACATGAGCTTGTCGGTGAGATGATCCAGGGTCTTGACGGTATTGGCGAATGTGGTTCCCGGTGGCGCGGTGGCTGTCACAAAAAAGGAGCCGCGATCCTCACGCGGCATGAACTCATCAGGGATATTCAACATCAGCCAACCACAAAGAGTACTGAGCCCAAGCACCAAGGGGATTGACGAACCAGGAAACTGCAGGGCCAGGGCCAGCAGCCTGCGGTAACTCTCCTGCACCCAGGCGAAGAGCCGATTGAGTTGCCGCGCCAAAAAGCCGTCCTCATGACGACTGCGCAGCATCTTCGAGGCCATCATCGGCGAGAGGGTCAGGGCCACAAATCCGGAGAAGGCCACCGCCACGGAGAGCGTGACGGAAAACTCGGCAAACATGCGCCCGGTGTCCCCAGGCATGAAGGCCACTGGCACAAACACGCTCATGAGCACCAGCGTGGTGGCCACCACGGCGAAGGCCAGCTGCCGCGTGCCCAAATACGCCGCCACCAGCGGACTTTCCCCCTCCTCAATGCGGCGATGGATGTTCTCCAGCACCACGATGGCATCGTCCACCACCAGGCCGATGGCCAAAACAAAGGCCAGCAGGGTCAGGGTGTTCATCGAGTAGCCCAACGCCAACAACACCAGACAGGTGGCAAACACACTGACGGGAACTGCCAGAGTGGGGATGAGTACCGCACGAAAACTGCCGAGAAACAAAAAGATGATCACCACCACCAGCGCAATGGCAATGCCCAGCGTGCGATATACCTCATGCAGGGATTCCTCAATGAACTGGCTGATGTCGTAGCTGTTCTCCAGACGCAGGTCGGCCGGTAGCGTCTTGCGGATTTCCTCGGCTTCGGCGCGCACCGCGCGTGCCACCTCCAATGGATTGGAGCGCGACTGACGAATGATGCCCATGGACACCATGAGCACTCGGTTGCCCTTGAAGACAGTGCGCGACTCCTCGGCGCCAAGCGCCACCCGGGCCACCTCGCCCAGACGGACCTGATAGCCGTTGTCGCCGCGGGCCACGACGAGGTTTTCGAAGTCCTTCACTCCAGCGTACTGGCGATTGATGCGCACGGTGAATTGACGGTCCAAGGACTGCACGGTGCCGGCAGGCGGGTCCACATTCTCAGCGCGCAGAGCGCGCTCGATGTCCACCGCAGTCAATCCGCGCGCCAGCATGGCCTCGCGGTTGAGCCAGATGCGCAGGGCGTAACGCGTGCCTCCGTTGATGCGCACCCGCGCCACGCCGGGCAGGCGCGCAAAGCGATCAACGATGTAGCGCTCAGCATAGTCCGTCAGCTCCAGCGTGTTGCGCGTTGGGCTGGTGAGGTTGAGGTAGATGAGCACCTCGGCGCTGAGTTCGGTCTTGCCGACATTGGGCGCATCCACTTCAGGCGGGAAGGTGGATAAAATGGGGCTGATGGCCTCACGAATGTCATTGGCCGCCGCATCCAGATCGCGCCCGAGGGTGAATTCCACGGTGATCTCGGATTTTCCATCCACGGAAATCGACGAGATGTTTTCGATGGCCTCGACCTGCGAGATGCGCTCCTCAAGGCGTTGAGTGATGCGCCGTTCCACCACACTGGCGCTGGCGCCACGGTAGTAGGTTTCAATGGTGACGATCGGCGGCTCAATGTCAGGGAACTCTCGCAGTGGCAGGCGGGTGTAGGCCACCACGCCGAAGGCCACCAGGATGATGTTCATCACTAGAGCCAGCACCGGACGGCGCACCGAGGTATCCGAGAGCCACATGCGACCTAATTGCTGTGGACCTCCAGCGCCTCGGGTCGGAATGCCGCCACCGGCCCGCTGTACTCGCCGCTGACTTCAATCGCCATGCCATCCTGCAAGCCAACCAAGCCATCGGCAACGATCTCCTGCCCCTCGTGCAGGCCCTTGAGGATCTCCACATTCCCAGGTTGGCGACGCCCCACCTCGACCTCAATGCGCTTGGCCTTGCCCAACTCAATGGCAAACACGAAGGCCTTGGCTCCCACGGGCACCAACGAGCGCTCTGGCACAGCCAGTGACCGACGCGGGGCCACGCTCAGCCGCGCCGTGAGCAACATGCCGGGACGCATCGTCAGATCTGCATTGGCAAACACCGCGCGCGCCGCCACCGCGCGCGTGGCGGGATCAATGCGGGTGTCGAGCTGTCGCAGCACACCCTCACGAGGCGTGGCCTGAGCACTGTCAGGCTGAGCCAGCACCTTGTCCCCGGCCTTGATCAACCCCAGGTAGGTCTCCGGCACACTGAAATCCACCTTGATGGGGTCGAGCTTGTCGAGCGAAACGATGACCACTCCGGGCGACACCAAGGCGCCGACGCTGATGCGACGAAGGCCAAGATGTCCGTCAAATGGGGCCACAATCCGGCGCTCGCTGAGGCGTGCCTGGGCCTCGGCAACGCGCTGCCTGGCCACATCCAGCAAGGTCAAGCGCTCCTCAAGTCTGGCCTGGGCTGCGGCGCCGTCGCGCACCAAGGCACGCAGACGCTCAATCTCGCGCTCATGCTCGGCAAGTTCTGCCTTGGAGGCGCCCAGCGCGGCCTGCTCCTCCGCGCTGCTGAGTTCGACCAACAAATCGCCTTTGCGTACCGACTGCCCATCGCTGAAATGCAGGGCCGTGACCGTCTCGGTGACATTGGTGCTGATGTCGGCGGATTCATCAGCGAGGGCGGTGCCCACCGCGACCAGATCCAAGGCAAAATTTTCGCGCGTGACTTTGGCGCGCACCACGCGTTGGGCCAACTTGGCCTTCACCGCAGCAAGCTGGGGTTTGGGCCGGTGATTCCAACCCCACCAGCCTGCGCCCACAACCAATGCAGTGACCGTCAAAAAGACGATGCCGCGCAGCCAGGGTGACGGATGAGCTTCAGACATGAGGGGGAGGGAAAAAACGCCATGGAATCGCGATCCCATGCGCCAGTCTTCAGAATTTTTTCTGAGACTCAGCTGAGAAGCCGCGCTTCACCTACGCCTTGCGCGGTTCATTGCGCGGTTCATTGCGCAGGAAGTATGATCAGGCCACGCAACCATCCTTCGCAGAACATTCGGCTGCGCCTGACAGCACTCATCAAATCCCTACCGCCGTCGAACCCGCCGACTGGCCTTTCCCTCGGGTTTTGAAGCTGAGTCCAATCTTAAGCCTTGCGGCCAATCTTGCCGACTTTCACGGCCAACCTGCCCTTGAGACGGCTGGAGGTGTTGCGATGCAGCACCTTCGTCTTGGCGGCCTTGTCGGCAGCCGAAGAAAATTCACGCAGGGATTCAGCAGCCGCCTTGGCGTCGCCGCTTTCCACCGCTGCCAGCACCTTCTTGCGCAGGGTGCGAATGCGGCTCTTCACGCCTTGGTTGCGGGCGGTGCGAGCCTGAGTGCGGCGGATGTCTTTTTCGGAGGAGCGGATGTTGGCCATGGGAGGAGGCGTAAAAAGGGGTAGGTTGTCTAGCCCAGCCCTCAGCCGCTGTCAAACCGGGAATCTGGCTTTCCAAGCAGGCTGGGGTCAAAATCAAAGCCCGGCGGCACGGCTGATGGCATCGAGTTCGCGCACAAAACGCTGCCGCTCACCGCTGGAATCACTGCCCTGCCCTCGGCGGGCCAGCTCACGCAGCAGGGCGTGATTGAGCCCACCACCCTCTCCCTCGCCCTGCAGCAGCAGACCCAAACCAACCACTGAAGCCTCGTAGAGGTAGTCCAACCCTGCAGATTCCCAGCTGGTTCCGCGATCCAGGACCTGCAGGGAGGATTCGTTGAAGGGCCCAGCGGCTGGTGTGGTGAAGCGACCCTTGATGAGCCGGACCTCGGCCAGCGCCCTGCCAGAAGCGAGGGCCTCCTGGCTCACGGGCTCCACCTCATACCACAGGCTCTGCTGGCCCGCGGTGTCAAAACTCTGTGCTGGCACCCAGCGGGTGGCCAATCGGCGGTAATTCCTCACCAGCCGACGGTCGAACTGCACCTCCAGGGGGAATTTCTCCGCGCTGAATGCAGCGGCCTGACGCGGCGGCAGCTGCATGCTGATGCGCAACAGGCGATGCTGAGCATTCCAGGGGCAGGCATGGGACTGGGCATGCCAGGCATGAATGTAGACCCGTGAGACAGGGCGCTGTGCAGCTTTCTCACTGCGATCTCGCTCCAGCGGCAGCGGAGAGGCCAAGTCAAGACCCGATCCCTTGATCTTGGCGCTGGGGCGGATTCGCGCCGGCTCAAGCCAAGCCTGATCCAATTCCCGGCGGGCTGCTGCCACCACCACTGCCTCAGGTTCAAGCCTCAGGCGAGCTGCATGAGTCGGGAGAACCGGCGCCACAACAGGCGAAGCAGTCCCTGCTGCCGCGGCTGCCAAGCGCGGAGTTTTGGCCGGCGGTGATCCCGCCGCCTGCACCTGAAGCGAGGGCTTGGCTTCGATGGCCGCAGGCACACTCCGAGGAGTTGTCGGCATCGGCAAGACCTCGGCAACCTCCGGGGCCGCTGGCGGGGGTTGAGCCTGGGCGGTCGAATTGGAGGGAGAATCGGCAGAGCGGCTCGGCAGCCCAGCGCCCTGAGGATCGGCGACTTTAGGGGCCTTGCGGGCCATCTCTGTTGGAGCCAGATCCACCACCAGGCCCACGAAGAAGCCAAGGGCCACCGAGGCCGCCAGTGCGCCCAGCGTCGGCCAAAGCGGTCGCACCCAGCCTTGACGACGCTGACGACGCTGCTCGGATTCCCTGGCCAAGGCCATCACGGCTCGGCGCTGTGCGGGATGGAGTCCCAGGCAATGCGGCGCCGCACTAGCCCGCAATTGGCTGGCGATTTGAGTCACGGCAGCCAAGCTTTCGCGCTGTGACGGATCCTCAACTTCCCTGCGAGGAGACTCGCCGAGGGCCTGTGCCGTCAGATCAGCCGCGTTGGAATGTGAATCGTTCATGGTGAGTTACTCGGGTTGAGATCCTTCGCCGGCGATGCGATCGCGCAGGGCGGAGATGGCATGATGCATGATGAAGCCCACATTGCCCACGGTAAGCCCCGTGATCTCGGCAATCTGGCGGTAGGAACAGTCGTGAAGAAATTTGAGCCGCAACACCTCACGCTGATTGGGGCGAAGCTCGTCAACCCAGCGCCAGAGGTCCTCGCGCCACTCTCGCTGCAGGGCCGCACGAGCCGGGTCGGGCTGTGGACAGGGAGCTGCGGCAATGGCCAAGTCGTTGCCCAACTCCAACCGGTGATCCTTGCGCAAAATGTCGAGGGCACGGTTGCGGCAGACTGCAAACAGCCAGGACTTGAGGTGTTGTTCCACCCGCTGCACATCGCTGATGCAGAGTTTGAGGAAGGCATCCTGTACCACCTCGCGAGCGCGCTCGACATCGCCTCCCAACAGCCCAGCCACATAACCGACCAAGGCAGACTCATGCTGCTGCATCGCCGAGGCGACCACCGCAGTGATCGAGGGCGTGGAGCGGTCAGACTCGGGCATGGGTTCACGGTGCGTGAGTTGCAACGGCCAGACCAGCAGAATTGTTAGAGCGAGCCACAACGGCAACCCTGCGATCCTGTGCCAACAAAACACCCAGCGGAAACTCGACAATTTTAAGATAAATACCTGTAAATCAAAGATTACGAAATGTTTTACTAAGACAATTATGGGTGTATTATTTAGGAATGAAACCTGCCCGCTTGGTGGCCATGCTCGCCTTATTGGCGCTGCTGGCGGGCGAACGGCCGGTAGAGATTGCTGGTGAGACTTGGAGGGATTCCGAATCCGACCCCCTGCCTGCCTCGGGCGCAACGCAGGAACGATTCGCTCAGGCTCGTTCCCATGGCCGGCGTCCGCCGACCAAGCTTGAGGCAAGCGAGACCAACCCGGGCAGCGCCGCTGCGCGCGTCACGGCAGGCCCCAACGCCATCGAGGCCTTCGACTCGTGGACACAGCGCTTCGTCGCAACACCGGCAGCGCTTCGGCAACCCATGATTGCCGAGGGCCTGCGCTTGGCCCGGGCAAGGCGGCCGATGTTCCTCTCGCTGATTCAAACCGACCCGCAGCGCGCCCTGAAGCAGACCATGCCGCGGGCGTGGCGTCAGCAGTTGCCGGCCATCATCAGCGCTGAGTTGGAGCGACCCATCGCGCAACGCGCCTCCATGGCCGTTCTGGCCGCAAGCCCAGATTCGCGGCAAAATGGCCATGCCCCCTACCTGCGTCTCGTCAACACGCGAGGCGGGGAAACTTTTGAGGCTCATGTGTTTGGCCGGCGCGAATTGCAATTCAACCCGCTTGAAGACTTTCACGCCATTGGCGTGGCCATGAATTCCCACCTGGCCTTGGACGAAAATCCAGGCCGAAGGATTGAGGTTGGAGAGCGCCCGCCCCGCGACAAACCCTGGGTGGAGTTCTGCCCGGTCTCGGGCAAAAGCACCCAACTGCAGGCAACTGCGGCCCAATCCGCCGTTGCACAGAGCCCAGCAGTGGAGACCGGTGATCAGGTTTTGTTTCTCTGCGACGGTGCGCATGTTCAACCCTACCTCAATGGCCTGATCCTCGCCGAGGCCGGCAGCGGTGGTGCCCAGAGTTTCAACGCGGCCATGCTGCCGGGAGCGCTGCCGGCACTCGGCGCCATCAAGGTGCTCTATGTGCCGGCGATCTTCAGCGATCAGGAGCAGGTGCCCGCCAGTGAATTCACCTGCCTGAAAATGCTTCGCGAGGTCGCTGACTTTTACCAAACGCAATCCTACGGCAAACTTTCCCTCATCGCCACGGTGGCTCCGCCGGTTCGATTGCCACGCACGCAGGCCTGGTACAGCTCGCGCGATGGGGTCAATTCCTTCGATGGCCTGAGCGCGGAAATGACCCACGCCAAGGACGCCGCTGCCGCCATGGGTTATGACTGGCGCGACTTTCATTGCTTCTGCGTGCGCTCCAGCGGCGGAGCCCGTTGGCCAACCAGCTTTGCCTCAGTGGGCAATGGTAGTATTGGCAGGGGACAGGTATGGATGCGCAGCGACAGCAGCAGCACGCTGGCCCATGAAATCGGCCACTCCTTCGGGCTTCTGCACGCCAACTTTTGGCAGACCAACGGCAGCAGTGTGATTGGACCGGGCAGCAACACGGAGTACGGCGACCCCTTCGACAACATGGGCAGCAGCACTCCCCCCAATGGCCACTACAATGTGCAGGCCAAGCACCAGGTTGGTTGGCTGACTGAGCAGGCGGCGCCGATGATCACCCGCAGCGGTCGCTACCGCATCGCCGCCTTTGATTCCGGCCGCCTTGAACCCGGCCTTCGCTACGCCCTTCGCCTGCGCAAGGACGATGATCGCACCTACTGGGGCGGGCTTCGGCGCGCCTTCAGCACCAATGATTGGACTCAACATGGACTGCTGCTGGGCTGGAAGTGGCCGAAACAAAGTGGAGGTGGCAACTGGCAATTGCTGGATACGACGCCGGGCTCCAGTCTGGGACGCGATGACGCTGCCTTGGGCCGCGGGGGCAGTTTTTCAGATCCGGAAAGCGGCATTCACATCACCAACCTGGGACTGATCTCCGGGAGCAACCCCCCGGCCCTGGAGTTGCAGGTCAATCTGTTGCAGGCCGACACCAACAATCGGCCGCCAACCCTGAGCCTGACCCCCTCCCAGGCCGCAGTGCCGCTGAACGCGCCAATCACCTTCACGGCATCTGCCAGCGACCCCGACGGCGACGAATTGACCTACTCCTGGCGCTGGCAGGACAATGTCGCCTCGCCCAATTCGCCAGTGGTCACGCGCAGCTTTTCCACTGCGGGGCTCTATGGCGTCGTGGTCGTTGCCTCGGACATGAAGGGAGGGCAGAGCCTTCGACAGGCTCTGGTGACCGTCGGCAACGGCAACAGCCGCTTTCTGATTCGCGGGCGGGTCACCGACCTCAGCGGAGCCCCCATGCGCGGCGTGGCACTCACCACCACCCAAGGCGGCAATGCGGTGGGCAGCCTCAGCGACGACGAAGGGTTCTACACACTAACCAATCTCGCAGCGGGCACCTACAACCTCAGCGCCCAACTTCAAGGTCACGGCTTTATCGAGGCCTTCAACAATAGCGTGACGGTTGGCCCAAATTTCAGTGGGGCGGATTTCGTCGCCAGCGCCCAGCCCGAGGTCAGGATGAGCCTGCAACCCGGGACCTTGATCGAAGGCGGCGGCGAGGGCCTACTGCTGTTGGAGCGCAGTGGCGATCTCGACGCGCCGTTGGTGATCAATCTTCTCAACCCATCAGGTGACGCCGGTGTCGGCACCGACTTCAACCTCAGCCCACCGTTGGGGACAAGCAGTGACGGGGTTTACCGCACGGCCACCATTGCCGCTGGGCAGACCTCGCTGGGCATTCGCCTTACCCTGATCAACGATGTCAGCGCGGAACCTCAGGAGAGGGCGCGCTTTACCCTGGCTGGCGGCCCAGACTACCGCGTCGCCGGTCTGGCCTCCAGCACCCTGCTGATTCAAGACAATGATGGCAACCTGCCCACGGTCTCACTGATGGTCGGCGATGAACAGGTCAACGAAGGCGAAAGCATGCCAATCGAACTGCGACGCAGCGGAAGCACCAACTCAACGCTGGAGGTGGACTGGCTTCTGGACCCCACCAGCAGCGCGCAGGCCGGCGTGGATTTTGAGGCGCTGCCACAGCGCCCGCGCTTTGAGATCGGTGAGTCCACCCTGCTGATTCCTTTGAATCTGCCCCAGGATGCAGTCAGCAGGGGAATCAAGACACTGAGACTCTCGCTGCAAAACACCGCAGCCTGTTGGGCAGACCCCTCCAACCGTGAAGTCTTGCTGCGCCTGCTCGACGACGATGCCTGCAGCGTGAGCCTCGAAGTGGTGGACGGCCTTGCCACGGAAGTTGACAGCAGTCAGCCCGGTGCAGTTGCAGACCCCGGCTGCCTGCTGCTAACGCGAAGCGGAGATTTGAGCCAGGACTTGCGCGTCTACTTCAGTTGCGCGGGCAGCGCGCTTCATGGCAACGACTACCGTGCGCTGGGTGGTTCCCTGGACTTTGCCCCAGGTCAGGCGCAACTGCCCCTGATGATTGAGCCGATTGCCGACCGATTTGCCGAGGGGGATGAAATGGTCACGGTGATGTTGGCAGAGGGCGGAGGCACCTACCGCTGCGCCTCCAAGTCCAGCGCCAGCATCACGCTGCGCGATGCGCCAGGAGACAAGCCACTGTTGGAATTGATGACCGCTTCGGCAGCGGCCACGGAAAACGGCAGCAACGGTAGCTTTCGCATCACTGCTCGGGGGCTGCGCAGCGCCGTGAGCGTCAATTACACGATCAGTGGCAGCGCAACTGCGGGCAGTGATTACGGCATCAGCGGGCTCAACACCGCCACGCGCCGTGGCAGCATCACCCTCACCCCTTCAACCAGCACGGATCTCGTGACCCCGCTGTTGGTGGATTGCACCTCGGCAGGTTTCAACGACAACCAGCTCGAGGAATTGGAGAGCATTGTGATGACTCTGGATCCCTCGAGTGACTATGTCATTTCACCGCGGGTCACCTCGGCCACCCTGCTGCTGCGCGACGATGACCAACCCACGGTCTTTGTTGATGCCCATGTCGGCAGCGGCAATCGGGCCAGCATTTCAGAATCTGACACCAGCACTCCCTGCAGGTTTTGGATTTCTCGCGCGGCGGCCACCTCCCAGCCGCTGGTGGTTGGATTCACGGTTGGCGGCAGCGCGACAGCGGGAAGGGATTACACTGAAATAGGCAATAGTGTCACCATTCCCGCCTACTCGCTGGGGGCAGAGGTCTCTTTTGTGGTCGAGTCCGATGCACTGGCCGAGGGCACGGAAACCGTAGTCCTGCAACTCGCGGCCAACGGCAGCAGTCCCTACGCACGCGGCCCAGCCGCGAGCATTCAGATTCTTGATGATGAAACCCTGTCACCCCACATGGTCGCCTTTGCGGGACAGGGCGTCAGCGTGGCGGAAAATTCGGGCGTCATTCAAGTTCCCGTCACTCTCAATCAGCCGGCGACCTCGCCGGTCACGGTGGATTACGCCGTGGATGGCGGGCCGCGAACGCCCACCTCACTGTTTGGCACCTGGCTGAGAATCATCCGCAGTGGGCAAAACTTCAGTGCCTGGTACTCCCACGACGGCGAAAACTATTTCCAGATTGGGGCCACCCAGTCCCTCCCCAACATTGCAACAACCTCACTGGTCGCCGGCCTGGTTCTCAACTCCGGGCGCAGCAGCGCCACGGCAAGGGCACGCGTGGACCAACTGCGCATTGACGGCCTTGATGCGTCTTCCATCGGCGTGGAAGCACTCACGCGTTGGACCACGCCAAGCAGCGCCAGTGGCAGCACGCGCAATGGCGACGAGTATCAGTTGGTTGGCAACGGTGCTGATCCCGCTGCCGACCCTCTGCGCGACAACGGCATCTTGCTGGGCTTTGCCCTGAGCAATGCCCCCAGCTTCACGCTGACGGCCCGCATTCTTGGACTTGAATCCACCACACCTGACGAGTGCCTGGCCGGACTGACCCTGCGCTCCAGCACTGCCAGCACCGGGCCTCAATTCAGTGCGCTGGCCGGCCTTTCCTCGGGCTGCCGCCGCTACCTTCAAACCCATCGCAGCTCCAACTCCGCGACATTGGTCAACAGCCTCGAGAGCGCGCTGATTTATCCCAAGGGCACTTGGCTGCGGCTGCAACGCAGCGGCGGTCAGGTGCAGATTTTCAGCTCGCCAAACGGAAGCACCTGGGTCGCTGCCGGCTCGGCGCTCGACCTTCCCTTCAACTCCCGGGCGTTGGTGGGGCTGGCGGCCTCATCCGCAGCCGACGGTCAACTCTGCACGGCGGTGTTCGATCAGGTCAGCCTTGTCGGGGCGGCAGGAGCACTGCAGTCGCGCAGCCTCGGCTCGGTGTCGCAGGCCGGCGACGCATCCGGCAGTGATCAGCGCTGGGTGCTCAGGGCTTCTGGAGCGGGAATTCTGCCCTCGGCATCGAGCACAGAAGACGCCGGCCATCTTGCGGTCAGCCATGCCGATGGGGATTTCACCCTCACCGCTCGTCTTGCCAGTCTGACGGGAGGAGCCTCCAACGCCCAGGCAGGGCTGATTCTGCGTGACAGCAGCGAAGCCGGCAGTCGCACGCTGTGGTGGGGACTCAGCGGCAGCGGCTCCTCAGGCGCCCAGTGGCTGGCGCGCCTTTCCAGCAGCACCAATGCCTCCGGCGCAGGCATTGACTTCCAACTCTCCTCGGGGCAACTGACTTTTGCAGTTGGTGAACAACGCAAAACCATCGCCGTCAATCTTGTTGACGACCTCATTCCCGAAGCCACGGAAAATCTTCACCTGCTGCTGCGCAACCCCACCAACGCGGTGCTTGGCCTGCCCTCCCACTTTGCCGTCAGCATTGGCGATGATGACAGCATCCGCTCCACCCCGCCCTTGGCACAGTGGGTTGAAGCCACATCCTCCCGACAGGAGGGGAGTGACGCGGTCATTCAGGTGGCCCTCAGTGCGGCCAGCACCCAGACTGTGGTGATCCCCTACCGGATTCAATCTGCAGACAGCAGCGCCAGCGCCACTGCAGACTACATTCTCGCCGACGGAACCCTCACACTGCAGGCTGGCGAAACCCTGGGAACGCTGCGCTTTCCCATTGTTGATGATGAACTCATCGAGGCGACGGAAACCTTGGTGCTGCAACTCGGAACCCCCACCAACGCCGCATTGGCCTCGCTCTCCAACCATCGCCTGAGCCTGATTGACAATGACACGCCGGCAATCGAGGTGCGCGCGCTGACCACCCGCATTGCCGAGTCGGGCGCTTCACTCAGCGTGGAGTTCTCGCGCAGTGGCAGTCTGGCAAGCCCCCTGAGCGTAAACTTCAGCACCGCAGGCACTGCCAGCGCCGGCAGTGATTTCGTTGCGCCCACGGGCAGCATCAGTTTTGCAGCCCAAAGCGCAACGACCTCCCTGCAGATTGCACTTCTCAATGACAACAGCGTGGAGAACGATGAGACGCTGAGCGTGGTGCTTGCCGCTGCTGCGGGCTATACTCTGGGAGGCAGTCGCCAGGTGGACTTGATCCTCGAGGACGACGACAGTTGCACCGTTTCCTTGAGCGCCTCCGATGGAGTTGCTGCAGAGAATGGACTGGATTCAGGCTCCTGGTTGCTGACACGCAGCGGTCCTCTCACCGGCTCATTGAGCGTGAACCTGCAACTCACGGGCAATGCCGTGGCAGGCAGCGATTACACCAGCCCTGGCCTCACGGCGATCATTCCGGCAGGACAAGGCAGCCTGAGCATTGCCCTCAATCCCCTGCAGGACAACCTCAGCGAAGGCGAGGAATGGGTGGTCCTCAGCCTCGCAGCTGGAAGCTATCGCCTTGGGCAAAGCACACACGCTGCGGTGCTCATCCGCGATGACGATCTCGCGCCAACGGTGTTCATCCGCAGCCCCGTGGCTGCCTCCGCCATCCTCAGCAGCGGCAACGGTCTTCGCGCCGAAGCCACCGCCTCGGACGACGGGCTGCCACAGCCCCTGACCTATGCCTGGAGCCAGTTGTTTGGTCCAGGCACTTGCAGCTTCAGCAACCCCAATGCCGCCCAATGCGATCTGCGATTCGACCTGCCAGGAACCTACGCGGTGCGGGTTGAAGTCAGCGATGGGCAGATGAAGGCCACCGACGAACTCACCATTCAGTACGGTGGTCTGCAGCCAATCCCTTGGATCGCCGTCAATCAGGGCCCGGGCACCTCTGGCGGGCTCAGTGGAGAAAATGCCGACGGCAGCCATCTTCTATTGGCCACCGGTCGCGGCTACAGCGGCAGCAACGACAGTGGCCACTTCCGATACCGCAGCCTTGGCATGGCCGGCAGCGCCAGCCTTCGCCTGCGTTTGGTAAGCCTTGGTGGTGCGTCCACCCGCAGCGCTGGCATCGCCCTGCGGCAATCCTCCTGGCAGGGCGCACGCGGCACAGCGTTACTCGTGGATGCCAATGGCCTTGTGCAGTGCGTGGTGCGTGACAACCCAGGCGCCAACAGCAGCGTGGCCGCCAGCCTCAGTGGTCGAAGCCTTCCACTGTGGATGGAGCTGCAGTACAATGCGGGCACGGTCACGGCGCGCGTGGCTCCTGATGTGGCGGGAAATCCGGGCACCTGGGCTGCAGTTGGCAGCTCCCGTTCCCAGAGCCTCGGCAACACTCCGCTGGGCGGCATGCTGGCCAGCTCCGGCTCCAGCAGCAGCGAAACCGCGGCCCGGTTTGACCGCGTGCCTAGCTTCACCGAAGCCGCCCTGCTGAGTGAAGACCTTGGCGCAAGCCCCGGCATCGGCAGCAGCAGCGAGAGCCTCGGCACGCTCAGCGTCACGGGCATCGGCACGCAGGACGCCAGCGGCGGACACTTTCGCTATCGGCAAATCTGGGGCGATTGCATCATCACCGCAAGACTCAACGCCCACGACAGTGCATCGGCTGGCAGCCGCGGGGCGCAGACCGGCATCGCGGTTCGCGAGAGCGGGGACCAGGGAGCCTTTGGGTTTTTCGGCATCACCACCCTCGACGGTTTTCAAGCCCAATGGCGCTCCGCTGTCGGAGCCTCCATCAGCAGCGTCACGAGCAGTGGCAGCCTCGGCGATTGGCTGCGCATCATTCGCCGAGGCTCCCAACTGCGAGTGCTGCGCGCCATCAATCAGGGCGGGCAACCCGGGCCTTGGACTCAGGTGGGATCTCCCCTGCCCGCGGCGTTGCCGGGTGCGATTCTTGTTGGCGTCTTGGTGGACAGCAACAGCAGCACCGCCTCGGTAACCGGGAGTCTGCAGGCTCTGAGCATCGAGCCCTACAATCTGGCGCCACAAGTCGCGATTGCCTCCATCAGTGGAAACAGCCCGGTGATCCTCAGCGGCAGCGTCACCGATGACGGACGCCCCGAAGGCTTGAATCCGAGCCTGAGGTGGAGTCAGTTCAGCGGGCCCGGAAGCTTGAGTTTTGTCGCCGCCGATCAGGCTCAAACCACAGCCAACGCCACCAGCGAAGGCGCCTATCAGGTTCGCTTCAGCGCCTGGGATGGTGATGCCGAGAGTTTTGTTCTCGGCGCCTTCAGCGCCTTCCCCAGCCCCTTTGCGCGCTGGTTGATCTCCGCCAGTGGCCAGATCGCCGGCAGCCTGCAACAAGCCGCGACCGCCGACCCCGATGGCGACGGTCTACCCAACCTGCTGGAATATCTTCTCGGCAGCCAGCCCGCGCAAAACGATGCCCCGCTGCTGCAACCTCAAATTTTCCAACGCGACGGCAAACGCTACCTCAGCCTGCGCGTGCCGCTCAACTCACAGGCCACTGGACTCAGCTACCGGGTCGAAGGGACGGGCACCCCACAGATTTCGGGTTCCTGGAGCACTCAGGGCATTGAGATTCTCCCCCTGAGCCCCGCCGTCTTCGAAGCCCGGGACGCCGTTCCCTTGGATGAGGCCCCCATGCGCTACCTGCGGTTGCGCGCTGAACTGCAACCTTGAGCGGCGCGCAAGGTGAGAAGTTCCGCGCTGCGCGCTGGACAAGCGGCCAAGATGCGATCCTAATGGCTCGCCTCCAAGCCATGTTCCTCTCCCGCCTTCTGACCCCAATGCTCTGCTTGGCCGTGCAGGTCAGCTTCACGCAGGCGCAATCCCGCGACGAGCAGCCTGCCGCCTTTCCCTTCAAGGACGGCGATCGAGTCATCCTGCTCGGCAACACCGTCGTCGAACGCGAACAGCGTCACGGCACCCTCGAGCCGTTGCTGGCTCTGGCCCTGGGCAGCACCAAGGTCAGTTTGCGCAACCTGGCCTGGAGCGGCGACACCGTGCACGGCCACGCCCGCTCCTACTTCGGCCCACCACAGGAAGGCCTGGAACGCCTCGGCGCTCATCTCGAGCTCATCAAGCCTACCGTGGCCATTTTGTGCTATGGCGGCGAATTCGCCTTCGAGGGTCTGGGCGGCCTGCCTGACTTCATCACTGGCTACCGAGGCCTGCTGGAGTTGCTGCGCAAGCAAAGCCCCGGCGTGCGCATCGCCATCGTGTCGCCGCCGCCGCTGGAAACCCTGCCTGCGCCCCTGCCGGATCAAACTGAGGCCAACAAGCGCCTGGCCAGCTTCCGCGATGCCCTGAGCAAATTTGCCCAAGGCCAAAACTGCTACTTTATTGACCTCTTCGCCCGCATGGGAGGCTTGCCCCCTGCCGGCATCGCCAAAAACCCCCTGACTGAAAATGGCCTGCATCACACCCGCGCAGGCTACGAGATCCTCAGCCGCCACCTCGTCGAGGGTCTGGGCCTGGAGATTCCCAAAGCCGCCCCCGCCCCACTTGAAGCCCTGCGTCAGGCCGTGATCGCCAAGGATCAACTCTTCTTCAACCGCTGGCGCCCACAGAACGAGACCTACCTCTTTGGCTTCCGCAAACACGAGCAGGGACAAAACGCCAAGGAAATCCCCCTCTTCGACCCCCTGATTGAGCAGGCCGATCAGCGCATTCAAGCCGCCAAGGAAGCGGCACTCGGCGGCCGTCGCGCCCTGTAAATCAACACGCATCTAAGAATCGTGATGCGTTGATCCGACGGGTTGACCATCGCCCAATTCCGCGCTAGGCCTAGCTCATGCCCGCCCGCCCCAACTGCCGCGAGGAATTGCAAGCTGCGATGCGCCAACGCATCCTGGTCATTGACGGTGCCATGGGCACCACCATTGGCCAGTACCGCAAGCGCGGAGAGCTCGATGAGGCCTCGGCGCGTGGCGAGCGCTTTCGCGACAACGAGAAGGACATCCTC
>JAURHS010000052.1 GCA_030833205.1 Prosthecobacter sp.
ACCCGTCATCTGCAGGTGCCCAGCTCTCCGCCCCGCCGCGATTGGAGAGTCTGAGCCGAAAGCCTCAGTGCAGCTCCGCATGAACCCGGACCTGTGATTTGCCAGTGGAACCCTTCGCGTCACCGCAATCTCTCTCCCACAACTTTTCCGTCATGAGCCAAGCCCCCGTCACCATTTACGACACCACCCTGCGCGATGGCACGCAGGGCACGGGTATCTCCTTTAGCACGCTGGACAAGATCCGCGTAGCCCAGCGACTCGATGCCTTCGGCGTGCATTACATTGAGGGGGGGTGGCCCGGATCCAACCCCAAGGACGCCGCCTTCTTTCAAGAAGCGGCGAAGTTGAAATGGAACCATGCCAAAATCACCGCCTTTGGCATGACGCGCCGTGGTCGCCTCAAGGTTGAGGAGGATCCTCAAGTGCAGATGCTGCTCGATGCGCAGACCCCGGCAGTGACCATTGTTGGCAAGACCTGGCCACTGCATGTCACCGAGGTGTTTCAAGTCAGTCTCGAGGAGAACCTGGCGATGATTGCTGACACGGTGGCTTATCTCAAGGCTCATGGCCGTGAGGTCCTCTACGATGCTGAGCATTTCTTCGACAGCTTCCGCGAGGACCCCGATTACTCGCTGCGCACTTTGGATGCAGCGGTTGGTGCCGGTGCCGATTTGGTGGTGCTTTGTGAGACCAACGGCGGCGCCTTGCCGCAATGGGTGGGTGAGGTGACAGCGCGTGTGGTGGCGCATCTTGGCCGCCCTGTGGGCATTCATACCCACAACGATGGCGGCCTTGGCGTGGCCAACGCACTGGCGGCAGTGCGGGCTGGCGCCTGTCAGGTGCAGGGCACCATCAATGGCTATGGCGAGCGAGTGGGCAACTGCAACCTGGTGAGCATCATGCCCAACCTGCAACTCAAGATGGGAATTGAGTTGGGCATGGATTTGAGCAAGCTTAAGGAGTTGTCCTTTTTTGTTGCGGAGTTGGCCAATGTGCCACAGGACATTCGCGCACCCTTTGTGGGGCAGGCGGCTTTCACTCACAAGGGTGGGTTGCATGTCCATGCGGTCCAAAAGCTGGCTCGCACCTATGAGCACCTCGATCCCGCGCTGGTGGGCAACGAGCGCATCATCAGCATCTCTGACATGAGCGGCCAAAGCAATGTTCTCATGAAGGCCCAGGGCATGGGGCTTGAGTTGGAAAAGGGCAGCACTGCGGTCAGTGAGGTGCTGGCCCGGGTCAAACAACTGGAAAGTCAGGGCTATGAGTTCGAGGCTGCTGAGGCCAGCTTCGAACTGCTCCTGCGGCGTCTCATGGGGCAATGCCCCACCTTCTTTGAATTGGATGAGTACCACATTTCCCATCGCCATCACCCCGGTGCCGGCGAGAGCACAGAGGCCACGGTGAAGGTGCGCGTTGAAGGGAAATCCAGTTACACCGTGGACGAGGGCGACGGGCCCGTGAACGCATTGGATCGCGCACTGCGCAAGGCCCTGTTGCCGCATTATCCGCAGTTGGCGCAGGTGCGTCTGGAGGACTACAAGGTGCGCATCATTGACGGTTCAGCTGGCACGGCGGCCAAGACTCGGGTGCTGATTGTCAGCAGTGATGGCCAGCGCACCTGGGGCACCGTGGGGCTTAGCGGCAACATCATTGACGCCAGTTGGCAGGCCTTGGTGGACAGCCTCGAATACTTCCTTCTGCACCCAATGGCCTGAGTGGGATCAAGGGGTCGCTGCGGGATCTCCCGCCGCGGCTGCCTTTGGCGCGTGGTCGTGGAGAATTTACGACGGTGTCGCGGGAGCTGCGGCCTGGGACCCATTGGCCTCGGCCAGCGCCTGCTCCAGAGCACGCCAAGCCAGCGTCGCGCACTTCACGCGCTGTGGGAACTTTTGAACTCCTTCCAGCAGTGCAAGTTCTCCCAATGCGTCCTCATCGCTGATGTTGCCCTCACCGGTGACCACGGTGCGAAAGTCGGCGATGAGTTGGCGCGCCTGTGATTGGCTGCTGCCCTGCATTTTCACGCTCATCATGCTGGCGCTGGCCTGACTGATGGCGCAACCCTGACCTTCAAACTTCAGCTGTTCAATGTTGCCATTGGCGTCCAGTTTGAGCCAAAGGTCAATTTCGTCGCCGCAGGTGGGATTGTCGCCGTGAACATGGGTGCAGGGAGCCTCAATGCGACCATGGTGGCGCGGTCGCCGGGAGTGGTCGAGAATGACTTGTTGATAAAGGTCTCGCAGGTCGTCAGGCAGTGGCATGGCAGGCGGGTGCTGTGGCTTCAGGAGAAAAAGTTGATGGCCTCACGCAGGATGCGCAGCATGGCGTCCACCTCATCGGCGGTGTTGTAGAAGTAGAAGCTGGCGCGGCTGCTGCCTGCGGCCTTGAATCGCTTCATCAGCGGCTGGGTGCAGTGGTGTCCTCCACGAAGGGCCAGACCGCGGGTGTTGGCAAACTCCACCAAATCGTGGGTGTGCGCACATTGCAGTGTGAAGGAGGCGAGCGCGGCGCGCGGCTTTCCCGGTGGTGGGCCAAGCAAACGCAGGCCGGGCAATTCAACCAGGCCCTCAACGGCCCGCTGCGTCAGCGCTGTGCCGTGTGCCTCAATGGCAGGCAGGCCGATGCGCTCGAGGTAATCAACGGCAGCCCCAAGGCCGATGACTCCGGCAATGTCTGGGGTTCCCGCCTCGAAGCGGGCAGGGGCCTCCTTGTAGGTGCTTCGTTCCAGGGTGACACTCTCGATCATCTCTCCGCCACCCTGCCAGGGCGGCAGGTTCTCGAGGACGCGGCTGCGCCCCCAGAGTACACCGATGCCGGTGGGGGCACACATCTTGTGACCGGAGAAGGCGTAGAAGTCGCAGCCCAGTTTGGCGACATCTACAGGGAAGTGCCCCACGGCCTGCGCGCCATCGATGAGGCTCAACGCACCGGCCTCGCGTGCCATGTCGCAGATCTCAGGCACGGGATTGATGCTGCCGAGAGAATTGGAGACATGAACACAGGACAGCAGCCGCACGCGACCCGTGGAGAGATGCTGCTTGAGCACGCCAAGGTCCAATGAGCTGTCGTCAAGGACTGGCACATGCCAAAGGCTGGCGCCGCTGCGCTGCGCGGCCATCTGCCAGGGCACCAGATTGCTGTGATGTTCCATCCCTGAGACCACAATGGCGTCCTCAGGTCCCCATTTCTCTGCCATGGCATGAGCCACCAGATTGATGGATTCGGTGGTGCCCCGGGTGAAGATGATCTCCCTTTCCGAGGCGGCGCCAATGAAGCGGGCCACCCGGCTTCGCGCTGCTTCAAACTGTGCGGTGGCACGATTGCTCAGTTCATGCAGGCCACGGTGAACATTGGCGTTGTCCCGTTCGTAGTAGCGGACCAGGGCGTCAATGACAGATCGTGGCTTTTGGCTGCTGGCTGCGTTGTCAAAGTAGATCAGCGGCTCACCGCCCACCTGCTGATGCAGAATGGGGAAATCCTGGCGAAGTTGGCTGAGGTCAATCATTGAGGCAGGGGGAGGTAACACTAGGCGTCAGCCTGTGCAAGGGGGGCGTGGCAGACTGGTGTTGCAACGCGAAAAGCGTTCTACGAATTGAGCTGGATTGGCGGTTGCTTGTGTTGGGGCTCGCAGCATCTTCGGCGAATGTCCAGCCCTAGCGAAGCTCCAATCGTTGACCCCTCCATTGTCGCTGAACTCTCCAGCCAATTGGGCCATGAATCCGTGTTGGATCTCATTCGCCTGTGGAGCGCCGAGTTGCCGGGCAGGGTAGACGAGTTGGTTGAGTTGAGGTTGCGCGGTGATGTGAATGGCGTGGCCTCCCAAGCCCACACGATCAAGGGCAGTTCGGCCATGCTTGGCTTCAGTGCGATTTCCCGCCACTGTGCTCATCTTGAGTCCACTGCGAAGGGGGGCTGCATGCCTGGCAGTGAGGGAATCCACAGGCTGCAAGACCTGCTGCACCGAAGTCTTGTGGAGGCTAAGGCCCTGACCAAGACCTGAGTTCGGTGCCCGCAATCAGGGCGCGCCGCGGTCCGCTGGGCCATTGCGTGACTGGGCAAGTACTGCCACAGCCTCCGCCTTGCATTTCACATGCAGCTTCTGGTAGATTTTCTTCATGTGAACTCGCACAGTCTCGTGACTGAGGCCGAGTTCAGAGGCCGCATCCTTGGCGTTGCCGCGCTTGGCGATGGTTTCGAGAACCTCCAGTTCCCGCGGAGTCAGCCTACTGAGTGCCTGTGCGCGGTCCCACTCCTGCGCCACCACGGAGTTGCTGCCCTTGAAGAATTCCTCAACCAGGAGCTTGGCAATGGGCGGGCTGAGGGTGACCCCATCCTGAACCACGGTGCGCAGGCTGCGCAGGAGCTCATCAGGCCCGGACTGCTTGACAAGGTAACCGCTGGCGCCGCAGCGCAGGGATTCAAAGACCTTGCGTGGGTCGCTGGAGGCGGTGAGCACAATGCAGCAAAGGCTGGGCTGTTCCTGCTGCAGACGACGGATCAATGAGGTGCCGCTTTCCCCAGGAAGTTGAAGGTCAACCAAGAGCATGTCCAAGTCGTGGCGATCCGGGCTGGCGAGGAACTCCTCTGCACTGGACCAACCCCGAGCCAGTGAAACCCCTTCTTGGCTCTGCAGCAGGGCCGCGAGGTAGGTGCGGATGATTTGGTCATCCTCGACAAGTCCAATGCGTTTGATGGCGGCTGCTGTGCTCATGGGGTGAGGTAGTCTGAAGGGTTACGGGGAAGAGGGGTTTGGGTTATCAAACCGGGTGAGCAGGATACGGGCCTAAGGGCCATTTCCTAGAAATTTTTACCTATATTTGCTTGAAAAACGGGCCTGCGGCGAGCTCTGGGGGGTGGGTAGGGTAGGTCTTGAATAAATTAGGGAGGTTAACAAGGGGTCACCCAGGGTAGGCAAAATCATGGGGTAGAAGCCTACCCAAGTCAAGGCAGGCGAAGTTGTCGGCAGGGGGCTGCCGAGAAAACGCTGCGGAACAACGCCAACTCAATCCTCGAAGTGAAGGCTGGCAATGTCGGTTCGACGCTGCAAGCCATCAAAACGGATGGTTGAGCTGGCTTGGTAGGCCTTCTCGCGAGCCTCAGTGCGTGTCTCGCCCTGGGCAACCACGGCAAGCACTCGGCCGCCATTGGTGACCATGGTGCCGTCGGTTTCGCGGCGGGTGCCGCAGTGAAAAACCTCGATGTCTTGGCCAGCGCTTTCCAAGCCGTGGATTCGATCTCCACTGCGCGAACTCGCAGGGTAGCCGGCAGAGGCGCTGATGACGCAAACGCTCCATTGTTCGGAAAACGAGATGAGCTCTGGCTTGAGCTGCCCCCTGGCGCCGTGCAGGAGGTATTGGCCGAGGTCGCCCCGCAGCAGAGGCATGACGGCCTCTGCTTCCGGGTCTCCGAAACGGCAGTTGTATTCAATGACCTTCGGCCCCTGATCGGTAAGCATCAAACCGAAGTAGAGAAAACCACGATAATCCAGACCGTCGGCGATCAGGCCCTTCACGGTGGGCTCAACGATTTGACGCTCGATGGTTGCCAGTATCTCTGGCTTCAGAATCTCCAGGCAGGCCACGGCGCCCATACCGCCGGTGTTGGGGCCTTGGTCAGCGTCGCCGATGCGCTTGTAGTCCCGCGCAGGCATCAGAATCTGGTAGGCGCCGCTGCACAGTGAGGCGAAGACGGAGATCTCCGGGCCCACCAGACACTGTTCCACCACCAGATTGCCAGGCCCGAAAATGCGCTTTTCCATGACCTCTTCGATGAAGTCCTCGGCCTCCTGGCGCCGATGGCATACCGCTACACCCTTGCCCGCGGCAAGCCCGTCAAACTTTAGGACGGTGGGCAGTTGCTGCGATGCGGCGCGAGCCTCTTCGGCAGTCGTGCAAACCTTGTGCGAGGCGGTGGGAATGTGGTGACGACAAAGGAATTCCTTCGCGAAGGCCTTGGATGCTTCGAGCTGCGCGGCCTCACGCCGCGGGCCCCAGCAGGGAATGCCGGCCTGTTGGCAGAGGTTGGCCAAGCCTTCATCGGTGACCAGCCAGGACTCCTCTCCGGCGACGCACAAATCGATCGAGTTGGCCTGCATCCATTGCACCAGTTGCGCGGGGCTGGCTGCCTTGACGCAGGTGGCGATTGAGGCGATGGCGTCGCTTCCTGGACAGGCAAACAGGTGATGCTCGGGGTTGCTGCGTTTTAAAGCGGTTAAGATGGCGTGCTCGCGGCCGCCCTTGCCAGTGACCAAAATTTTCATGTGCAGCGATAGATGGAGAAAAACTCAGGGCTTGCCAATGCAAATGATTCATGGCAAACCCAAAGCTTGCCGGAGTCGTTGTTCGTGGCCTTGGGCCTCAGTTCAGCCAATCGCGGCCAGCGGCTCCTGTAGCTCAATGGTTAGAGCAGGGGACTCATAATCCCTTGGTTCTCGGTTCGAGTCCGGGCGGGAGCAGTGCTCATGGCGCGCTTGCGGCCGGTGAAATCCACGCCATTGCAAAGGGACATGGTGACTTTCCCTTTTGATTTGAGCGGCCTCAGGGTCTGGCTGGGGCTCGCCGCTCTCGTGCTGAGCGAGGTTGCCTGCCCGGGGGCATTGGCCCGCCCGTCGGTTGATCAATGGCAATGTTTGTGGGGCAATGGCTGGCCCTCTTCCCTCGGGGATCCTCAGGGTGCAGATCGCCGCTACACGCATTTGGGAACAGACTGGGGGTGGATGGGGCCAGCTGCCGATTCCCTTCGGATGGTGGACGGAATGATCTCCGTGCATGTGCCTGCGGGACGATGGGCTGGGATCTGGCACAGTCTTGCCGGAATGCAGCGCGAGACGAACCTGAGCATGGACGCCCAAGCGCTGTGGCCTGCAGACATTGCAAGCGATTGGCAGTCCCAGTGGGTTGCCCTGAGAATGGTGGCCCGAGGGCGGGCAAAGGTGAAGCTGGAAATCAAGTCGGCGACATCGGCATTGCTTTGGGAGCAGTGGCTTGAGGTTGATCCGAGTTCGCCGCCGCAGAGGATCTGCAGCCTGCCCGTGGCGGCACTGCGCGCTGCAAAGACTCTGTCCTGGGTGGTCGAGGGCCCGGGGCAGTTGGAAGTGCAGTCCGTTGACCTGGGGTTGCGCCATGCGGCTCAGGGCGTGGCGCCACAGGTCCTGGTGATGAGTTTGGCCAAGCTGCTGCGCTGTGCTCCAGCCCAAGGCGGGTGGTTCAAGGATCGGGCTCACTGGCCTCAAGGTGCGATGGCCTCGGTCTCAGCGACCGGCCTTGGAGTCCTGGCCGCGGTCGCTTGCGCCCAGCAGCCACTCTGCATCCTGCCCCTGCGCCATGCGAAGCGTTGTTTCGATGAGGTCTTGCTGCAGGCCCGTCATGTGGATCGGGCTCTCGGCTTGCTGCCGCATTTTGTGCAGGGTGTTGGGCAGGCGCAGCGCATTCACCCCGGCACCGAGTTCAGCACCGTGGACAGTGCCTTGTTTTTTCAGGCCATGTTGCTGGCGGCGGAGATGCTCGGTGACAAGCCGGGCAAAGACCAGCTTGAGGTCATGGTGCGACAGGTGCAGGCTTCGCACCTGCTGCTCAAGGAGGGCTGGTATGGTCATGGCGTGAAGGAGGATGGCCAAAGCCTGCTGCCCTACTCCTGGGCGGACTGGGGTGGAGAAACGGTCTTGGTCAATGGGCTGATGGCGATGGCGGGGGGGCCCAAGCCCTCGCGGGCGCGAAACCCTGGGCAGGTCTGGCAGGGAACCGGCTTCATCGGAGAGCTGCAAAGCCTGTTGCACCCCGACTTTGACCAATCCATGCCCGATGCACTCGACGGCGTCAATTGGCTGGCGGCGCGGCGTTCCCTGCTGGCTCAACAGCGCGCAGCCATGCCCGCGCGATGGCCGCAAAGTCAGCTGGCCCAGGCTGGCGTGTTCGGCTTGAGCGCTGGCGAGGCACTCAGCGGCGATGCCTACCGCGTCAACGGATCGGAGCGACCTGGGGCAGAGGAATTGCATCCGCACTATCTGCTGATGGCTTGGGCATTGGCCGGGCCGGGGTCGCTCCTTGAGCCCCTCAAGACCATGCAGCAACGCGGCTGGTTTGCCGGCTGGGGCATGGTCGAGGCGGTTTCCCCCGATGGTCTGAGAGTTCAGCCCATGCAGGGGGCACTAAACGCGGCCTTCGAGGTTCTCGGCGCCTATCATGCCGTTTGCCGTTTGCGCGGAATCGAGGATCGGATTTACAGCGCGAGTCTGCGCCAAGCGCTGATTCGCGGTGCCTTGCGCTGGTACTTCCCCGGTGCGGTGCAGGGCCCTTAGGCTGGCCTTGCCAAGCCTGCAAAGCAGTCTATGTTGACTGCCCCTTTTGTTGCCACAGCGCGCCTCGGTGCGCTCTGTGGGAGCAGTTCATCCTCAATCATTCCCCCGCCTCCGACCCGTCCATGAAGATCACCGTTGAGAAACAGCCAAATTGCCGCGCCACAGTGCGGGTCAATGTCCCCGCCGAGCACCGCAACAAACAGCGCCGTGGACTGGTCGCCTACTACTCACAGCGCGTGAGTCTTCCAGGGTTCCGCCCCGGCAAGGTGCCCCCGGCGGCGGTGGAGAAGCGCTTCTCACAGGAGATTGGTCAGGAGTTGGAGCGCATGCTTATCGAAGAGGGACTGCGCGAGGCAGTGCGCCAGGAAAAGCTCGAGGTTCTCGGAGTCTTGGGAGTTTCTGAGCGCAACACCGACCTGCAGGATCAGAGCTTCAGCTTCACTGCTGAGTTGAGTCTGGCTCCCCAGTTTGAGTTGCCGCAGTACAAGCAGATTGCAGTCAAGCTTCCCAGAGTGGAGGTCAGTGATGGCGATGTTGATCACGACCTGCTGCACCTGCGCGAACGCTATGGCCGCTTCGAAGATGTTCAGCGCCCAGCCGCCATGGAGGATTGTGTGGTGGTCAACTATCAGGTGAGTCTCGAGGGCAAGCCCCTCAACGAGTCCGTTGCCGATGCACCGTCGCACCTGGTGTCCGGCCAGGAGAGCTGGTTTTTGCTTGCAGCCAAGGAAGATTTTCTGCCTGGATTTTACGCTGGTCTGGTGGGCATCGAGCAAGGTGGCAAACGCACTCTGACCTTGACCCCGGGCGACGACTTTGAACCCGAATCCCTCCGCGGCCGGCAGTTGCAGCTCGAGGTCAGTTGTGTCTCGGTCAAGCAGAAGACCGTTCCTGAGTTGGACGCCGCCTTCCTGGAGCGCATTGGCGGCGCCGAGATGACCATGGAAAAATTGCGTGATGAGGTTCGTCAAGCCATCCAACGCCGTCGCGAGCAGGCTCGTGAAGCAGAGAAAGCCAACCAAATCATTGCCCACATCGCCGGAGCAGTCGAATTCGACCTGCCTGCCGATGTGGTCAATCGCGAAGCCCAGCGCCGCACCAACGACATGGCGATGCGCGCCATGCAACAGGGAGTGCCCCAGGAAGAGTTGGTTGCCCAGCAGGAGCAGATTCTCAGCAGCGCCATGCAGCAGGCAAGCAGCAGCGTGAAGGTCAGCTTTATTCTCGGCGAGGTGGCCCGCAGGGAATCCCTCAGCGTTGAGCAGGAACAGTTGATGAGCGCGCTGGCGCATCTGGCATCACGACAGAAAAAGTCGGTGAAGAAATTCATGCAGGAAGCCCAGCAAAACGGCCTCATTGACCGTGTGCGTGAGGATCTGTTGCTTGAGGCTGCGCTGCAGTTCCTCAAGGATCAGGCCGTGGTCGAGGAGACTGATCCTCAACCCGAGGCCTGCGAACAACATCCCGCCCATTGAGTGCCGCGGGGCAGCAGCCCCAGACCTCTGACATGCTCATGAAACTTCCCCTGTGCGCATGCGCGACTGCCCACTGGGGCTGGTGTCGGCCCCCTGCCATGTGATGGAATCCAAGGAACATATCCACGGCAGGGTCGCCGCGCCCTCGGCCTGGCGGTCCTCAATGACCAGCCATGAAGGCATGCCCCTGCGCAAGATTCTGCCCTACCTCAGGCCGGTGGCGGGCAGGTTTGTGCTGGGCTTGCTCATGGGCATCCTTGCCGCCCTATTCAACGCTCTTTGGCTGCCGGTCTGCAGCATCATCTTTTCCATCGTGCTGCCGGGCAAGGGAGAGGCCACAGCACTGACCGAGGTTCATCGTTTCTTTGGTCAGAGCTTCACGGTGGCTGGCCTGTTGGGCCTTGACCCCAACCTCAAGGTGGGGCTTGCCGTGGCGATCGTCGCTGCGATGGGAATTCCGTTGATGATGCTGATCAACGGCGTCCTGGATTATCTCAACAAGTACTTTTTGGCCTGGGTAGGCACGCGAATGCTTGAGCAGATCCGCAACGATGTTTTTGCCAATCTATTGCGGCAGTCTCCCGCATTCTTCACCCAGGCCAAGGCTGGAGAGTTGATTCAAACGGTTCTCAATCAAACCGCCACTGCGCAGCGCAATGCCGTCTCCTATGTGCAGTTCATGACCAGCAACCCGCTGCGGATCGTGGTGATTCTCGCCTCACTCTTTGCGCAGTACCCCTGGTTCACCTTCATGAGCCTGTTCATCTTCCCGCTGTGTCTGCTGCCGGTGATGCGCCTGGGCAAGCGGGTGAAAAAAGCGGGACGGCGGGAGGAGGAGGTTAGTGGTGAGATGCTGACGGTGATGCATGAGTCCATCGGGGGCGTACGACTCGTCAAGGCAAACGCCAGAGAGTCGCATCAACTTGGCCGCTTCAAGGCCGCCAACCGCATCGTCAGCAGCAACTCCCTGCGCTGGCAGCGCGCTTCAGAAATGGTGGGGCCGATTGTGGAGACGGTCGCCTCACTGGGGATTGCAGGTGGATTGGTGTATTGGTGGCACATGGGTTTTGCCGCGGAGGACTTCATCGCCGTGGTGCTGCTGCTGACCCGCATTTATCCCCCCGCCAAGGAGTTGAGCAGGGTCAATCTGCTTTTGCAAAAGACGCGTTATGCCATCGGTTGCGTGGTCGAGTTGCTGGAGCGCGCGCCGGAAATTGTGGACCAGCCTGATGCGATCGCGCTGCCCAGGGCAGAGGGACGAGTGCGCTTTGAAGAGGTGCAATTCAGCTATCTGCAGGCCGGCGGCGCGCCCAACGAACGCGCGGCACTCGATCGGGTCAGCTTGGAGTTTGAGCCGGGCCGCTTCTATGCGCTGGTGGGGCCGAGTGGGGCGGGAAAGACCAGCCTGTTTCACCTCCTCCTGCGCTTTGCCGATCCTCAAAAGGGCCGCATCAGCCTCGATGGCCACGATCTGCGCGACCTGACTCTGGACAGTCTGCGGGGCAACATTGGCGTGGTTTCCCAGGAGACCTTTCTTTTTCACGACAGCATTGCCCAAAACATCCGCTTTGGCAGGCTTGAAGCCAGTGATGAGGAGGTCGTTGCCGCTGCCAAGCGGGCCCACGCACACGAATTCATCGAGGCCATCGAGGGGGGCTATCAGGCTGTAGTAGGCGACGGTGGTTGCACGCTCTCTGGCGGGCAGCGGCAGCGCCTCGCAATCGCGCGCGCTGTGTTGCGCGACGCGCCAATCCTGCTGCTCGACGAGGCGACCTCGGCCTTGGATGCGCAGACGGAACGCGTGGTGCAGGAGGCGCTGGAGCAATTGTGCGAGGGGCGCACCGTGATTGCGATTGCGCATCGGCTTGCCACCATTCTCAAGGCCCACGAAATCATCGTCATGGATCAGGGACGCGTCCTTGCCCGCGGCACTCATTCGCAACTGCTTGAGCGCTGCGAGCTTTATCAGCGCCTTGCCGCCATGCAATTTGCCGCCGCCTGAGGCAGTTGGTGCTGTGGCGCTTTGCACGACAACTCCTGAGGTTGGAAGTTCAGGCTGGACTGCTGCAGTCTCTGCATGTGGCCAAGTTCGCTATACCTGCCTTTCCGAGTTGGGAGAATCGCATGCTGCGCGAGCAACTTCACCGGATGCTCGATGTGGTGATTGACTCTGGTCAGTGGGTGCTGGGGCCCCAGGTGGAGGCGTTGGAGTTGGAAATTGCTGCTCTACTGGAGGTGCCTCACGCTGTGGCCACAGCCTCAGGGACCGATGCCCTCGAACTTGCCCTTCGGCTCAGCGGTGTCGGCGTGGGGGATCGCGTGGCCTTGCCATCGCTTTGTCCCTCCGCTGTGCCATGCGCCATTGCCCGTTGTGGTGCCCGCTGCGTGGTGATTGATGTCGAGGCAGACTCTTGGAACCTCTGCCCGAAACGACTGGCAGCGGTGCTGCTGGATTCCCATCTTGGCCCCATCAAGGCAGTCGTGGCGGTTCACCTCTTCGGCCAGGCAGTGGATTGGGTTGGGCTTGATTTGCAATGTCGGCAGGCTGGCGTGACGCTCATTGAGGACGCCTCCCAGGCTTTCGGGGGGGAGCTCAGCGGCAGGGCCTTGGGAAGTCTCGGGAAACTGGGGGTCATGAGTTGCTATCCGACCAAGAATCTCGGGGCGTTGGGGGACGCTGGATTTGTGTTTTGCTCAGAGGCCGCCCAACGCGAGCAACTGCGCTGCCTGAGGCAGTATGGATGGCGCCAACGGCACATCAGTGAAGTCCCTGGCATCAATAGTCGGATGGATGAATTGCAGGCAGCGTTCCTTCGCCTCAAATTGACTGGTTCGCGCACAGCATTGCAACAACGCGCCGACCTTGCCGAACTCTACACGCGGCATCTGCGGGATTGCCCCGACCTGAGCCTGCAGGTCAGCAGGCTGCAGGCGAGGCACGCCTGGCATCAGTTTGTCATTCGCAGCCCAAGAGCCGCAAGCTTGGCTGGAGAGTTGATTAAGCACGGGGTGGATCCGGGGGTGAGTTGTCGGGTCCCTGTATGCAATCAGCCTGCCTGGGATGGTGTCAGACATGACTGCGGCACGGCTTCAGCGGTGGGGTCGCAATTGATTGCACTGCCCATGCACCCAGGCATCTCTGCTGGGGAAGTGATTCATCTTTGTGGAGTGATTCAGCAGGTGCTCGCATGAGTCCGGAGTCGCAACTTGAGGCACGATCAGTCGAGGACTCCCATTGGTGGTTTGTAACCCGCCGGGAGTTGGTGATCCGTGCTTTGCAGCGCTGGTTGCCCCGGGGTTCAACAATGCTGGACGCGGGCTGCGGCAGTGGCGGAATGCTGGCGCGCTTGCAGGGTTGGCGAGCCTGTGGCGTTGACCTTAGCCCCACGGCATTGCAGTTGTGTCACCGCCGCGGCATCAGCAATGTTGCCCTCGCGGATGTGCAGGCCCTGCCGTTCCCTGATCAGAGCTTTGATGCGGTGCTTTGCCTGGATGTGCTTTACCATGAGCAGGTGGAACCGCTGCGTGCTTTGGCCGAATGTTCCCGCGTGCTGGTGGACGGAGGCCTGCTGGTGCTCAATCTTGCCGCACACTCCTGGCTATTTGGCGCGCATGACCGACAAGTTTGTGGCGCTAGGCGCCACAACAAGCGTGAGGTGCGGGATCTCCTGAAAAGCCTGAATTATGAAATGCTGATCATGCATCACTGGAATTGCTCCCTTCTGCCCGCAATCGCGCTGTGGCGGCGATTTGGCGGTACGCGGGGCGGGGATCTTCGGCTTCCCGCCGTTTTTTTCAATGCAATGCTGTGCCGCTTGATGCGCTGGGAGGCGCGGGCGGCCGCCTGGATTCAACCGCCTGTGGGGTGTTCGCTCTTCGTGGTGGCAAGGCATCGGAGGGCCCGGTCATGAGCGGCGCAGGCCGTGTGGACTTCACTTTTGTGATCCCGCTTTACCAGACGGGAGAGGCGCTCAGGCCCTTGATTGCGGAATTTGCCGCTTTGCAGATCCCGGAGAGCTGGGAACTGGTGCTGGTGGACGATGGCAGCACAGATTCAACGCATGATTTGGCGCTGAGTCTCTGTCACAAGCTCGCTCATCGCACAGTCATCGCGCAGATGGCGAGAAACTGTGGTGAGGCCATGGCAGTGCTGGAGGGCTTGCGGCTGGCGCAAGGGCGCTGGATCGTGACCATGGACGACGATCTGCAGACTCCGCTTGCCTCTGCGCTGCAACTGCTCCGTCGGCTGAAGGACTGTGGCGCTGAGGTTGATGTCGTCTACGCGTCCGGTCGGACGCGTCCGCGACTCAGGGTTCGTCGGTTAGGCAGTTGGCTTCATCAGCGCTTGCTGAGACTGGTGCTGCCGGATCTCCCCTTTCTTGAGGTCAACAGCTTCCGAGCATTGAGCGCTGGTGTCGCGCAGGAGCTCACGCGTCGCAGTCCACAGGTTCATCACCTGGATCGTGTCCTGCTGGGGATCACCCGGCGCGCGGTCAACGAGCCCGTTGACTATGGCGTTGGCACCCTGTGTCAAAGTCGTTATGGACTGCTGCGCTTGCTTTGCATTGTCCATGAGCTGTTGCTTCTTTCCTCGGCGAGAGTGCATCGCTGCTTTGCAGCGTTGGCTGTCATGGGTGCTGCCGTTGCGCTGTCCGGCGATCTGCTGCCTTGGCCTGTGCGAGCCCTTGGGCTGGCGGCGTTGGTCATCGGGGCCACGGTGCATGGGGATGCCCTGATCTGCCTTGCCCACGCGCGATGCCTGCCAGAGCAGGCTTGGGTGCGTCAACTGACGAATCTGGGGGGCGATCAATCATGAGACAGGAGGTCAACTGCGCTGCGACTGCGGGCTGTTCTGGACCTGTCCTGCTGGCACCGCAGCGGATTTCACAGAAGGCAAGGGGTAGTCTCTGCGTGATGGATGAATGCGATCTGCCCTTTCTCATCAGGCGCGTCTTCATCATTGAGGATGTGCCCCCTGAGGGGCGGCGCGGGGGGCATGCGCATCGGGCATGCGAGCAGATTTTCTTGGCCCTTCGTGGCGAGCTGTGGGTCCGTGCGCGATGGCAGGGGCATGAGGCCTCTTTCAAGCTGCACCCAGGCTCGCCGCCGCTTTGGATTCCGCCTCGGGTGTGGGTGGAGTTGCAATTTTGTGGAGCGGATACCGCGGTCATGGTTTTCGCCTCGCATCCCTACGATCCGGGTGATTACATCACCACTGATGATGCGTCGCTCGACCAGTCCAACCCATGGCATGAGAACGGAAACCATGATTGAACCCCTTTCAACCATCGAGCAAGCCGGCGACCGTTCCCTGCTGAGTGGCTTGGACCGTTGGCTTGCACCACTGCGGCCAGGGGCGCAGTTGTTGTTGTTCGTTGCCCTGACCTTCCTCATCGGGTGGCTGGATCATGTGACTGGTTGGGAAATGAGCTTCTTTGTGTTTTACGCCCTGCCGGTTCTTGGGGTGGCTTGGTGGGTTGGCATCCGAGCCGGTCTATGGATGTCCATCGTCGCGGGTGTGGTCTGGTGGGTGTCCAATCAGTGGACCAGCCCCTACGAAACCAGCCTCGGTTACGCCTGGGCGGCGCTGAGTCGTGTCTTCTATTTTTTCCTCGTCGTCTATGCGATCCGCGAGGTGCGCCAGCGTCAGCAGTCCGATGCAAGAACCATTCAGGCGATGCAGGAGAGGCGGCAATTGGAATTGGACTTGGTTGCAGTCAGTGAACATGAACAGCAGCGCATTGGGCAGGATTTGCATGATGGACTCTGTCAGCGATTGGCAGCGATCGGCTGCGCGGCGCGTGTGCTGGCCGATGAGCTCAGTCATGCTCAACCCGAACCAGCAAAGGATGCCGTGGCGATTGAAGAGGCCATTCGCGATGCCGTGGCAGAGGCCCGTGCCCTCGCCCGTGGGATTTTCCCCGTTCATGTCAACAGCCGCGGATTGTCAGCAGCCCTGCAGGAGTTGGCAAATTCCCTCACGCGAATGACCGGCATTGAGGTTCATTTGGAGGATCGCGGCGAGCTTTGTCTAAAGCAGGCCGAGGTGGCGATGCATCTCTACCGAATCGCTCAGGAGGCAGTCTCCAATGCAGTGAAGCATTCGGGTGCCGATTCGGTTCAGATCCGCCTCGAACAGGATCAGCACATGCTTCGCATGAGCATTGAAGACAACGGTCAGGGCATGGGCCTGTCTGCGCAGCGCGGCGAGGGCATGGGCCTGCGCACCATGCGTTATCGGGCCTCTCTGCTCAATGGAGAGCTTCAGTTGCTGCCAAGGCTCGGTGGAGGCACCCGTGTGCTCTGTCAAATCCCCAATCAACCTGAACATCCCAACCCATGACTGCCGCTTCCCAATTGCACCGCGTTCTTCTGGTCGAGGATCACCCCATGTTTCGGGATCATCTCGCGGCCCTGATTCGACGCGAGTTGGGTCTGGAGGTCTGTGGCGAGACGGACAACATCCGTGATGCCATCGCTCTGATTGAGCAGCACAATCCTCATCTGATTATTCTCGACATGACGCTGCGCGGGAGCAGCGGTCTGGAGTTGATCAAGGACATCCGGTCCAGAGGGCTTGGGTGCCAGGTGCTGGTGCTCTCCATGCATGACGAAAACCTCTATGCCGAGCGCGCTCTGCGGGCGGGTGCGTTGGGTTATGTCTGCAAGAACGAGACTTCTTCGGAGGTCATCCGCGCCATTCGGGCCGTGCTAGAGGGAAGGGTTCATGTCAGTGACAGCATGAACGCGAAGCTGCTGGCCCGAATGGCGGGCGGGGGAAAGAAAACGGTTCTCGGTGGGCTTGACCGGTTGGCCGATCGTGAAATCGAGGTGTTTCACCTCTTGGGCAGGGGGTTGAGCACTCGGGAGATCGCTGGGCGGTTGGCACTTGGCGAGAGCACCGTGGAAACCTACCGCGCCCGAATCAAGGAGAAGCTCAATCTCCGCAGTGCCGCTGAACTCTATCTGCGCGCTGGTGAATGGGTGCGGGAGAACGGGGGCTGAGTGGTCTGTGGGCGTGGGCGCTACAGGGCCTGTCTGTTGTCCAGATTCCCGCGCTCAGGTCTAATCAAGTCCATGAGTGGTCTGCTGCATTTCACTGCCCTTTGGACGGGGGCCAGGCAAAGGCTGGCTGTGCTTCTGATCGGAGCGATGTTGATCCCTTCATTGGTCTGGGTCTGCTATCATCGGAGCTGGGACAATGAACCCCTGTTTGATGATGAGCCTTATGTGTTGCACAACCCCGTGCTTGAGGGATTCAGCGCTGCCTGGGTCCGCGGTCATTGGCAGGAGTTGATTCACGATTACCACCAACGCGGACTGCTGCCTGATGTCATTTCCAACATGATGTCGCGACCGCTGAGCTATGCCACCTTTGAGTGGACGCAGAGTCTGGGCAGCGGCGATCCCGGCATGCATCGCCGGTTCAATGTGATCCTGCATGCGATCAATGCGTTGCTGTGTTGGCGTCTGCTGGTGCTCTTGGGCGCGCCTGCACTTTGGGGGTGGTTGTCGGCCGCTTTGCTCGCCTTGCACCCTTTGGCGGTGGAATCCGTGGCCCATCTGGTCCAGCGTTTCGAGTTGTTGGTGGTTTTCTTTGGGTTGTTGTCGCTGCTGCTCTGGCTTCAATCCGCGCAGCGAGCGGGCGGTATCCGGGGGTTGCGATTGCTTGCGTTTGCAAGCATGGTGCTGGCCATGCTTTGCAAGGAAAGCGCCGTGGTTTTGCCTCTGCTGGCGGTTGGCTGTGAGCGTTTGTTGACCGGGCGTCATTGGTGGTACTGCCTGAAGCGGGCCTGGCCGCTGTGCCTTCTGCTCTTGTTTGTGCCCCTGCTGGTGTTGCTGGCTGGTCAGTTGCATGTTCAGACCATTCGCAGTGATTGGCAGGGGGTGTGGTCCAATAGCCTTCAGATCAGGGAGTGGTTGTCCTATGTTGCCATCCAGCCCTGGTGTCTGCTGAGGTACCTGCAATTGCTGTTGCTTCCCGTTGGCCTGAATTTTGATCATGCGGTGCCGATGGTTTCTGGGTTCATGGATGCGAGGTTCTGGCTTGGGCTGGCGGGTTGCATGCTGATTGTGGTGGGTTTGCTGAAACTGCCGGATTGGGTTGGGGGCGCAGCAGCGGGTTGGGTGCGTTTTGGGGTGGCTTGGTTTGTGCTGGCGCTTTTGCCCAGTTCCTTGGTGCCTCTGCCGGATTGCTTCTCCGAGCATCGGACTTATCTCGCTTCGCTGGGCTTGGTTCTGGCCTTTGCGGGGCTGAGCCTGCAGGTGGCGCTGCCGCTGCGTGGGGTAAGCCTGACAAGCGCATGTCTCATTTGGTTTGGGTTCGCCACGGCGTGGCGGGTTGAGGTTTTTGGTACACGAGAGAAATTGTGGTCAGATTGTCTCGCCAAGGGGACCACCTCGGCGCGCGTGTTCAAGGGGCTTGGCATCGCAGCCCACCAGAGGGGTGAGGATGAGACCGCCCTGAAGCATTTCGTGCGGGCCAGCGAGGTGAGTCCCAACGATTTTGAGTCCTGGTACAATCAGCTGCATCTGTTGCTGAGAATGGGGCGGATTCGCGAGGCGGATGCGATTTCAGCCAAAGCCCTAGAGCAATTGGGAGCACACCCGATGATTCTCATCCTCCGCGCTCAAGCCCTGATTGCCCAAGAGAGACCCGCTGACGCAACCCCCCTTCTGCAAATGGTGCTGCAACAATTCCCTGACCACCACCATGCTCACCTGGCGATGTCGGCGGCGTTTTGGGCACAGCGGGACCCCAGCGCAGCCCTGCGGCACCTGCGGCACGCGGGACGCACCCAAGGCCTGAGCGAGTTTCACCGCAAATTCATGCAGGTCCTGCTCAACGAACTGGTGGCTCGCGGAGGCTCTCCAGCCAGCGCTGCATCTGGCGGCGGAGGTGGTCGGGGGTCTCTTCAGGCAAGTTTTCGTTGAGCCAGAGCACATCCTCGCGTGCCTGCTCAAGATGTCCTTCGCGGTGGCGCAACTGGGCCCGCTCCAGGCGAGCCAGGGCGTTGTCGCCTTCCAGGGCGATCTGCAGACTCAGGTAAGCGGCCAGGCGATCCTGATCGTCATCCTCACGGGCGAGGTTGAGCAGGTTGTTGATCATGCGCATGACAATCGCCTTTTTGGACGCCGCCTCCAGCATCTCGGGCAGCAGAGGTTCGCCGTCATTGAGTTCATCTGCCAATTCCTCCAGACTGCGCTCGCGGCCCCCCTCGAAGGGGTCAATGATATGCAGGGCACCCTTGGCTGAGTCGCGCCAGCCCACCATGAATTGGCCTGGCAGGGGCAGGCCGACCACCTCGCGCAGCCCCAGTCTCCAGGCGACCTCGAGAAATAAGACACTCAGGGAGATGGGCAGGCCCTCGCGGTCGTCGATCACCGCGCTTAAGTAGCTGTTGTTGCGGTTGCCGTAGTCGTGGCGACTGCCATGAAAGCCGCCCTGCTCAAAGAGGTGTTTGCGGATGCGGGCAATGGCGCGGGCAGTCCCGGCCTTGACTTCCGGGTCGGCCTTCAGCTCGTTGGCAAGGCGTTGGACCTGCTGCTGGTAGTGGCTCACATCCACCTGCGGGTTGTCGTGACTGTCGAGCAGCAAACAGGCGCGAAGCAGGTCCGACTTGGCTTCGGGTTTCTCCAATTCTCGGGCGATCTCACCGCGGATACTGGCTTGGTGCAACTGTTGTTCCAGTTCCCGCAGGGCCTGGGTCTGACGCTGCAATTCGCGGCGTTTATCCTGCAACTGTCGGCGCGCAGCGGAGGCGTTTGGCAACAGCTTTTGCAGGGATTGCTGCAATCCGGTTTGGCCGCTGGCGAACTGGTCCAGCGCGGTTTCAAGGGATGTGGCCAATGCGGTGGGCAGGGGCTTTTCGGCCAGATCGCTGCCCATGCGAAACTGCCGAAACTGCGCGCCGGGGCTGCGGAATCGGCACAATCCCGCGCCGCCTCCGCGCAGGCCATCCTCAGCAACCGAGAGCACCTCGCGTCCATTGACCCAGGCAATGAGGCGCTGCGGCTCAATGCGCACACGCAGGTGATTCCAATCCTTGGGACGGTAGGCCTCGTGGGCAATCTCACGCAACACGGTCCATGAGGTGACATCGGGGCCCTCGAAGCGGGTGAGGCGAAGTCGCCCGTTGCTCGGGTAAAAGCCGTAATGGACGCCCTCGGGTTGGGTGCAGAAAATCAGCCCGGCTGCCCCGGACTCCTCGTCGAGGCGAACGCTGGCGGCCACCTCCCAAGCGCCCTTGGCTGGCGGCTTTTGCATGGACAGGCAGAAGGTGCGTCCGCCAAAGCCCTCGCCGCTGCCGCTGCTCTTGAGCGTGCCGCTGTGCTGTGACCAGCGTCCGCCGAGTTGGGGCTGCCACTGCGCGGGATCCAATACGCCAATGGTCAGCCAACGCTGCATCGGCACCGGGTTGGGGCTGGCCTGCAACTGCTTGAGTGGGTTGACAGGCATCGCAAAGCCAAGGTTGTCGGTGACAGCGGACTTCATCGTCAACAAGCCCTGCACGCGGCCCTGCATGTCGAGCAAGGGGCCACCGCTGTTGCCCCGCTCGATCGGCATGGCCAGGCGGATCATGGGGACCTCATTGACCACATCAGGGTACTCGGATATCACGCCGCTGACGATGCTGAAGGCCAAGCCCTCTGGATTGCCCATGGCCACCACGGCCTGCCCCTGCTTGAGTTGGTCGCTATTGCCCAAGGGAAGGGCAGGAGGGCAGGGCCCGCTGACCTTGATCAGCGCCAAATCCCAGTGGCTGTCGGTCGCGGTGATCTCGGTGACCTCCAGGCGCTTTTTGTCCACCGTTTCCACCTCGATGCGGCGGGCCTCGCCGATGACATGCAGGTTGGTGGCAATGAGGCCTGGGGCAACCACAAAGCCGGTGCCAATGCCCTCTTGCCGCCCCTCGCGCCCCTCTTGAATCACCCTGACCACGGAGGGTTTGACGCTGGCAGCCAGATCCTCAATGGAGAGGCTGGGCCTGGTCTTCTCGTTCTTGCCTCCCTCGGAAACCGTCTTGCCGGGACGGGCCTGAGTTGCCGGGGCCACAGGGGCCGCGGCAAGCATGCGGTGGCTGGCCAAGGCGGCAACGAGACCTAGGGCGGGAATAAGCAGGGGGTGCACCATCTCTCTTACGATCCTCAGCCCGGCCTGTCTCTCAGGGCAAGTCTTTCTTGACCCAGGCCAGCCTTGAGGCAGTATGCCAGCCCCAATTCGACCCCCACCCATCCTCCATGCCCGCTAAAATCTACACCGAGAAGGACGCCAGCCTGGCTCCTCTGAAAGGCAAAACCTGTGCCGTGATCGGCTTTGGCTCCCAGGGCCACGCTCATGCCCTCAACCTCAAGGAGAGTGGCGTCAAGGTCATCATCGGTCTGTACGCCGGTTCCAAGAGCCGTGCCGTCGCTGAAGAAAAAGGCCTCAAGGTCATGGACACCGCCGATGCGGTCAAGGCTGCTGATGTCATCTTCGTGGCTGTGCCAGACACCAAGATCCCAGCCTGCTACAAGAAGGACATCGCCCCCAACCTGACCAAGGGCAAGACCCTGCTGTTCTCCCACGGCTTCGCGATTCACTACAAGACCATCGTGGTGCCCAAGAATGTCAATGTGATCATGGTGGCTCCCAAGGGGCCTGGTCATATCGTGCGTCGCCAGTACACCGAAGGCAAGGGCGTGCCCGCTCTGATTGCCGTGCACCAAAACGCCGACAAGCAGGCCAAGAAGATCGCTCTGGCCTGGGCCCACGGCATCGGCGGCACCCGCGGTGGCGTGATCGAAACTTCCTTCAAGGAAGAGACCGAGACCGATCTGTTCGGTGAGCAGACCGTGCTTTGCGGCGGCTGCAGCGCCTTGGTGCAGGCTGGTTTTGAGACGCTGGTGGAAGCTGGCTACAGCCCTGAGATGGCCTACTTCGAGTGCCTTCACGAGCTCAAGCTCATCGTGGACCTGATGAACGAGGCTGGCATCGCCGGCATGCGCTTCTCCATCTCCGAGACCGCCAAGTGGGGCGATGTGAAGGTGGGTCCGAAGATCATCGACAAGTCCGTCAAGAAGCGCATGAAGGCTGCACTCAAGGACATTCAAACGGGCAAGTTCGCCCGCGAGTGGGTCAAGGAGTACGAGGGCGGTTACAAGAACTTCAACCGTCTGCTCAAGGAGGGTGAAAAGCACCCCATCGAGAAGACCGGCGCCCGCCTTCGCTCGCTCATGCCCTGGATCAAGAAGCGCGACATCAAGGGACAGCAGGCCAGCTACAGTTGAGTCCTTGGGACAGTGGCGGCAGCCTGTCTGCCGCCTCAGTTCCCCAGACCGGCGATCCCTGCGCTGTGGCCTTGTTGCCGCAGGCAGGGATTTCTGATTCCCACCCTTGTCACCTCACCTCATGAAGCCCATGCGCATTGTGCTGAAGTTCGGATCAGGCATTCTCACCAAGGAGAAGACCCCTGAGCCTGATCCCGTGCAATTGCGCAAGCTCGTCGAGGCCGTGGCGCTCATCAAGCAGGCGGGGCATGCCGTGGTGGTGGTCAGCAGTGGTGCGGTGGCCTCAGGGCTCAAGCCCTTGGAGATGGATCGGCGTCCGGCAGACATGACCACCCTCCAGGCGTTGGCGGCCGTTGGGCAGACCCACCTCATGCATGCCTACGAGGGGTTGCTGCGCGATCACGGTCTGCATGTGGCGCAATTGCTCGTCACCCACGAGGATCTCGCCCAAGCCGAGCGCGCGCAACGCTTCCGCGCGACGATCATGCGCCTGCTCGAGTTTCCTGCGGTGGTGCCGATCATCAATGAGAACGACAGCGTGGCCATTGAAGAACTGCGCTTTGGAGACAACGACAAGCTTTCTGCCCAGGTGGCGTTGTTGTGGGGCGCAGATCAGCTTCTGCTTCTCACCAGTGCCCCGGGCCTGCTGCGCGACTTGAATCGCCCGGAGGAGGGTCCCATTGAAGTGGTCGAGGATGTGGCTGCGGTGTTGCACCACGCTCAGGAGAAAAAAACCGAGCTTGGCAGCGGCGGCATGATCTCCAAACTCAAGGCAGTCGAGGAGGCGGTAAGCGGCGGGGTGCAGTGCATCATTGCCAGCGGCCGCCGCGCCGAGTTGCTGCCTGCCATTGTCAGCGGCCAAGGCAAGGGCTGTTGCACGCGTTTTCTGGCGAGGTCCTAGGCCTCAGGCCTTGCCTTTTTCAGGGAGGGCAGGGATGGGCCCAGAGTCGTGCGCAAGTCGCGCCAAAGCCCTGAGGCATGGGCCTCGATGGCCTCGTTGAGCCATGGCGCCGGGAGCCGTCGAAGCAGACGGTAATCAGCGCGGGCCAGATTGCGTCTGGCTTCTGCGGGCTGCAGGCTCTCTGCGCTGACTCCGGCGAAACGCGCCAGTTCAGGAATTTGGCTCTGCAGGTTTTCCACCGGCAAAATCATCAATCGCTCGGCAGGCAGAGCCTGTAGGGCTTGTTGATAGACCTCCAGCCAAAACCCCAGGGCAGCCTGCAAGCTTGGCAGGCCATACTGGGCAAGCAGAAGATCCGGCCCCTTGGCTGTGGCTGTCCGTGGGCCAAAGCGCCGCTGCTCCAAGGCCTGCCAGGCTGGGCCAAGGCCACGGGCCAGCCGATGATTGAACAAGGAATTGAGCCAGTCCAAGGGCTGGCGCAAGAGCAGCACAAAACGCGCCGCCGGGAAGCAGTCGGCCAGTTG
>JAURHS010000184.1 GCA_030833205.1 Prosthecobacter sp.
AGCAGAGCCCCCTTGCCATCGCGGCCCTCCGAAGAACTGATGTGGTGGTTGGGTGCGGCCTCCGCGCGCGGGAACCTGAACTGCCAGCCCGACAGACCGCTCAAGTCAGCCATTGAATCTGGCTGGCTCCATAGCAGCAGGGTGATTGCAGCCAGCGTCCTCAAGGCCTGGAGGGGAGAAAGGGGAACAGAAGCCGGATTTCCGCTGCCGAGGGCTGCCTACCGTACTCGCAGATCTCGAAGACCTCCGCGTACCGCACTTTGCTTGCCTGCTGGGCACCATACCACTTTGATAGGGCCTCGCGGTGGCGATCTGCCTCTCCACCCTGCCTCGCACCCCAGCGCCGCTTCAGCCAGGCCCTTCTGGCGCTTTCGTCATTGGCAGGCGGCACATCCTTGGCCACAAACTCTGCTGAGCCGCTGGCACCGCCTTCGTAAGCCTGGGAGGTGAGTTCGTGCAGGCCGTCCAGCTTTTGCTCGAAGCTCTCGTCCACCGACACGGCAATGTCCGCCTTGAAGGGATAGGGCTTTTGGAAACCGTCGCTGGAGTAGAGAAACAGCGGATTCTTCTTGAGCGGCTTGGTGTCAGGGCAAAAGAACGGCACGGTCACCATGAAGGCGCTGTCCTGCAGCAGAATCCCAACATAACGATGGTCGGGATGATAGTCCCAGGGGCGTGGAGCAATCACGACATCAGCTTGCCACTCGCGGATGATGCGGGTGATGGTGCGGCGGTTTTCGAGGCTGGGCATCAGCTCGCCATCGTGCAGGTCGAGGACCTGAGAGGTGACTCCGAGTTTCCGAGCGCAGGCGGCGGCCTCTGCACTGCGGCGCTGGGCCAGTGGACCGCCAGCCTCCCGCCAATGGCCGATGTCTCCGTTGGTCACTGACACCAGCTTGACTTCGTGCCCCAGTCTCGCCCAAAGCACGGCGCTTCCCCCGGCCTTGTACTCCGCATCATCGGGATGGGCTCCAAAGACCAGGATACGCAATGGCTTGGTCTCTTGAGCAATCAGCGCGGCTGGAAATGCAAGCAGCAGGCAAAGGCGACGGAAACACAGGCTCACGGCACGAGTTTGCCAAACCCGCCAGCACCACTGCTAAGTGCCAGCGTTCCTTAAAATGGTACTAAAGTGATTCCTGGAGGTTTGCCCCCATGGTTCAGGTCAGCGGCACGCTGGGGTCAACCTCAAGGCTCCAGGCGGTGATGCCGCCCTCGACATTGACCACATCTTCAATGCCCTGAGCCTGCAGCATGGCGACAGCCCGCGCGCTGCGTCCGCCCATTTTGCAGTGGACTGCAATGGGGCGATCGGTGGGAATCTTGTCGAGATGTTGCTGCAATTCTCCGAGGGGAATCAGGATAGAGCCTGGGATTCTCGCCATTTCGAACTCAATGGGCTCGCGAACATCCAGCAGGAATGGAGGATTGGCGCTTTGGAGGCGAAGGGCCAATTCGCGAACGCTAATGGCGGGTGTTCTCGGGGCGGGGGAGGCGTTGCAGGTGTGGGCAATATCCATGGGGGAAGTGATGCTGGGATGATCTCCGCAGACGGGGCAATGTGGGTCGCGGCGAAGTTCGATGATGCGTTGGCGCATGCTCAGGGTGTCCCAGTGCAGTAACTTGCCAAGCAGAGGTTGTCCAAGTCCAGTGATGAGTTTGATGGTCTCCAAGGCCTGCATGCTGCCAATCAGCCCGGGCAACACCCCCAAGACACCGCCTTGGGCACAGTCGGGCACCAGACCTGGCGCGGGGGGGTGCGGGGCCATGCAACGGTAGCAGGGTGCGCCCAGGTGCGGGGCGAAGACACTGACCTGCCCCTCAAAGCGCAGCACGCTGGCGTAGACATTGGGCTTGCGCTGCCAGACGGCGACATCGTTGGAAAGGTAGCGCGTGGGGAAGTTGTCGGTGCCGTCCACGATCACATCATGCGGCTCTGCCAGCTTCATGGCATTGCCGGCCGTGAAGCGCTGTTGGTGGACTTCAAGGTTCAGGTGCGGATTGATTTGCCGCAGTCGGCGTGCCGCTGCCTCAACCTTCGGCTGTCCAAGATCATCCTCACCAAAGAGGACCTGCCGTTGCAGGTTTGAGCGCTCAACCACATCAGCGTCAACCAGTGCAATGCGACCCACACCAGCAGCGGCCAGATAGAGGGTCACTGGCGAGCCCAACCCCCCAGCGCCGATGCAAAGCACGCTGGCTTGCTTGAGTTTGCGCTGCGCCTCAAGCCCAAACTCAGGCATCGCCAGATGCCTTGCGTAACGCTGCAGTTCGGATTGGGAAAGCACCTCGTTCATGAGAATGCAGGAATCCATCAGGCCGTGACCTTGCGCAAATAGGTCATGGACTCACGGGCGATACGCTGAGCGCCCGGGGTGTAATCAAAGACCTCGACCGACACATATCCTTGGTAGTTGATTTCGCGCAGGGCGCCGATGATTGGCTCGTAGGCGACATCGCCCATGCCTGGGCCCCGAAGGTTGGGGTCGTTGGCATGGAAGTGCACCACCCAGTCGCGGCTTTGCCGAATGATCTCAGCAAAGCTCTGCGGCTCATCGCTCATGGCCTTGACATCCAGGTGCAGCTTACAGGCCGGATGGTCCACCATCTTGCAGAATTCGATGGTTTCCGCGGCGGTGTTCAGGAAATTGGTCTCCTTGCGACCCAAGGGTTCCATGGCAATGGTGACCCCACATCGGCCCGCCTCTTCGGCGACTTCGCGCACGACCTCTGCGGCGCGCTTGAGGCAGTCGCTGCGCTCCCAACCTTCCTGGGTACTGCGCGCCTTGGGGCTACCCCAAACCATGATCCGGCCGCCCATTGCGGCGCAGAAACGGGCCAGATGGCAACCGAAGCGGGCGGACTCACGCCGCAGCAGGGCATCCGGCGTGGTGATGTGAAACCAAGAGGGCTTGGTCAAGAGCCAATGCAGTCCGAGCAGATCGAGGCCGTGGGCGCTTGCCTTTTGACTGAGGGCAATGGCATCGGCCAAGGTCAGGTCCCTTGGATCGTCCTTGAGGGTGAAGGGGGCAAGCTCCAAGGCCTGATAGCCGGACTCGGAGGCGTCCGCACAGACTTGGTCGAAGCTCCAGTCCGCCGGGTAGGTTTCGTTGCAGATGGCAAAACGCATGGGACAAGGCTGGAGGTTTCCGGTGGACTCGTCAAGGGCGTGGCCAAAATCTCACCAATGGTTCATCCCGCAGGCCCCCTCCTTGCCTGCGTGGGTAAGGCGTGATAGACCACCTCATGCCTAGCCTCGGCCATCACACCCGATTTGCACCCAGCCCGACCGGCAGGTTGCATTTGGGACATGCGCTTGCGGCCTTGGTCGCTTGGGAGCGCTCGCGCGGTGGGGGGCAGTTTTTGTTGCGCATTGAAGATCTCGACGAGGGGCGCTCCCGGGTCGAATATGAGCTGGGCATCGCTGAGGATCTGCGTTGGCTCGGCCTGGATTGGCCTCAGCCCTCGATGAGGCAGAGCCAGCGCGGGCTGGCTTACGCGGATGCACTGCGGCAGCTCGCGGATCAGGGGCTGGTTTATCCCTGTTTTTGCACCCGCAGTGAAATTGCCAATGAGGTGGCGCGCTCCGCGCAGGCGCCCCACGGGCCTGAGGGCTTGCTGTATCCGGGGACCTGTCTGGCGCTACCGGAGAAGGAGCGGCGGGGGCGTCTGGAGCGCGGTGATGCACACGCCCTGAGATTGGACATGAAGGCGGCCCTCAAGCTGGTGGCAGGGGCATTGTGCTGGAAGGATGAGCTTAGGGGGATCCAGGTGGCCAGCCCTGCCGCCTTCGGCGATGTGGTGCTGGCGCGCAAGGATGCGCTGGCCAGTTATCACTTGGCGGTGGTGGTTGATGACGCTTCTCAGGGCGTGACTCTCGTCACCCGCGGCGAGGATTTGTTTGAGGCCACGCATGTGCACCGCCTGCTGCAGGAGTTGCTCGGGTTGCCCGTGCCCGATTACGAGCACCATCGCCTGATTTGCGACGAGCAGGGAAGGCGCTTGGCCAAGCGGGATGAGTCTCGCAGCCTTGAACAGTTGCGGCGCGAGGGCTGGAGCCCGCAGCAGGTGCGCGAGGCCCTCATGCCCATTTGAGGCTTGATCAGGATTGTGGTTTGTCTCGTCCCTCAGCCATGAGACTGCGGAAGGCGGCGCTGGGGTTGGCGTAGAAGGGGTAGGCCCCGTTGCGATCGGTTCCCGGCAGGTAGCGCCAGTGCTTGTACATCCAAATCCAGCCCTCTGGGTATTGGCGGATTTCCCGCTCGAAGTGATCCCAGACTCGTTGGGTCAGGGCCTGGGTGTCTTCTTCAGGACTGGGTTGAATGGCCTCAAAGAGCCGAACCTCGTAGCGACCATCCGGCAGGGGTTGGCAGACGCCCGTGATGATTGCCAGACCAAGGCGCTTGGCCAATTCGACATGCAGCGTGGGGACACAGGTTTTCAAACCAAAGCAGTCAATGACAGTGGCAGCCTTGCCTGGTTTGATGTTGAGGTCGGTAAGGAGACCGGCGTGGCCGCGATTTTTCAGGGCCTTCATGAGGCGCAGCATTGCCTGCTGCTGTGGGATGACCTCGTGCCCGGTTTGTTGACGCAGGCGCCTGAAGAGGCGCGTGA
>JAURHS010000203.1 GCA_030833205.1 Prosthecobacter sp.
ACTTTTTTGTGTGGCCTCTTCCCGCGGCTCAGGCCAGGCGCACGCTGCGCTTCTTGTCCAGCTTGAGCACGGCGCCGGCCTGCCAGGCTGGCACCTGCTTGGGGTCGGTGAGTTTCTCGCCGTTGAGCTGGATGCTGCCCTGGGTGAGCAGGCGGCGGATGTCGCCGCCACTGAGCACCGCGCCCAACTGCGCAAAGCTGGCCTTGGCCAGGTCAAAGGCCGTCATCTCCGCCGTCCAGGGCACCAGCGGCAACTCGGCCTGCGCCAAGTCGCGCTTGCTGAAGCGCAGGTCCCAGTCCTCGAGGCAATCGCGGGCCGCCTCGGCGCTGTGATAAATCTCCACGCAACGCGAGGCCAGCAGCTTCTTGGCCTGCATGGGATGCAGGTCGGCGGGCATCGCCTCGCCGAGCACCAGCAGGAAATATTTTTCCATCAGCGCATCGGCAATGCTCATGAGCTTGCCAAACATCTCGCGCGGCGGCTCGCTCAGACCGACATAATTGTTGAGCGACTTCGACATCTTCTTCACCCCGTCCAAGCCCTCAAGCAGGGGCAGCGTCATGCAGACCTGCGGCTCCATGCCCTCCTCCTTCTGCAGATCGCGGCCCACAAGAATGTTGAAGAGCTGATCGCTGCCACCGATCTCCACATCGGCGCGCACCACCACACTGTCCCAGCCCTGCATGATCGGGTACTGGATCTCGTGCAGGCGCACCTCCGTGCCCTGCGCCAGCCGGTTCTTGAAGTCCTCGCGTTGCAGCATCTGCTGCAAAGTCACGCGAGCATTGAGCGCCAGCACCTCCGTGAAGGGCATCTTGGCAAACCAATCGCCGTTGAACACCACCTCCGTGCGGCTGCGCTCCAGCACCAGAAAGGCCTGCTCGGTGTAGGTGCGCGCATTGGCCAGCACCTGCTCATGGGTCAACGGAGGACGGGTGCTGCTGCGACCGCTGGGGTCGCCGATCATCGCCGTGAAATCGCCAATGATGAGCACCACCTGATGCCCCAGCTCCTGAAACTGCCGCAGCTTGCGCAGAGCCACCGCATGCCCCAGATGAATATCCGGCGAGGTGGGGTCCACCCCCAGCTTCACGCGCAGCGGCTTGCCCCGTGCCAGCTTGGCGGCCAGCTCCTTTTCACTGTGAATGGTGACCGTGGCGCGCTTGAGGATTTCGAGTTGTTGATCAGCAGAAAGCATGGGCGGGGCAAAAATGCCCCGCTTCAGCCCGTTGAAAAGCACCAAGTTCTCTCACCTCGCCCCCAACCGCCCTCATGGAACAGCCCAACCCACCCACCTCGCCAGCCAACCACCGCCAACCCTGGTGGCACAATGAGGACTGGCTCGCGGTCCTGGGCGCCTCCCTCCTGCTGCTTGCCGTGCAGGGCGGCCTGTGGAACCCCGTCATGGCCTCCCTAAAATGGAAGAGCCTCAGCGACTTGGGCAGCCTGATGAGCAGCGCCCAGATCGGCTCCGCCCTTGGCCTCATCCTGCCCTTCATCGCCCTGAGCACCCTGCTGCTGGCCTCCAGCCTTGGCCGCAGCGCCCTGGGCTTCCTGCCCGGAGCCGCCGTTGTCTTCGGCCTTGCTTGGCTGGCGCAGATCCTCGCCGCCAACGAAACCCTCAAAGGCTACGGCCTCGAGTATGTCATCTTCGCCCTGGGCCTCGGCCTCGCCGTCAGCCACCTCCTGCCCATCGGCCCCTGGCTGCAAAGCGCCATCCGCACCGAGTTCTTCATCAAGACCGGCATCGTCATCCTCGGCGCCGGCATGCTCTTTGGCGACCTGCTCAAAGCCGGCCTGCCCGGCCTCATCCAAGCCGCCCTGGTCATCCCCGTCATCTGGACCATCACCTTTCGTCTCTCCCGCCGCCTGCGCGTTGACGACGAATTCGGCGTCATGCTCTCCACCGCCGTCTCCATCTGCGGCGTCAGCGCCGCCATCGCGGCCTGTGGCGCCATTGATGGCGACAAAAAGAAGCTCTCCTATGTTTCCTCCGTCGTCCTGCTCTGTGCCGTGCCCATGCTCATCCTCATGCCCATCGTCGCCCAGAACCTGCACCTGCCCTCCGCCGTCACCGGCGCCTGGCTCGGCGGCACCCTCGACACCAGCGGCAGCGTCCTGGCCGCCACCGAAATGGCCGACCGCATGAACCCCGACAGCGCCAACGCCGTCGCCGCCAAAGTCGGCACCGTCGTCAAACTCTCCCAGAATGTCCTCATCGGCGTCGCCGCCTTTGTCATCTCTCTGTGGTGGACCCTGCGCGGCCCAAACGCCGGCCCCAACTCCAAGGACAACCCTGGCAGCCCAGCCCTGCGCAGCCGTGCCTCCGTCATCTGGGAGCGCTTCCCCAAATTCGTGCTCGGCTTCCTCGTCGCCTCCCTGCTGTTCTCCTTCGCCCTCGCCCCTGAAGCCGTCAAAGCCAGCGAGAAGACCCTCAAATCCATGCGCGAGTGGTGGTTTGCCGCCGCCTTTGTCTGCATCGGCCTGGAAACCCGCCTGGGCGACATCGCCCGCATGCAAGGCGGCCGCCCCGCCCTCGCCTTCATCGGCGGCCAACTCATCAACATCCTCTGGACCCTCCTCCTTGCCTGGCTCCTCTTCCGCAACTGGAAATAACCCCAGAGCAAATGGAACCAAATGGGACCAAATGAGACCAAATGGAACCAAGTGAGAGGTCGCAGATCCTGGACCTGCGGACCTCACGAGGGCTCAAGCCACCTCCACGAATCGCTGAAAGCGCAGCTCCAGTCGTTCTCGATCAGGCCAATCGCAGCGACGGTCCGGCAATCTTAATCGTTGCCCGTTCAAGCTTTTGATTGCCTCGAGAATGGGCCCGTCCTTTTGCTCAAGAATGCGCTTGGACACGTGCAAACCGAAGTCGGCATCAATGCCGATGAGGTGGGCATCGAAGGCGGCGTGGTGAATTTTTGAAAGTGGGATGCCATTGCAAATCACCGCGTCGCCATCATTCTGATCCGCATCCGGGATCATATGAGCGGCATCGAGTAGCATCGTTTCTGGAAAGCCTGAAAACGCGCACCTTCTGCCATAAGCACTGATGACTGCCTCTCGAAAAGTGGCTTGGTGAAGCCGCTGTTTGACTTGCCTCAGGGCGTAACGCTTTTCGGTGGGCTCCGCCGTTGGCTGATATCTCATCGTCGATTCCTCGGCCAA
>JAURHS010000129.1 GCA_030833205.1 Prosthecobacter sp.
AGCACTGGCAGCAGGCCGCGCAGCAAATCGGCATTGGCGTAGGCGCGGGACTCCTGCGCCTCGCGAGCCATGCGCTTGCGGAAGTTGTCCAACTCAGCCGCCTGGCGGTAGGCCTGATCTTTCCAGCGCAGCACCTCGGCCTGGGCCTCTTCAAGCGGGTCCTTGGCTGCGGTGGGCTCCGCTCCAGTCTGAGGCGGGGGTGGTGTCGCTGTTTCCGCAGCCTGTGCTGCGGCTTCCGTTTGGGGGGTTGGGATTGCTTCGGGGGCCGTGGGATCACTCATGGAAAGAAAGAAAGGGGGGTGGGGACTATCCGTCAGGAACTGCGGCAATCAAGCACGCAGCTTCCAAGGCGGCTGCGCCACTGCAAAGCGCTGAGGCTAAGCGAAGCAGCACTCCCGCTCTACGATTCAGCGCGCCATCAGGGACAAGTAACTTTGCCAGAGGCCTGGTCCCCAGAACAACCAGATCAAGGCCCCAGCGGCAAGATAGGGCCCAAAGGGCAGCTTCTGCCCCCACGAGGCCTCGCCGGCCAGCAGGCGCGAGCCGCCGGCAATCAGGGTGCCGAGGATGGAAGCGGCAAACACCGTGAATAGCACGGCCTGCCACCCCAAAAAACTGCCGATCATCATCAACCACAGCACATCACCAAAGCCCATGGCCTCGCGCGGAATGACCACCTCACTGACCTCGGCCTCAAGGCAACTGATTTGGTCCAGCGTCCAGCTTCTACCTTGGTGAACTCCCGCCCGACAGGTCAGGCCGGCATCACCAAGCTGCCATTCACCGCCCCCGAAGTCCTCCGCATTGACCCTGCAGCTCAGGCAGCGCAAAATCAGGCGGTCGGAATCTCGGCAAAACACCTCGTCCCATGCCGTGACCTCGCCGTCGAGCTCAATCTGCGGCTGGGCGCGTTCATCAGGCTGACTGACCTTGAAGGCCACTGGCTTTTCAAAGCGCTCGCGCCTGCGCCCAAAGGCAAGCTTGCCCATCTCCACCACCAACCACAGCCCGCCCATGGCCGCTGCCGCGCTGCCCAGAGACTGCAACAGGGAATGCCACCACACCTCGCGCTGCATGAGCTGTGGCACCAGAGCGCTGCCAAGCAGACCCAGGGCCGTGCCGCCAAGCGTGATTTCATGCGGCAGAATGTAGTGCTTGGCATCAATGAAACTGCCAGCCACCAGCAAACAAACCAGCACCCAGTGGCAGATCAACACTCCAAGCCATTCGCGCCACTGAGCAAGATCCCCATGATCCAGCCGGTACACCGTCAAGAACAGCAAACCGCAAAGGACCTCAACAAGCAGGTAGCGCGGAGAAATCTCCGCCTTGCAGTGGCGGCATCGCCCGCGCAACAGCAGCCAACTGACAATGGGCAGGTTGTCGCTTGCGGCCAACTGCGTCTTGCAGTGGGGGCAAAAGGAGCGCCTCGGTTGATTCACCGACAAGCCCAGTGGCAGGCGATGAATGACCACATTGAGGAATGAACCCACCACCGCCCCCAGGCCAAAGACCCAAAGCTGCAGCAAGGCATTCAATCCAACGAGGCGATCCATGAAGTGCAAAACGGCCGCAACATTGCCTTGCCAAGAGCCGATGCGAAAGCAAAAAACCCCAATGCCCAACCAACCCGCCAAGCTCATCATGCTCTGTGTGCTGGCGGCAACCGGCACCGCCTGCCAACACCGGCCCAAGGCAGAGGATTCGCCAGCCAAGACCGGTCTCATGCTGTCAGTGCCAGCCGTGGCCGACCTGCCGGAGTTGATTGCCCGCGCCAAGGCCCAAGGCTTGGAGGTGCTGCAGCCCACCGCAGGCCTGCGGGTGGACCTGCGCTACGCCGGCCCGCGCAACCGCAGTGGACGGGCGTTCTACCCACCCAACCTGCCCTGTCTGCTGCACCAAGGCACGAAGGCCAGACTGGATCGGGTGTTGATCAAGCTCAAGGCTCAGGGCCTTGGCCTGCTGATCTGGGATGCCTGGCGCCCCAGCGAGGTGCAGGAGACCCTGTATGCAGCCACCGCCGGCAGCGGCCTTTTTTTAAATCCGAAACGCGGCTGGTCCAGACACTGCGCCGGCGTCAGTCTGGATGCCACCCTCACCGACGCCCAAGGCAGGCCCCTGCCCATGCCCTGCGACTTTGACGGCGATCTGGCCTTGGCCAGCAGCCTGCACCCACCCGCCGACCCACAGCAGGCGCAGAACCTCTGGGTCCTGCATCAGGCCATGCGCGCCGAGGGCCTCATTCCGCTGCCCGGCGAATGGTGGCACTTCGACGACGCCGACTACCTCTACACCCCAACGCCGATCGTCAGCGCCGAGCAACTGGGCCTGCGGCTCACGACGCCGTCAGGGCCTGCAGCTTCGGCAGCAGCGCCGCCAGCGCCCGCGCCCGGTGGCTGAGCGCGTTTTTGATCTCCGCACTGAGCAGACCAAAACTCTGCTCGTGGCCCTGCGGCACGAACATCGAATCGTAACCAAAACCGCCTGCGCCTTGCTCCAGCTCCAGCAGCCGGCCCTCCACCCGCCCCTCGCAGCACTCGAGCATCCGCCCACCACGGGCCAAGACCAACGCGCAGCAAAAACGCCCGCTCCAAGGGCCCACATCGCCCGCAGTGCGCAACGCAGCCAACTCTTCCTTGAGCCGGGCACGGTTCTGCGCGTCATTGGCACCAGGACCGGCAAAGCGCGCCGAGTACACCCCGGGCCGACCCCCAAGCGCATCCACCTCAAGGCCGCTGTCATCAGCCAGCACCCAAAGCTCGGGCAAGTGGCGACTGGCCGCCTCGGCCTTGAGCTGGGCATTGGCCGCAAAGGTGCTGCCGGTTTCCTCGGGCAACTGCACCTGCGGATGAGCCTGCAGGCTCTCCACCTGCCAGCCCGTGCCGAGCATCGCCGCGATTTCCTCGACCTTGTGCCGATTGCTTGTGGCCACCAACAAACGCTTCATGGGCCAAGCTAAAGCCCATCCCAAGCTCCCTGCCAACCGCAAAGCCCACTGGCCTGCGGCAAAAAACAACGCCGCATCCCATTTGCAAAAGCCCTCAACCCGCGCCAAGCCCTGAGGCCGAAGCCTGCGCCATGGCCGCCATCGTCGTCCGCCACCAACAGGGCATTTACCTGCCCGAGGCCGACCTATGGCTGGATCCGGCCAAACCCAAGGCCCATGCCTTTGTCTCCCACGCCCACGCCGACCATGTCGCCAAACACCAAAATGTACTCGCCTCGGCCCTCACCGCCGACCTGCTGCAAAGCCGCTTCAACCTGAAGATCGGCGACGGCCTCAAGCCCCTGCCCTGGAACCAACCCATCCCCTGGCGCGAGGACTGGCTCATCCGCCTTTTGCCCGCCGGCCACATCCCAGGCAGCGCCATGCTGCACCTCACCCGCCGCAGCGATCAGGCCACCCTGCTCTACACCGGTGACTTCAAACGCCGGCCCGGCCTGAGCACCCCCGCCTGCCAACTGGCCCCAGCCGACACCCTGATCATGGAGTGCACCTTTGGCCTGCCGCAGTATCAATTCCCGCCGCTGCAGGAGATCCGCGAGCAGGCGTTGAACTTCATCCACGAGACTCTGGCTCAGGACAAAATCCCCGTGCTGCTGGGCTACTCGCTGGGCAAGGCGCAGGAAATTCTCTGCCTGTTGCAGGGCAGCAAAATCCCCGTCATGCTGCATCAAAGCGTGTGGAAGATGACCGAGCAGTTGCGCTCCCACCTGCCGCCAATTCCCAATTACAGCCCCTTTGACGCCGCATGGGCTCAGGGCCACATCCTCATCTTCCCGCCGATGCGCGGCAGCCTCAAGGCCCTGCAAGGCCTGCCCACTCGCAGCGCCATCTTCACCGGCTGGGGCCTTGACCCTGGCGCGCGTTGGCGGCTTGGAGCCGACCTGGCCATCCCCTTGAGCGACCACGCCGACCACCCCGAACTGCTCGACACCGTGGCCTGCGTCAAACCCAAGCACATCCTGCTGGTGCACGGCTACACCCGCGAATTTTCCGCCCTGTTGCGCTCGCGAGGCCACGATGCCTGGAGCCTTGGCCGCGAGGATCAGATGGACCTGCCCCTGGGCAACCTTGGATTGGAGGAGGGATGAGCGCCCTTCGGGGCCAAGCTTAAAGTTTACCCCTTCCCAAGGCTGGCAAGCTGAAAAAAGCAATCAATCGCCTCGGGCGAACGGAATTGAGAATGGGACGCTGGAACGCGCAGCCACCGGGCGCCAGCGCCTCAAAGCAAGGTGCTGTCGTCCTGCTTTTCCAGACGACCGATCTTCTTTTTGACCGTCTCCAACTGCACGGTCAACTCGTGCAAAGCCTTGAGGCAATCGCCCTGGGTCTCGGCATCCTGCAGGCCGGGCAGGGCCGGGTGAATCTTCATGAGCTGCAGCGCGATGGCCTTGGCGGCCTCGCGGATTTGGGCGATGGACTCGGGGCGGGTCATGATCTGGCTGCATCCATGAAGCAGGGCTGCGCCTCTGGCAAGCCCGCAGCCTGCGGCATTGACGAGCGCCTCCGCCTCAAGCAGCATGAAGCTGCCGCCGCCCGCTGCCGCGGCATTCCCCTTCTGGCATGGATCTGCGACAACTGCGCTACTTTCAGGCGGTGGCTGAGGAGCTTTCCTTCTCCAAGGCCGCGCGCAAGCTGCGCATCGCCCAGCCCGCCATCTCACGCGTGGTGCAGGAGTTGGAGCGCGATCTGGGCACCGACCTGCTGTGGCGCAATCGCCGTCAGGTGCGTCTGACGGCAGCCGGCGAGGTGCTGCTGGCCGAGGCCCATGCCCTGCTCCAGCGCAGCGAGGAAACGCGTCGGCGCGTGCAACGCACCGCTGCCGGTGAGGAGGGCGAGTTGCGCCTGGGCTACATCGGCCCACCGACTCAGGGCTTTTTGGGACGACTGCTGGCCGAATACCGGCACCGCTTTCCCAAGGTCTCGCTGCACCTCGAGGAACGCACCCCGGAGCGCGTCTGGGAAATGGTGGCACGCGGTCGCCTGGCCGCGGCGATCACCCGCCCCGTGCCCGGCGAAGGCGAGCGCGCCTTGAGCACCCTGCTGCTGCGACGCGAGCCGCTCTGCGCCGTGCTGCCAAGGAGCCATGCGCTTGGCCAGCGCGATGCGCTGACTTGGAAGGACCTGCGGCAGGAGCCACTCATCGTGCTGGCGCGCCGCGAGGGCGTGGGCCTGCACGACGAGATCCTGGCCGCCTGCCGGCGCGCAGGGTTTGCGCCGCTGCTGGCCCAGACGCCAAGCCTGATGGGAACCGTGCTGACCTATGTGCAGGCAGGCGCAGGCATTGGCGTGGCCACCGACAGCGTGGCCGCAGCCTCCATGCCCGCCGATCTTTGCAGCCGCACCCTGCAGCCCGAGGTCAGTGTGCCGCTGGTCATGGCCTGGAATCCCGATGAATACAGTCCGGCACTCAAGGCCTTCCGCGAGTTGGTCAGCGATTGGCTCAAGCAGGGCCTGCTGGCCTGAGGCGAGGCGCGCTGGCCCGCCTTACAGATCCTCGTCGCCGAGGTCATCCGCACCCGCCTTCTTGCCGCGCAGCTTGGCTTCAATGAAGGCATCGAGATCGCCGTCCATCACGCCGGCAATGTCACTGGTTTTCTCGCCGGTGCGCAGGTCCTTCACCATCTGATAGGGCTGGAACACATAGGAGCGGATCTGGCTGCCCCAGCCGATGTCGGTCTTCTCGCCGTACTGGCGGGCCACCTCGGCCTGGCGCTTGTCTTCCTCGATTTGATAGAGCTTGGCCTTGAGCATGGCCAGGGCCTTGGCGCGGTTCTTGGGCTGGGAGCGCTCGACCTGACAGGCCACGATCACACCGCTGGGGATGTGGGTGATGCGCACCGCCGTCTCCACCTTGTTGACATTCTGGCCGCCCTTGCCGCCGCTGCGGTAGGTGTCCACCTTGAGGTCCTCATCGCGGATGTCGATGGCAATGTCCTCCTCGTTGTCGGGAGTGACATCAATGCTGGCAAAACTGGTGTGGCGCTTCTTGGCCGCATCAAAGGGCGAGATGCGCACCAAGCGATGCACGCCGCGCTCGCACTTCAGGAAGCCGAAGGCGTTTTCGCCCATGATCTCCAAGGTGGCCGAGCGGGTGCCGACTTCATCGCCGGCCTGATGATCAATGATCTGCACGCGCATGCCGCGGCGCTCACACCAGCGCACATACATGCGCATGAGCATGTCGGCCCAGTCGCAGGCCTCGGTGCCGCCAGCACCGCTGTGAATGGTCATGAAGGCACTGCCGCGATCAAAGGGACCGGCAAGCAGCAGATCCAATTCGTAGTCGGAGATGGCCTTGGCCAGCGCATCGTACTCGCTGCGCACCTCCTGATAACTCTGCGCGTCGCCCTGCTCACGAGCCAACTCGATGAGCACAGGAAAGTCCTCGATGCGGCTTTCAAGGCCCTCCAAGGGTCCGATCTGCTTTTTGATGATGTTGGCGCGGTCAATGACCTTGCGCGCGGAGTTCTGGCTGTCCCAGAAGCCGGGAGCCGTCATCTTGTGTTCGAGGGCCTGCAACTCTCCGGTGAGCTTCGGCAGGTCAAAGATACCTCCGGAGTTCGATCAGGCGGCCTTTAAGGCTCGCCATGTCGAACGCCTGGAGGTCGGTCAGGACAGACTTCGGGGTCGCTTCCATGAGGCCAGCGCTGTACGCCCAAGCCACCCCCAAGGCAAGCAAATCCTCTGCGCCCCACCCCGGGGACTTGCTTTTGCCCCTGCCCACCGACATGGTGCCCAGCCTTCATGAACAAGCTCGATGAGATCGTCGCCTCCAAGCAGGCCGAAGTCGCCCGCCTGCTGCCCATTGCCGACAAACTGCGCGCCGCCGCCGGTGGCCGCGACGACTTCCGCAGTCTTGCCGACAGCCTGCGCGCCGACCCCAGCCGCCTGAGCATCATCGCCGAGGTCAAGCGCGCCTCGCCAAGTGCCGGCACCATCGCCGAGTCCTTTGACCCTCTGACCATTGCCCGCGGCTATGAGCGCGCCGGGGCCAGCGGCATCTCGGTGCTCACCGATCAGGATTATTTCAAGGGCCACCTCAACCACCTCAGTCTGGTGCGCCCCGAGGTGGGCATCCCCTGCCTGCGCAAGGACTTCATCATCCACGAAACCCAAATCCATGAGGCCGTGGTGGCCGGAGCCGACGCCATTCTGCTCATCGTGGCCGCGCTCAAGCAGGATCAACTGCTGCATTTGCTCGAAGTGGCGCACACCTTCCAACTCGAGGTGCTCATGGAAGTCCACGACCTGCGCGAATTGGAGCGCGCCCTGGAAACCGATGTGCGCATCCTGGGCATCAACAACCGCAACCTGCAGAAGTTCACCGTGGACCTGGGCACCACGGAAGCCCTTGCCGAGGAAGTGCCTGACGATGTGATCCTGGTGGCCGAAAGCGGCATCAAGACTCCGGCGGACGCCCAACGCCTTGCCGATTGCGGTGCCGATGCCCTGCTCATTGGCGAGACCCTCATGCGCAGCCCTGACATCATGCGCGACCTGCCTGCGATGCGCGCCTTCAAACCCGAGGCCGCCGCAACCCCGGAGGATGAATGAGCAGCGCATTGGCCTGACGCTGCAAGCCCTCGCCCAATGGGGCGTGCGCGAGGCCTGCGTCGCCGCCGGTGCGCGCAACGCGCCCATCCTGGCGGCCCTGCAAGCCAGCAGCGGCCTGCGCCTCTGGTCTTTCTTTGAAGAGCGCTGCGCCGCCTTCTTTGCCCTGGGCCGCATTCAATCCACTGGCCGGCCCGTGGTGGTGGTGACCACCTCGGGCACCGCCGTTGCCGAGACCCTGCCCGCCGTCATTGAAGCCTGCCATCAGGGCCTGCCGCTGATCATTCTCAGTGCCGATCGCCCCGCCCATTACCGCGGCCGCGGCGCTCCGCAGAGCATCGAGCAGCGCGGTCTCTTCGGCCCGCATGTCAGCCAATGCCTGGACTGGTGCGATGAAAGCCCACCAGCCTTCCCTGCACAACTCGGTCGGCAACCCCTGCACCTCAATCTCTGCCTTGAAGAACCGCGCGCGCAGGACGCCATCAAGGCCATCGCCTTTGATCAAGGTGAAGAGGCCAACCCCGCCACCAGCCAGGCCACCTGCGATTTCCCTTGGGCCAAGCTGCCCACCGCCGTGGTGGCCGCCGGATTGAGCCCGGCTCAGGCCGCGCAAGCTGCACCCATCCTTCTGCGCCTTGGCCTGCCCGTGCTGGCCGAAGCCAGCTCAAACCTCTGGAGCCTGCCCGACCTGCAAGACCTGCTTCTGCCCGCTGGCAGCGCCAACTGGCAGGCCCTGGGTGCCAGACAACTGCTGCGCCTGGGAGCCGTGCCCTCAGCGCGCTGGTGGCGCGATCTGGAAAGCAGCGATCTTCCCGTGTGCAACATCAGCCAGGCACCCTACGCCGGTCTGGCCAGGCGCGAGCGCGTGGCACTCTACGATTGGAGCAGCCTCCCTGCCCTGCACACCCTTGACCTACCGCCTGCAGCCGCTGCCGCAGGGCCTGATCTGGACACCCTGCTTGCCGCCCACCCCCACAGCGAACTGGCCTGGTGCCGACGCCTCTTGGGCCAACTGCCTGCCGACAGCCAACTGATGCTGGGCAACAGCCTGCCGATTCGCGAACTCAACGCCGCCATTCACCCGCTGCCACCGCGCGTCGAGGTTTACGCCAATCGCGGCACCAACGGCATTGACGGCCTGATCTCCACCTGGTTTGGCCACAGCGCCCACGCCACCGAAAGCTGGATCGTGCTGGGCGACTTGAGCGCCCTCTATGATTTGGCCGCCCCCTGGGTGCTCAACCAAGTGCCCAGCGCCAAACGCCGCATCGCCGTGCTCAACAACGGCGGTGGCCAGATCTTCGCCAACCTGCCTGCCATGACGCAAGCCAACGCAGGCCTCAAGACTCTGATGACCCAGCCCCATGCCCTGCGCTTTGAGGGCTGGGCCCAACTCTTCGGGATGGCCTACCGCCGCGTGGAAAGGGCAGCGGATCTCAACGACCTGCCTGGCGGCTGCCTACTGCTTGAAATCCTGCCCGATGCCGCGCAGGACGCGGCCCTGCGCCAAGCCCTTGTCGGCAGCAGCCTTTACTGAGCCTGCGCGCTGCTGAGTTGCTGCTGATCACGACGGCGGGCAGGGATCAGGGCCTCTTCAAGGCCCGCTGCACAAAGGCCAGCAATTGCGCCGTGGCTGCGTCATCAGCAAGGCCGAGACGATTGTTGAGCAGGCTGTGATCCGTGTTGCGCGCGCCGAAGGCCTGCGCCTCCACCCCGCTCTCGCGCAGGGCACTGACCAGGCGATAGGCCTGCGCACTGGTGTCGGGGTGGGCCGCCACATGCAGAACCAGAAAGGGTGGAATGTTCAGGCCCTTGCCGATATGACTGACCGCAGAAAAGAAGCGATGCTTCTCAGCCGAGTTCATGAACTTCTCGCGGTGGCCATTTTTGACCGGCTGCTGATGATGCAGGCGGCGGCGCGTTTCAGCGACCTCGATGATTGCCGGAATGTCGTAAGTGTCACCGTCCACGGGCACACAACCGATGAACTGACTCAGGCTCATGCCATGGCGGCCGACCCACGAACCATCGCAGCACATCAGGGCCGCCAATTGCGCACCGGCCGAATGCCCGCCCACCAAGATGCGCTTGGGATTGCCACCGTGCCTGGCGATGTTGGCATTGACCCAGCCGAGCGCGGCGGCCACATCCTCAGTCAGCCCCTGCATGTCCACCTGTGGCAGCAGGCGATAATTGGGTGCCACAAACACAAAGCCCAACTGCGCAAACCACTGCGGCTTGAGCGCCACATCAGACTTGTCTCCCACCTGCCACCCCCCGCCGTGAATCCAAAAGACCACCGGCAGATCGCGGGCTCCAGGCGGCGCGTAAATGTCGAGCACCTGACGCTCATGGGCCTTGCCATAGGGCAGCGTGACCTTGGCTGCCGACGCGGCCAGATTCACCGTGGCGCTGGCCTGAGCCCGAACCTCAACCCCCTGCGCCCGCGCTTGGGCCACGGCATTGCCCTGCGCCTTCAGGCAAGGCAGAGCCAGTGAACAGCAAAGGCAAAACATCCACCCCAAGGGGGCTGGCAGACCAACAGGTAGGCGCATCATGCCAGCCACTACGTCGCAAGAGCCGACAACCTTCCTTTGAGATCAAATTCGATCGCCCTATGGCGCCCGCAGCACAGGCCGCAGGCGAGTCTCAGAGCCTGCTGCAGCGTGGCTGATTGGCGGGGTCCGCAAAGAGGCCATCCTGCAGATTGCAGCCCAGACCTGGCTGCGTGGGGATGAGGGCCTGACCATCCTG
>JAURHS010000130.1 GCA_030833205.1 Prosthecobacter sp.
ACAGGGCTTTGAGTTCTGAGGTCATAAAAATCGGTCCGTCCCCAGACAAAAAGAGAGCGGGGCGCACCCCACTCTCACCAAAAGCTAACCTTCTTGTCCAGTTTAGGAATAGGAAGACTAAGGCAACTCCCGCGGCTTCGCAAGCGCCATTTTCTCAAAGGTCAGCACAAAATGGTGGAATTCAATGGATTGCGCCGTGTGCCAAGCAGCCAATCAAGGCCCAGCCCGCCCCGGTGGGCGACTCACTGCCGGCCAGCCACTCAAGCGCAGGGTTGTTTGCCGCCACAAATGCTGCCAAGGTGCTCACTTTCAGCCATGGACCTTGATGCCACCCTCCAAGCCGCCGCCCAGCGCGGCGCTCTCCTTGCCAGCAGCCTGCAAAACATCCGTGCCCTGCTGGCGGCCAGCAGCCAGCCCCTTTATCTCCAAGCCGTTGAACAACTTGCTGAGGGTGGCCACTGGGAAGAACTCAACGATCGATTCTACCAAACGCTGAAGTTTGGCACCGGCGGCCTGCGCGGCCGGACCATCGGCCGCGTGGTCAGCGCCGCTGAGCGAGGCAACGCCGCCGAGGGCCAGCCCCCGGAGCATCCCTGCGTGGGCACCAACTCGATGAACTACTACAACATCGCCCGTGCGACCCGCGGTCTGGTGGCCTATCTGCGAGCCTGGCGCGCCAACAGCGGTCAGAGCCAACTGCCCGCCATTGTCATCAGCCACGACACCCGCCTGTTTTCCGCGGAGTTTGCCCGCTTTGCCGCAAGGGTTGCCTGCGAGAACGGCGCCAATGTGCATTTGGTTGAAGAATGCAGGGCTACGCCGCTGATGAGCTACGCCGTGCGCCAACTCGGTGCCGATGCCGGCATCATGATCACCGCCAGCCACAACCCGCCGCACGACAACGGCTACAAGGTCAACTTCAATGACGGTGCCGGCATTGTTGAACCCCACGCCAGCGGGATCATCGCCGAGGTCAATCGCATCGTTGAGGAGTCCTGGCAGCCGCTGCCGCAGGAGCAACAAGGCCGCATCCAGCCACTTGGCGCAGCCATGGACGAGTCCTACCTGGCTCGTGTGCAAGCGATGATGCTGCGCCCCGAGTTGCTGCAGGACCCCGCAGCCCGCCGCCTCAAGCTGGTCTTCACGGCTCTGCACGGGACTGGCGGCGTGATGGTGCCGGAGCTGTTGCGCCGCCTGGGCTTCAGCTTCTCCACCGTGGCCGCTCAGGATGTGCGCGATGGCCGCTTCCCCACCGTCAAATCCCCCAACCCTGAAAATGCCCCCGCCCTGCAGATGGCCGTGGATCAGGCCCAGCAGGAGGGCGCTGACATCATCATCGGCACCGATCCGGACTGCGACCGCATGGGCGTGGGCTGCCGCGACGGCCAGGGCCACATGCAACTGCTCACCGGCAATCAGACCGGCGCGCTGATGGCTTGGTACCGCCTTAAAACCCTCACGGAAACCGGCGTGCTCAACCCCGCCAATCGTCAACGCGCGGTGATTCTCAAGACCTTTGTCACCACGCCCATGCTCGACGCCATGGCCGCGGCCTTCGGTGTGCGCTGCATCAACACCCTCACCGGCTTCAAGTGGATCAGCGCCAAGCTCGCCAAGTACGAGGACGCCCTGCCCGCCGACATCCGCGCCCAGTACCGCGGCATGGACGCCGCAGCCTCGCGCGCCGCGCGCCTTGAGCACAGCCACTTTTTGGTTTTCGGCGGTGAGGAAAGCTACGGCTACATGGGCGACGACTTCTCCCGCGACAAGGACGGCAACGCCGCCGTGGTCATGTTTGCCGAACTGGCCGCCTACGCCGCTTCACGGGGACTTACCGTTCCCGGCCTGCTCGATGAAATCTACAGTGGCATCGGCTACTTTTTGGAGATCAACCACAGCAAGGTGTTTGAAGGCGCCAGCGGCGCGGCCAGCATCGCGCGCCTGGCCGACAGCTACGGCAGCAACCCGCCCACGGAGGTTGATGGCGTGGCCGTGGCCAGCGTGCGCGATTTCCGCAAGCCCGGCATCCTTGACGAAGAAGGCCAGGCCGTGGCCACCGAGAAAATGCTGTTTGTGGATCTGGCCGACGGCCGCAGCTTTGCCGTGCGGCCAAGCGGCACTGAGCCGAAGATCAAATACTACCTCTTTGCCCGCCGCTGCCCGGCTGCCGGCGCCAGCCTAAGCGCCGGGGAGCTGACGCAGGCCAAGAGTGAAGTGCGCGCCTCGCTCGACAGCCTCTGGCAGTGGCTGCAGGGCGACATTGACCGCCGCTTGGCCTGAGCACCTGGCCAAGGGCAGGCCACGGGGTGCCCCAACCGACCTTGATTTTGCGCTCCCGCCAGATCGGGACTGGGTCTAGAGTCTGTTCATGAAACCCAGTGGCATCATCGTTGGCCTCATCTGCCTCTCTCTGCTCACGGAGGTGGGAACGGCCCAGCAAGCCGCAGCGCCGACCACCTACCAGATTCATGTTGCCGGGCGCAGCCAGCCCCTGGAGCTGGTCAACGACGCCATCGCCATTCGCGGTGCGCAAGGACGGCGAGTGATCAAACCGGTCTCCTCAGGCAACGCCAAAACTGAAGCCGCCAAAGAGCGCCGCAAATCCCAGCCCGGCACAGAAGTGGAGTTGATTCTCCGCGCCCAAAGCTTGGGGCCCAAAGCCAGAAGCGGGCCCGCAAGTCTGCATTTCGTAACACCCAGACTGCTGGTGCGCCTCACCGACGGCGCCGACCGCAACGCCGTTGCCGCAAAAGCCGGGCTGCGCCTGGTGGCCGGGCCTGCACTGCGGGCGGATTTGCTGCTCTTTGATGCCGCCAATTCGGAGGCGGCACTCGCTGCCATGCAATTCCTGCGCACGCTGCCTGAAGTCAGAAGCGCGGATGTGCAGCTGGCCACCAAGCGTCAACCCAAGCTCATCCCCAATGATCCACTGTTTGCCCAGCAATGGCACCTGCACAACACCACGCAGCTTGATGGCGCACTTTGGGTTGACGCCAATCTCACCGGCGTGTGGGATCGCTTCACTGGCGAAGGAATCCTCATCGGCGTGATCGACGATGGCCTGCAGCACAGCCACCCGGATCTGGCGCCCAACTACAACAGCGCTCTCGACTACGATTTCAATGGCGATGACGAGGACCCCACGCCAGTCAATCTCGCCGATGACTCGCACGGCACCTCCTGCGCCGGCGTGGCCGCCGCACGAGGCAACAACGGCATCGGCGTCAGCGGTGCCGCGCCTCGGGCCACACTCACCGGCTTTCGTCTGATTGCCGAGGCCAATACCGACCAACAGGAGGCCGATGCCCTTCTGATCCACAACGATCAGATCCACATCAAAAGCAACTCCTGGGGCTTTGCCGACGGCGATGGCTATGGCGGCGGCGGCCCCTTGGCCCTGGCGGCCCTTGAAGAGGGCACCCGCTCGGGACGGGCGGGCAAGGGCACCATCTTTGTCTTTGCCGGCGGCAACGGCCTTGATGTCGCCGACAATAGCAACATGGACGGCTACGCCTCCTCACCGCATGTGATCGCCGTTGGAGCCGTCAACGACTTCGGCTTTCAGAGCTACTACAGCGAGCCCGGTGCCAACCTGCTGATTTCAGCTCCCTCCAATGGCGGCGGCCACAACGCAGGCATCCGCACCACGGATTTGACCGGCGCCAGCGGCCGCAACGCCACTGGCGACAATGATCTCAGCGACCGCAACTACACCAGCAAATTCGGCGGCACCTCCAGCGCCTGCCCGCTGGTCTCCGGCGTGGTTGCCCTCATGCTACAGGCCAACCCCAATCTCGGCTGGCGCGATGTGCAGGAAATCCTCATCCGCAGCGCGCGCCGCAACCACCGTGCCGATCCCGATTGGGCCAGCAACGCCGCAGGCCTGAGCTTCAACCACAAGTACGGGGCGGGTCTGATTGATGCTGCTGCGGCCGTCAGCCTCGCTGAGCAGTGGATCAATCTTCCAGCCATGACAGAGGTCTCAGTGGTTCAATCGGGGCTCAACAGAGCCATTCCCGACAACGATTCCAATGGCATCACCCAAAGCCTGGAGGTGACCGAGCCGAACCTTCGCGTGGAGCATGTCACCGTGCATGTCAGCGCCACTCATAGCGCCGTGGGCGATCTCGAAATTCTGCTCACCTCGCCCTCTGGCATGGTCAGTCGCCTCGTCCATTCGTACCCTGACACTGCAGATGGATTGGACTGGACCTTCAGCAGTGTCAGACACTGGGGCGAGAGCGCTGCGGGCACCTGGAGCGTCAAGATTGCCGATCGCAGCAACCAGGACACCGGAACACTCAGCGCTGTCACGCTCAAAATCTTGGGCAGCACGCACAACGGACCCCGTCTGGCTGGCAGCGGCATCACCCTCATCAGCGAGTCCAACCTGCCGCCCAATCAAAGCGCCGATCCCGGAGAAGACATCACCGTGGACCTCGAACTCAGGAACATTGGCGCCACAGCCAGCACAGCCAATCTCACCGCAACCCTGCTTCCCATCGGCGGCATTAGCCAGGTTTCGGCGCCGCAAATCTACAGCAGCCTCAGCCCCGGAGGAGCTGGTTCGATTGCTCGCTTCAGCCTCCGCATCAATGGTGCCAACGGCATGAGTCTGCCCGCCATTTTGCGACTCAGGGATGGCGCCACTGACCTCGGCCTTGCCAGCGTCAACATCCCGTTGGGCACCCTCACAAGCAGCAGCTCAACGAGCCCCTCGACCATCGCAATCAATGACAACAGCCCCGCCAACCCCTCGCCATCGAGCATCAGCGTCAGCGGACTCGGCGGCCGTCTGCAACGACTTACCGTGGACTTCAACACGGTCACCCACAGCGCCATTGACGATGTTGGCGCGTTGCTGCTTGGCCCTGATGCTCTGATGGTCCGGCTGTTTTGCGGCGGCCACAAGGGGCCGGTCAACTCACTGAACTTCACCTTCGATGACAGTGCCGAAACCTACTTCACCGCCCTCGGGGTGCCGGTCAGCGGCAGCTACCGATGCTGGGATTATTACGGCCCATACAACCCCGCCACCGGCAAGGGGCGCGACTTCGCCGCGGAACCACTCAGCGCTGAGCAAGGCTACACGCTTGGTGAGTTTCTTGGCCTGCGCCCAAACGGAGATTGGAAGCTTTATATCGAGGATTTTGCGCCACTGGACAGCGGTAGCATCGGTTCTTGGAAACTGAACTTCACCACCGCCAACTGTGTGGACAACATCCTGTTGACTCAGGACAGCACTGAGGTCCATGAGGACGCCGGCACCATTGCGGTAAGCGTGACGCGCACCGGCGGGTTGGAGGGCACTGCAAGCATCGCTTACAGCACCATTGATGAAATGGCCAATGCCGGCAGCGATTATGTGAGCAGCGCAGGAGTCTTGAATTTTGCCCCAGGCGAGCTGACCAAGACATTCCCCATTGAAATCATCAACGACAACCTGCGCGAAGGCCCTGAAGCCATTCGCGTTCGCCTCTCCTCCGTGTCGGGCAACAGCGGCCTTGGGCGCCGCCCAGAAGGCACCGTGGTCATCGTCAAGAACGATGTCTCCGTTCAAAGCCTTGCTCTGACCGGCTCACAGGGAAGTCTCGATGGAAAGCTCAGTGCCGGTGACAGCATCGAAGCCACAATCAGCTTTAGCGATCCGGTCACCATGTCTGGGACGCCCGTGCTGGATTTGAACATTGGCGGGCTCACCCGGCAGGCCAGCTACAGCACGGGCAGTGGCAGCTCCACCCTGCGCTTCACCTACACCATTTCACTGACGGACCTTGATGAGGACGGCATTTCCATCCAGGCCAATGCGCTGCGGCTGGCCAGCGGCTCCACCATTCTCGATGAGAGCGGCAAGCCTGCAAGGCTCGGCCACGCTGCCGTGGCCGCCAACCTCGACTACATCGTGGAGAATCCCTCGTCCGTGGTGGAGATCGCCATCACTTCATCGCAGGGCGGTTTGCAGACCTGGCACAACAGTGGGGACCGCCTGACCGCCCGCGTCACCTTCAACACGGCGGTGACCGTGGGCGGCAAGCCCCAACTCGCACTGGACATTGGTGGCGTCACCCGGCAGGCCGGCTACCTTGGCGGCAGCGGCACCACGGTGCTTGAATTTGCCTACAGCATTCTGGCCACCGACAATGACAGCGATGGCGTGGCCATCAAAGCCAATGCGCTGAGTGGCGGCACCCTGCTGGATTCCACCGGCAGCGCACTGATTCGAGGCAACGCTGCCGTTGCCTCCAATCCCAACTACCGAGTGGACAATGTCCTGGCCAAGCCGCGATCCGTGGCTGTCGCGGGCTCGGATTCTCCGCAGGGGGAATGGCATCATGAGGGGCACCGACTCACGGCGCGAATTCTGTTTGATGAACCCGTCTTCATCTCCGGCGGCCCGCAGCTCATGCTTGATGTCGGCGGCGCAGCGCGCACAGCGGTCTATCTGGGGGGAGCCGGCAACACGACCCTGGAGTTTGTGTACACTGTTGTTGCCGCCGACAACGACCTCGATGGCGTGGCTGTGAGGGCCAACGCCTTGGTGGGCGGCACTGTCACTGACCAAGCCGGCAACCCTGTGCTGCGCACTCAAGCCGCCTCCGCGGGCAATCCAGCCTTCAAGGTGATCGGCGTTGACCCCATCAACCGCAATCCCTCTGTCGACAGTAGCTCCCTGCTCTCAGGCCTTCACCGCGTCGGGCAATCCCTGCTGCTGCCCTTGGCCGCTGGCAGTGCCGATCTGCCCACCGCACAACTGGGCCTGCAATGGTTCTTCAATGGAAGACCACTGCCCGGCGCCCCCAGCGATGCCCGTCAGGCCGATTTGTATGTGCCCGCCCTCAAGCTCAGTGATGCAGGAGTGTATCAGGCCCGCTTTACCCGCGATGTGCTTCTGCCCAAGGCGCAGGGCGTCACCAGCAGCAACCCCGTGAGCATTGCGGTGGTGGAGGACTTCAGCCCGCCACGGCTGCTTTGGGTGCGCGCGCAGTCTCGCGTCAGCCTTCTTTGCAATGCTGCGGGTGTGGGATTACGCTACTCCTGGCAGCGCCGCGACGGACAGGCCCTGCCTGCAGGCAGCAGCGGCTCCAGCACAAAAATGCTAAGCCTTCCTGCCGCCAGCGCAGCCCTCGAGGGCATCTACGAATGTGTGGTCAGCAACTTCAGTGGCAGCATCACTGCCGCGAGCACCCAATTGCGGGTTCACGCCGCGGATCAATCCCCCACCGCACTGCCGGAACTCAACCTTCCAAGCGGACGCGTTGGCAGCCCTTACCAACATTCGCTTCGCGATGAGCTGTCTGCCGACGCCAAAGTCAGCAGCTTCACAGCCAGCGGCCTTCCTGCTGGTCTCAAACTCGACAGCACCACTGGCTTGATCAGCGGTGTGCCCACCACAGCAACGCAGGCCTCCATCAGGCTCACCACCAAATTGGGAAGTCTCAGCTCCGCCGTCCAAAGCCGCAGCCTCCTCATCAGTGCTGCGACCAGCGGATTCGAAGGCACCTACCATGGTTGGGTGGATCGGGACCCCAACCTCAATCAGGATCTCGGCTCGAGGCTTGAGATGACCATTGGCAGAAACGGTCTCTTCTCAGGCAAACTAAGCACTGGCCTCACCAGCACGCCCTTTGTGGGCACCCTGCAAAGCGGAGCAGATTTGGATCCCCCCAGTGACGCCATCATTGGCATGGCCACCCTGGCCCGCGCCACCCCACTTCCTGCCTGCCTGCTGCGCTTTGAGATCGAACCAGGCTCAAGCAAATTGAGCGCAGGCGCAAGGCTCAGCAGCATCAACACCCTTGAGGGTACCGCGCAGGGCGAGCAGGGCAGCGCCATGGTCTCGGCGTGGCGCGGCATGACGGATGTCGGCGAACTCGCCGATCGCTCGGGGCGCTACCACATGGCGCTCAAGCTGCCGCAGAGCGCTGTGGGCGATGGCTCCCTGCCTCAAGGCCACGGCTTTGCGGTCATTGGCATTTCTGCCAATGGCAGCGTCAGACTTGAAGGCAGCAGCGGTGACGGCCAGAACATTCTAGGCAGTACGATTCTGGGGCCCGAGGGGCAGATTCTGCTTTATCAGGGTCTGTACGCCAGCCCCATCAAGGGTAGCCTTCTGGGTGAAATCCGCCTCGTCACCGGCGCCACTGCTGCCGAACACCGCCTTCAAGGGCAAGTCAGCTGGATCAAGTCGGGGCATCGCGCCCTGGAACCAATCAGCACCAACGCCGCCACCCGCACTTACCGCAACGGCTTTGGCCTGCCCTCGGCCAGCCAAGGACTGCTGCTTGAAGTCATCGGCGGCATGTACGCCCCCACCTCGACGCAGATTCCCAGCGGACTGCTCCTGCCCTTGGGTCAGCCTGCCCCAGTCTCTGGCACCATGTTCAACGCCACCCTGCGCTTCAGCGGCGGTGGCATTGATCGGGACATTGAAGGCACACGCCAAGCCCGCTTCAGCCCCGATGCTCTCGTGAGCGTGGACTCGCTGAGCCGGGTGACCCTTGCCGCGCTTCCGCCCGCAACCCTGCCCTTTGCCAAAACGACGCTCAGCGCTGTGCGCAGCACGGGCCTGATCCGTGGCGAATTCACCCTGCAAGATCCGGATCGCACCACCACCTCAAGCCTCAGTGAATCTGAACTCACGCGCAAAGTGCGCTTCAGCGGACTCATCGTTCCCTTCAGCCCGACGGAACACATCGGCTACGGGTTCTTCATGCTGCCGCAGGTCCCCATGTCCTCGAGCGACACACCCTACAAACTCGCCCCCGTGGAATCCGGTGCCTTGCTCTTTGATCTCATTGACGGCTAGGACAGCGCAAAGCGCAGCGCCACCCTCTGCCGCGCGCAAGACTCAGCCCAAAGGCTCATGCTCGAAAAATCCGCGGGCAGCCCCACATCAGCCGGGCAGATTCTCGCGCTTGAGATACCCGTAGGGCCCATGCCTGCGCACCAAATGGTGAACCAACCGCTCGCGCACGGCCACCTCGAAGCGTTCAATGGCATCCAGCAGCAGCCGCAGGCGGCGATCAAAACAATAGCGGCGCCAGACCAACTCCAGCGTGGTGCCCTCCCTGAACTGCGAACCAGGCCTACCCTGATCGTCGCGCTTCACCAAGGGTTGCAGATCGCCAAGCAACCGATGATACCCCACCATGCGCAGGCGCATCTTGAGCAACTACAGGCTCCGCCTGCAGCCCGCGTTCGAGAAGCCGTTGCGCCAACTCGTCAATCTCCAAGGCTGCCGGCTCAGGCTTCATGGCTTGCCTCCCGCGTTGAGCTTGGAATCAGGCCAAAAAAAACCCGCCGAATGACGCATGCAAGCCGAGGCGCGGCGGGTCAATGATGCATTGATGCTGCACGATATCCCTGTTCTTTTCTAATGTTTTGTGCATTTTTTGTGTCTCTGAATTTCTCCGAATAATCTCACGCATAAGCAGCTAGAGCGACACCGAGCCTGGGATGGCGGCAATGAAGGCAGAGCTTGGCCACTGCTCCAGTGCACGCTTGCCCAACTGGGCTGCAGTGTTCTCAAACTTGAGAAAAACGCGGGTTGCCATGGCCGCCGCCAGGCGCTGCCCTGCCCACCCAAAACCGCAGCGCGAAGCGCAGACTCAGGGTTTCTTGGTCGCCTCACTCAAGGCCTTCGCAGCCATTTCCAAGGCCATCTGATGCCCAGGTGCGGAGGGGTTGACAGGCTCGTTTTAAAATCATCGCTACGTTTTTGATTTTCTCAATTTTGTCGCGTGGTCTTGATAAACACGTGAATCAGATTTGCTCCCTCTATTTGCACAGATGAGATTATTCGCCCAAAAAATGAATGATTTAATGCAGCGGCGCACCCTTCAGGGCTACCACGGCACCAATGCTGAAAACCTTGAAAGCATAAGCGTAAGAGGCCTTGTCCCAAGCACGGGGAATCACCATTGGCTGGGCAATGGTGTCTATTTTTTTCTTTCGGGCATATCGGATCCTATTCGCGACGCTGAGGAGTGGGCTTCTGCGGAGGCTTGGGATAATCGGAAGCGTTGCCATCGATACAACATGTTTGCGGTGATAAGGGCCGAGATCAGCTCACTGCGCCTTCTTGATCTGAACAGCG
>JAURHS010000120.1 GCA_030833205.1 Prosthecobacter sp.
CCGTCAATGCCGCAGGTGAAAGCGCCTTGGTCTCCCAAATCATCCGGATTTATTGAGATCCTTGGGCATCATCACTGGCAAAATTTCGGCAACCGTTGAATCCATGAACTCCCGCTCCCTGCCGCTGATTGTTCTGTTGCTCCTGGTCCTCGCCGTTGCCTTGGGCTGGCATCTTTCCAGCCCGCCGCCTCCAGCGACGGTCCTGACCAAGGCCGCGGCTGCGCCCGCCGCTGCCCGCAAGGAAACTCCGTCGCAGCCCAAGCCAACGAACGAGCCGCCGCATGTGATGATCATGCAGCCCTTTGCCAACAAGCCCTTCATCGGCAAGGACGATCTGCGCGCCATCACCCGCCGCCATGCCCTGATGCGCGACCCCAACGCGGATCAGAAAATGCCGATCGAGTTTTATGGTCTTGTGGTTGATGAAAAAGAGCAGCCGTTGGCCGAGGCGCTGGTCGAGTGCACCTGGAAGTGGACCGATGACCAGGGCCAGCCTCAATCCAAGGCCAAGACCCTCCGCAGTGCAGCTGATGGGCGCTTTCACCTCAGTGGCATCCGGGGCAAGACGCTGCACCTCAAGGTCAGCAAGGAGGGCTATTTGGTGCAGCGTCCCCGGGTGGCAGGGGACTACTATGAATACGCGGATCCCTCCAGCCACCTCTATGTGGAGCCAGACCCCAAGCGTCCGATTGTGCAGCGCTTGACCCGTCGGCCCGAGGCGGAGCCAACCTACGCCTTCAAGGAGGAGGTGGTCCTGCCCGCCGACACCCTTGAGGGCAAGGCCAACTTGCGGGTCAGGCCCATCATCAGGCCGGAGGAGGCCGATCTCCACTTCAAAATCGAACGCAGCAAGGACGCCGGCCCCAACAACCGCTTTGATTGGAAGATCCGCATCACCGGCACTTACGGCAGCGAGTTCATCATCACGGATGAAGAGTTTCTGTTGCGCGCTCCGGAACAAGGTTGGCAGCCTGACAGCATGCGAGCCTTCCAGCAGTTGCGCGCGGCGGATTGGCCCAAGCTCAAGCTCTATGTGCGCAACAGTGAGCGCCGATTCTACTCAGCGCTGGAGCTTGAAATCATGGCCTATGACAGCAGGCGCAAGGACGGGGCGGCCTGCATTCGGATGCGGACGGTGACCAACATGAACAACTCCCCGGTGGTGGACCATCGTCCGCCAACCTCCGAGGCCCTGGCGACACCGCCGGGCCCAGGCAATGGGCCAGCCGAGGGCGGCGGCAGTTAGGAGGCGCGGCGAAGGCTGAAACGCGCTGCGAGGAATGGCCGCGTTGTGCCGTAGGATGGCATGCCCTTTTGCAAAAAACTCGCCGCCGTTTCCCCCAGCCTGCATCCCTGATGATTTCCCTTGCCCGCTACACGGTCAAGGCGCTGACCCTCGCAGGACTTCTGGCCCTTGCCATCGTCAAGATCTCTGAGGCTGCGCCAGGCTCTGCCGCATCACCAGCGCTGTCCGCGAAGCACCAGAGCCTGCTGCGCCAGCACTGCCATTCCTGCCACGGCCCGGACAAACAAAAAGGCAGCCTGCGTCTCGACACGCTGTCCCTGAAATTGGAGACTGTGGAGACGGCGGAGAAATGGCAAAAGGTGCTCAATGTGATGAACTCCGGCGACATGCCCCCGGAGGAGGAACCCCAACCCGCGCCTGCCGCGAAGGCAGATCTGCTCGATGAACTGGCCCAGGTCATGGTGGCAGCGCGCAAAAGCCTCAATGATCAGGGTGGCGCCATCACGATGCGCAGGCTCAATCGCCGCGAATACCGCAACAGCCTGCGCGAACTCCTCGGCGTGGAGATCAATGTCTCTGAACTGCCTGCCGATGGCGGCAGCGGCAGCTTTGACACCGTGGGCTCCAATCTCTTCATGTCGGCCAACCAGATCGAGCAGTATCAAGCCCTGGGACGCGAGGCGCTGGAGGAAGCCTTGGCATGGCGGCAGGCTTCCAGCGTCGAGAAAAAACTGCACTACGAAGGCGAGACCACCACACCCAAGGTGCGCGATTTCGTGAAGTACCAGCACGACGCCCGCGAGCGCGCCAAAAAGTGGGTGCAGGCCGTGGACACTGCCATTGCAAGGCCGGAGAACGCCGCCATCATCAAGTCCCTGCGCATGGAGGCCAAGAACGAGCCGCTGCTGCGGCGCGAATGGGCGCGAATTCCCGGAGCGCCAAACCCCCGCAGCTTTGGTTTCGACAAGAGGGGCGAGAACGATGCGGACCTTGCCAATGATTCCCTCCACGCCGCCTGGCTGAAGTATCATGAGCATTACATCTCCCTGCCTGCGGTGGACCGCGGCGCGTACCTGGGCACCCAGACTCGGCATCCCGCAGAACTCAATGTCAATTACATCGAGCTGCTGGTGCCCTTTGATTGGCCGGTGGGCGAATACACGGTGCGCGTCCGGGTGGGAGCGGTGAAGGATGCGCCGCCGGAGCGCCGATTCCTTGACTTCGGGATTCACGCACGCACCGGCAAGGTGCTGGCCACGCATGAGATCACCGGCAGCATTGACCAGCCGCAGATCATCGAGATCCCGTTGACGCTGACCCGCGCCAATCTGTCCCGCGACAATCGCTCGTTGTTCTTCCGTGAAAAGGGCAGCTGGGACAACAACGAGGAGGGCGCGCGCAAGCGCGCTGAGGGCGTTCGACGCAATGGCATCGGCCCTGAGTTGGTGCTGTGGGTGGATTGGATTGAGGTTGAGCGCCGCCCCACGGCTGCGGCTCCGATGCCTGCGGGCCTTGCCGCGCTTGGGCTTCCCGTCGAGGTCACTGCGCCCGCACCGGCGCCTGCGGCGCTGCGTCGTGGCCTCGGCGCCTTTGCCAAGGAGGCCTTTCGTGGGCAGGAACCAGAGGCAGGATTTGTGGATCGCCTCATCGCCCTGCACGACACGCGCCTGAAGGCTGGCGCCAAGCCCATCGAGGCACTCAAGGAGACGCTCAGTGTGGTGTTGGCCTCGCCGATGTTTTTGTACCTTGCCGAGCCCAAGCAGGAGGCGAAGCCCTCGGGTCTGAGCCCCTTGGAATTGGCCACGAGGCTGTCCTTTTTCCTGTGGAGCGCGCCGCCGGATGCCGCCCTGCGTCAAGCGGCGCTCAAGGGTGAGCTTGCGCAACCCGCCGCCTTGAGCGCGCAGGTTGAGCGCCTGCTTGATGATCCGCGCAGTGAGGGTTTTCTCAAGGCCTTCACCCAGCAATGGCTGGGCTTGGACCGCATTGATTTCTTTGAGATCAACCGCGCCCTCTACCCGCGCTTTGACACGGGCACCAAGGTTGCCGCGCGCGGTGAGATTGACGCCACGCTGAGCCACCTGCTGCGCCACAACGCCAGCCTGCGCGACTTGCTCAAGGCCGATTATGTCGTGATCAATCGCGTGCTTGCCCATTACTACGGCATGAGTGGTGTGGTGGGGCAGGGCTATGAGAAGGTGGCGCTGCCGCCAAACTCCCCGCGTGGCGGCCTGCTTGGCATGGCGGCCATTTTGTTCATGGGTGGCAATGGCGAGCGCAGCAGTCCAGTGGAGCGCGGCGCATGGGTGCTGCGCAAATTGCTGCACGAGCCGCCGCCGCCCGCACCTGCCAATGTGCCTGCCATCACCCGTCTGGCCGGACAGGTGCTGAGCACCTCCGAGCGCCTGCGCGCCCATCAACAGGACCCGCAGTGCGCCAGTTGCCATCGCCGCATTGACCCGATTGGCTTGGGGTTGGAGAACTTCGACGCCGCCGGTCAGTGGCGCACGCAGGACAGTTACACGCCGCTCGATGCAATGGGCCGCCCTGAGGCCAAGCGCAGCAGGACCTGGCCCATCGAGCCCGCCGGCGCACTCTACCGCGGTCCGGCCTTCAAGGATTTCTTCGCCCTGCGCGACCTCATCGCGGCACGCAGCGAGGCCTTTGCCCGTGGCTTCAGTGAGGCCCTCATCGAGTTTGCCCTCGGGCGCCCCCTGAGCTTCCGCGACGAGCCGCTGCTCGATGCCATGCTGCAGCGCGCCCGCAAGAAAGACCTTGGCATGCGCGAGTTCATTCACGCCCTTGTCGCCAGCGAAACCTTCCAACGCCATTAACGCCAATGCCTCTTCGTCGCCACTTTTTGCAATCCAGCAGCGCGCTGATTGCCCTGCCCATGCTCGAGTCTCTGGGCTTTCGCCGCTTTGCCTCCGCCGCAGCGCCCGCCAAGGCGCCCAAGCGCCTGATCTTTTTGGGTTTTGGCTGGGGCATCACCACGGAGACCTGGTTTCCTGACCTCAATCAACCTGGGCAAGGCTACACCCTGCCCGAGGGGCTCAAGCCGCTGGCTCGTCACAAGCCCGACTTCACCATCGTGCAGGGGCTCTGGAATAAATACAGCAACGAGGGCCACTGGGGCAGCACCATGTGGCTCACCGGCGCCAATCGTTTTGCCGAGCCCGGTCAGACCTTCCACAACAGCATCAGCGCAGATCAGGTCGCTGCTGCCAAGCTTGGGCTTGAGACGCGTTTTGCCTCGCTGCAACTCAATGGCGCAGAAAACGCCGAGGCCTCAGGACACGGCCCTGGTCTGTCCATGGCCTGGGACATCAGCGGCAAGCCCGTTGGCGGCCTCAAGGGTCCACTCGAGGCCTACCATCGCCTCTTCTCCAAGGACAACACGCCGATTGCCCAGCAGCGCGCCATGCTCGCCCAAAAGCGCAGCGTGTTGGACACCGTGTTGGACAATGCCCGCAGTCTGCAGCGCCGTCTCAGCCGCGCGGATCAAAACAAACTCGCCGAGTACTTTCAGGGAGTGCGCGACATCGAAACACGCCTCAGCAAGGACGAGCAATGGATTGGTGTGCCCCAGCCCAAGGCCCCCATTCCTGAGCCTCAGGCAAGCCTCGCCGGTCGCGAGGAGATTCGCATCATGTACGACATCATCGTGGCCGCTCTTCAGACTGACAGCACCCGCGTGCTGACTTATCGGCAGCCGGTAAGCACCCTGCTCACCAGCCTTGGCATCAAGGTTGCGCCTCACGACATGAGCCACTACCACAGCACGATGGGCGAAAAGCTCGCAGCCTCCAAGCAGCGCGATCAGGTGCAAAGTGAATTGCTCGCCGGTCTCATTGACAAACTCAAGAGCACGCCCGAGGCCGATGGCAGTCGCCTGTTTGACCATGTGGCCCTGGCCTATGGCAGCAACATCCGCACCGAGCACAACCTCGACAATTGCCCCACCCTGCTGACGGGCGGCGGCGCTGGCATCAAGCTTGGGCACAACCTCGTTGCCCCCAAGGACACCCCGCTGTGCAATGTCTGGTTGACCCTGCTGCAGGGTCTTGGCGTCAAGACCGAGCGCCACGGCGACAGCAGCGGGCCGCTCAAGGCCTTGGTGGCTTGATTGGCTTCAAAATCCGGCGGATCCATCGTTTTGTGGTCGGTTCTGCTTTCCATTTGCAGGCAGGAGCCTAGACTGGAGATCTGCATGAATGCCGATGAGCCCAACAGCCTTGCGCCACTGCGGTCCTACACGCAGGTCATTTATGTCCTGCATGCCGTCTCCATCCTGACCGGTCTGCTCGGAGCGGCGACCATTGTTGGCAGTTTTATTTTTGGCCTGCCTTCCATTGTCGCCGTCATCATGAACTACGCCCGCCGCAGCGAGGTGCGCGGCACCTGGCTGGACAGCCACTTCACCTGGCAGATCCGCACTTTTTGGGGCGCGGTTTTCTGGAGCCTGTTGGTCTTGGGGATCTCCTTGCCTCTGATGGTGGTGCTCGTGGGATTTTTTACTGTGGGCGCAGGCTTTATCCTGATCGGCATCTGGGTGCTGTACCGCATCATCCGCGGTTGGCTGGCCCTCAGCAGCGCCCAGGCCCTGCCTTGAGCTGCGGCAATGCGGCTTATTGCCGCCGCGATGACGCGCTGAGGTATTGGCAGAGCCGCAGGATGTTGCGGTTGAAGTCTTCGCTGTGGATCACACCGCCCTTGGGCCTTGTTTTTTTGCCCTGCCCATCGCGGATCCAGCCGCGCTGCTCATCCGTTGCGGCCCAAGCGCCTTGCCCGTCCTGCGCGGCAAGGATTTGCCTCACCTCAGCCTCATCTGGAGCAGCGGCTTGAGACTCCTCAGGACAAAGGGGCAGGGAAATCGCTTGTCCCTGTTCGATTCGGCGCATGGCGTCGGCCATGGCATCAAGCTCGCTGTCCCAGTACCAGCCGTAGTTGGAGGAAGCACGCTTGTCGGAGTCAGTCAGCACAAAGCCCTTGCCGCCCTTGCCGCGTTCAAAGAACAGCGGCCGATTGCTCTGCAACTCATAGAAACGCGCCAACTTCCCCGAGGGCAGGGTGATGCGGCGCAGGTAGGGCATGGCGCTGCGCAGGGGCTCAAGATAACCTCGGTCGCCGCATTGCGACGCCAGCCTCAACAGGGCCCACATGGCACTCTGGCTCTCGCGGCCGGTGATGGCAGGCGGTTCAAAGGCGCGGCTCCACACCGGCTGCATGGCCGCATCGTATTGCTGCGCCCAAGCGGGTTGCGGCGAGGGCAACTGAGCGCGTTTGAGGAAATCTCCGGCGCGCTTGGCTGCCGCGAGGCAGCGCTCATCGCCGCGCAACTGCCAGGCCAGAAGCAGGGTGGCCATCAGCGTGGCATGGCTGTTGTCATTGAGCACATAGCAGCCGCTGAAGTCCTTGGTCCAAGTGCGTGACCATGCTGCAGGGAAGCTTGCAGGCAGCAGTGGGTAGCGGCTTGCCGGCGGCGCTGCCGCAGGCATGGCGTCGAAGTTGGCGCTCCAGCCGCCATTGGGGTACTGGGTGAGGAGAATGGCCTGCAGAGCCGCCTCCGCGGCTTGGTGAATCTCTGCATGTTTTCCCTCGAGCACTTGATCAACGCGCAGAAGCAGTCGCGTGGCGGCCTGGCTGACATCATCGTCGAAGGTGCTGGCATTGGCCTTGTCCTGACGGCGCCAGACATGCCAGCCCGATTCGCCGTCCTCGGACCTGGGAATGGGCAGGGCTTTTCCCTCGGCGCTGAGGCGGTACTGTTTTTTGCTGCGCAGAGCGGCTGAAAAATGACCGCTGTAATCCCAGCCTCCACTGGCCAGCTGCGTTCGCGCCAAGGCCTGAGCCGCCTCCACGCTGGCCTTGAGTGCCAGCGCATCGCCGCTGCATTGATGGGCAGCCAACATGGCCAGACCCACGGCAGGTGTGCCCGGAGGTTGAATCCAGATCGTGTCGGCGTCGGGGATGCCCTCGGCCTCGCGCAGACTGAAGTCCGCGCTGTAGCGGTAAACATAGCCGCCGTGGCTGGCGGCCTTGGCATAAAAAAAGGCCACCCCTTTTTGCAGGGCAGTCCGCACCTCGGCGCTGAGATCGGCCGCCATCAGCCCGGGGCCACAGGGCAGCCAAGCCAGCAGAACGCTGAGCCGCAAAAGCCATTTGGTCTGAGGCAAGCGGGTGGGGATCAGGCAGGGACGGGGCATGGTCGCTTCTCAACGCTGCAGCAGTCGGCTTCTCTCGCCGGATCTTTGCCGGGGGCTTGGGTTTGAGGCTTGAGCAGTCCGTGAAAATGCCGACACTGGCCGCCAGTTCGTCATCGCCTTCGGCGTTGGTCCACCCTCCTGCCTTCCATGCCCGCCCGCCCAACCCTCCATGGTTCAGCTCTGGCCATCAGGCTTGGGATGATCTGGCTCTGCGCCACGGCATCCTCGGGCCTGCACGCCATCAAGCCTCCCAGTCTGGCCCAAGGACGCGAGCACTGGGCCTTTCTGCCCCTGCAAAAGCCTGTGCTGCCGCAGGTCAGGCAGCAGGGCTGGGCGCGCAATGCGGTGGACCATTTCGTGTTGGCCGAGCTTGAGGCCAAGGCCCTTGCGCCTGCCGCTCAGGCCGACGCTGCCACCCTCGTGCGCAGACTGCACTGGGACTTGATCGGCCTGCCGCCAAGCCCCCAGGAGGTGGAGCGCTTTGCGCGCCTCTGTGAAGACCCGCAGCATGCCGAGAGAGCCTACGCCGAGTTGGTGGATCGTCTGCTGCAAAGCCCGCATTATGGCGAGCGCTGGGGACGGCACTGGCTGGACTTGGCGCGTTACGCCGACAGCGGCGGCGTGCACAACGACCTCGATCGCCCGCAGGCCTACAAGTACCGCGACTATGTCATCGCCAGCTTCAATGAGGACAAGCGCTATGCCCGTTTCATGGCGGAGCAATTGGCCGGCGATGAAGTGCAGGGCGCCAATCCACAAAGCCTGATCGCCACTGGATTTTGCCGCAACGGCCAGAGCAATGATGACAACATGGGCAAGACGGCCGAGGCCTTGGAGCAGTACCGCGTCGATCAACTCGACGATGTGATCTCCACGGCGGGCAGCGTGTTTCTCGGCCTCTCGATTGGCTGCGCGCGCTGCCACGACCACAAAACCGAGCCCCTGCTGCAACGCGATTACTACAGCCTGCTGGCCGTATTCAACGGCACCCAAAAACTTGGCCTCGGCAAAGGGGCAAAGGATGCCAATGACAAGACCATCAAGGACGGCAGCAAGGTGATGGCCCTGGTGGAAACCTCGCCCGTGGTGCCAGCGACTCATGTGCTGGCGCGCGGCAATGCCGCCGCACGCGGAGAGTTGGTGTTGCCTGCCGTGCCGCAGGTCCTCGGCGGCCACTCGTTGATGCCGGACCGCGCCGGAGAAAAAACCTCGCGTCGCCGTCTGATGCTGGTGCAATGGATCGGCAGCCCTGACAACGCCCTGTTTTGGCGGGTGATCGTCAATCGTGTGTGGCAGCATCATTTCGGGCATGGCATCGTGGCCACGCCAAGTGACTTCGGGTTCACCGGCGCCAGACCCAGTCACCCGCAACTGCTCGACTGGCTGGCCGCATGGTTGATCAACAACGACGGCCGTCTCAAAGGGCTGCATCGCCTGCTGGTGATGAGCGCCACCTATCGGCAGCAGCGTGGGAGCCAGGGCACAGGTGCCCTCGCGCCAAGTCCCCTGCGCTTCGCCAACCTGCAGCGCCTCGAGGCCGAGGCCATTCGCGATGGCATTCTGGTGGCCAGCGGCAACCTCAATGCCCTCATGGGCGGGCCGGGCATCAAGCCGCGCATCCGCGCCGATCTGCTCGATGCCAGCCAACGCAATCGTTGGCCGGTCCTCAACAAGGAAGGGCCCGAGCATTGGCGGCGCAGCGTGTATGTTTATCTCAAGCGCCAATTGTTGCTGCCCAGTCTTGAGCTCCTCGACGCGCCCACCACCACCGACAGCTGCGCCCTGCGCACGCAGAGCACGGTGCCCACTCAGGCCCTGCTGATGATGAACGATGAGTTTGTGCAGGACCAGGCGCAGGCGCTGGCCGCACGCGCCATGGCGGAGGTTGGCCCCCAGCCCAGCGATGGCATTCATCGTTGTTTTGAGCTGATCCTTGGCCGCAGACCCACGGCAGCGCAACTTGCCCAAGCCCTCGAGTTTGTCGGGCAGCGCAGCGCGGCGGGCAACGCCAGCGAAGCACTTGCGGATCTCGCCCATGTGCTTTTCAACAGCAGCGAGTTTTTTCATATTCCATGAAGCAGCCCACAACGCGCCGTGAAATCCTCACCCGTGCCGGTGCCGGCTTCGGGGCCCTTGGATTGCAGCACTTGTTGGCTCAGGACCAAGCCTCCGCAGTCAATCCCCTGGCGGCAAGGCTGCCGCACTTCGCGCCCAAGGCCAAGTCGGTGATCTTTTTGTTCATGTATGGCGGCCCCTCGCATGTGGACCTCTTTGATCCCAAACCTGAGCTTGAGCGCTGGCATGGGCGAGCCATTCCCGTCTGGCGCAGGGAGGACGCCTTCATGGGCCGCAAGACGCAGAATGTGGCCATGAAGGGCTTCTACCGCTTCGCCAAACACGGGCAGGCTGGCATTGACATTGCCGAGACCTATCCCAATCTCGCGCGCCACGCCGACGACCTCTGCGTGATCCGCTCGATGCACGCCGAGAGCAACAATCACGGCCCGGCAATTTTTCAGATGAATACGGGCTTCATCCAGCCCGGTCGGCCGAGCATGGGTTCATGGGTTTCCTATGGGCTGGGCAACGAGAGTGAAAACCTGCCCTCCTTTGTGGTCCTGCTCGATCATCAGGGCGCTCCCGTCAATGGCGCCCTGAACTGGTCCAATGGCTTCATGCCCGCCACCTATCAGGGCGTGCCCCTGCGCAGCAAGGGCGAGCCGATCGCCTACTTGAGCCCGCCCAAGGGGGTTTCCACGGCACAGCAGCGCGCGCGGCTGGATTTGCTTGGGCAGTGGAACCGCGAGTTTGCCCAGCGCCATCCCCAGGAAAGTGCGCTGGCCGCAAGACTGCATGCCTATGAACTGGCCTTCCGCATGCAGATGAGTGCCACCGAGGCCGTGGACCTGAGTCGCGAATCCGCAGCGGTGCGCCGCATGTACGGCCTCGATCACAAGGTCAGCGGGCACTTCGGGCGCAATTGCCTGCTGGCGCGCCGGTTGGTGGAGCGCGGAGTGCGCTTTGTGCAGGTTTACAGCGGCGGCAACGAAGGCCCGCGAGCCTGGGACGCGCACGACGATCTCAAGACCAATCATGACCTGCACTGCGCCGAGACCGATGGCCCCATTGCCGCCCTGCTCGATGACCTGAAGATGAGCGGGCTGTTTGACAGCACGCTGGTGGTCTGGGGCGGCGAGTTTGGCCGCTCGCCGGTGGCGGAGAACGGCAAGGGCCGCGATCACCACCCCAAGGGCTTCACGATGTGGATGGCCGGTGCGGGCATCAAGGGTGGCCAGATGCATGGGGCAACGGATGAGTTTGGATACGCAGCGGTGGAGAACCGCGTCAGCGTGCCGGATCTGCATGCCACGATGCTGCACCTGCTGGGCTTTGACCACGAGCGCCTGACCTACCGCTTCAGTGGCCGCGACTACCGGCTCACCGATGTCAGTGGGCGCGTGGTGCGGCAGTTGCTGGC
>JAURHS010000103.1 GCA_030833205.1 Prosthecobacter sp.
AGTTGGGCTGGTCCAACCATGGCGAGGAGGCATGGGCAAAGGCCTGCTTGACCAGACGGTCCTCAAGCGAATGAAAGCTGATCACCGCAAGGCGTCCGCCCGGCTTAAGCCAACGCGGAGCCTGCTGCAGGAACTCACGCAGAGCTGGCAGCTCACCGTTGACCTCCAGACGCAGAGCCTGAAAGGTCAGCGTGGCCGGGTGGCGACGACCATGCCTTGAGCAGACCCGCGCTACCTGTGAAGCCAGCTGCAGAGTTGTGCGATAAGGCCTGCCACGAACAATCGCACGCGCAATGCGCCGCGCCGCGGGCTCCTGGGCATTGTCGCGCAGCATGCGCTCCAGATCCTCGGCATCCCAATCATTGACAATGTCCGCCGCAGTCAGGGCCGATGCCTGGTCCATGCGCATGTCCAACGGACCGTCCTTGTTGAAGGAAAAACCGCGTTGCGCACAATCCAACTGCCAACTGCTGACTCCGAGGTCCACCAGCATGCCATCCAAACCCTCGATTCCGGCCTCGGCGAGCACCTTGGGAAAGTCGCGAAAGTTGCCCTTGAGCGCGCAGAAGCGATCGGCAAACACACTCAGTCGCTTGGTGGCGTAAGCCAAGGCCTCATCGTCCTGGTCCATGGCGACCACGCGCGCACCAGCCTGCAGAAATGCTGCGCTGTGCCCGCCTCCCCCCAGCGTACCGTCAAAGATCAACTTGCCGGGCGCTGGCTGCAGCATCTCCAGCACCTCCTGCAGCATCACCGACACATGGGAAAACTCATCAGGCTCTCTGGATTGCTGCGCTGAGGGACCTGACTCATCGCCAGACCCACCTCCGCCGCGCTGAGAACCGCTGCTGTGCCAGCGCAGGGCTCCGCCCTGCCCCAAAGAGGGCTGAGCCCCCCCAAACCATGGCCATCCACCCAACTGCCACCAAGCCCCAAGACCAGAAAAGCCACCATGGATTGCGCCCGCAGCCGCAGCAAACCCAAGATTTGGTGGGGCGAAGGCAGTTGAGGAAAACAACATGGGTGCGTGGATGCTTATGAATTACCGATATTTCGGATATCTTTATTACATAGGGCGCGGAACCGCAGCAATTGCCGATTTTTCTTTTTTTCGCCTCCTGCCTCAGGGGAATGCTGTTCAAATAAACTGCATGTTTTATCCCCGAGGCTGATCCCGATCCACCGCGGGGGGAGAAGGCTTCGAGCCCGCTGCGCCACCCCCCGGACCCAGCAGCATCAGGGGTTGTTGCCTGAGATTGTCAGTTCCAACTCCTGGGCGCTGCCGCCCAAGACCTCAATGCCCGGGCGCCTGCCCTCCTGACGGGAGTCGCTGGCCAAGTTGCCGCTGACCATGCAGCGGCGGCAATTTTCCAGCAGGATCGCCGCACCATCGCTGTCGAGGATCTGGTTGTTTTGCAGCATCAATCGTTGGCAGTCCAATGCGTCAATGGCTGCGCGCTTGCGCCACACGCCGGCGATGACATTGCCGCTGATGCTGCTGTCGCTGACGCGTCTGAGCACCAGGCCGTTGTTCTCACTGTTGTCGAAGCCATTGACCAAATAGCGTGGATTGCGATCGAAGTTATTGCCCTGCACCAACACATGCTCGCTGTCCTCGATGAGGAGATCCTGCTCAAATCCTTCCCAGAAGGTGTTGGCGGAAATGACCACGCCGCGTGCCTGACGCACCTCGATGTTGACGCTGACATCGCTGAAGACATTGCCTGTGATGCTGATGTTGCCCTCGCGGGTGTGGGTGCGACCAACGCGGCGCTCCAGACTGGGGTCGCTGCCTGCACCGAGCACGCGAATGTTTGCCGAGCCTGGCGCCTTGCTGCCATGCTGCAGCGTGCAGCCACTGATGGCCACTTCGCCGATGCTGCCGTCCGTGGAGTTGAGTTCGACATTGGCCGCTGGTGGATCTTCGGCTCCCTGATTGGCCTCGATGTCGCTGCCCGCAATCTGCAGGTTGCGCACATTGCCACCACGGGAGACCACGCCGCCGCCGCGGTTGTAACTGATGTGACAGCCGGTGATGTTGATCTGGTGCAGGTTGACCGCATCGAGGAAGACGCCAATGCCGCTGTTGTGATAAAGATTGCATTGGGCAAGGCTGACATTGCGATTGCGCTCATGCAGACGCACGGCGTGCAGGCAGCGCGAGATCACCACATGGTGCAGACTCAACTGCATGCAGCCTGCGGCCTCCACCCCGCAGGCCTTGGGGTTTGCGCCACGGATCTCAAAGCCGCTGAGGCTCGGTGTGTTCTCGCGCTCCCAGACCTCAGGCTTGAGCGTCTTGGGATCAGCGGTGCCGCCGTGCTGGCCGAGCAGACTGATGGCCGCGCCATCGCCCTCCATGATTAGCGTGGCCGCCCCATCGCCCGAGATGGCAAAACGCCCCAGCTTGGCGAGATCAACACTCAGCCCCCTGGTCAGGCGATACTCCCCTCGCTCCAGACGCAGGGCCCCATGCGCGTCAATGGCCGCCTGCAGGGCGGCGCTGTCATCGGCCTTGCCATCGCCCTTGGCCCCTGCCTGCCGCGCGCTGACTTGCGCCGCAAGCGGTGCCGCCGTCATCATCACCAAAATCAAACCATGCCAGGGAAAATTCATGCGGGCTTCAACGCTGCCAAAACAACCAAACCTTCCGCCCCCGCACCCAGCGACCCGCAAAAAGTCGGCAGCCCTCAAAAAACCGTTGCCAAATGCCCCGTCTCGTTCACCTTCGCGTCCCACCCGTGACCAGGCTTGGTAGCTCAGTCGGTAGAGCAGGGGATTGAAAATCCCCGTGTCGGCGGTTCGATTCCGTCCCAAGCCACCACGGGGGGCCTTTTGGCCTCCCTCATGCTCAGGGCTGCTTTGGCCAGTTCCGCTGAAAAGTGAGGCCCAATTGCAACAGCACCAGGCCTGATCGGCGTTGATTGCGCTGATGAAAGTTCCTTCCCTGCTGCTCGCCCTACTCGGACTGGCCGTGCCCCTGGTGGGCGCCGATCTGCAGTCGCTGCGCCAGAGCCTGAGCCTGCACGCCTCCTTTGACGAGGGGCTCGATGCTGACTTCAGTCGTGGCGACAAGCGCTGTGTGATGCGCAAGGGCAAGGACTGGGTGGACTGCCAGCTCAATGAAGAGGTGAAACTGGTGCCCGGCGGCAAGTTTGGCCAATGCCTGCACTTTCCCCAGAAGGGCAAAACCAACCCCAGCTTTCTCGGGGCCGGAGTCTTGGGCTACAACGCCAAGAGCTGGAGCAACACCGTGTCGATTTGGCTGAGCCTGACCGCCGACGAGGACCTGCAGCCCGGCTACTGCGATCCGCTGCAGATTGTGGGCAATGACAGCAAGAAGGGCTTTATTTTCCTGGAGTTCTCCAAGGATGAAACTCCCCGCTTCTTCCGCTTTGCCGTGCGGCCGCTGGCGCACATCTGGAACCCGACCAATGTCAACTGGGCCGACATTGCCTTTGAAAAACGCCCCATGGTGCAATTGCGCGGGCCGGTCTTCTCGCGCGAGCGGTGGACCCATGTGGCCTTCACGCTCGAGCGCCTCAATGAGGACCCTGCCGCCAAGCCCCGAGCCAGCCTGTACATGGACGGCAAATCCATGGGCAGCATCGACAACTGGGACCTGCGCTTTGACTGGGACCCCGCCAGCGTGGCCATGGTTCTGGGCGCTTCCTATGTGGGCAGGCAGGACGATCTCGCCGTGTTCGATCGCTGCCTCAGTGCAGCCGAGGTGCGCGAGCTCTTCGGCCTGCCGCGCGGCATTGCCTCGTTGCGCATGGAAGCCAAGGCCAAGCGCTGAGCCCATCAAATGGTGTCGGCGGCGCTGCTGCTGCCGCCATCCCATCAGGCCAGACCCTTTTGCCGGCGGGCGTGCACCGCTGCACTGTACTCACTGCTGTTGAAGTCCACATAGGCCTGTGAGAGGTCCGTGGTGTAGGCCGCGTCCTCAGCATGGCCAAGATTCAAGTCAATGGTGACCGTGAACCGCGGCTGGCGCGCCACCTTCTCCAGTTCCGTGACCGAGGTCTTGGCCGTGAGCCCGCCCTTGCAGGCAATGAGTCCATTGAAGTAGATGTCCACCAATTCCTCGCGAATGCGGGCGCCGCTGTAGCCCACGGCGTGAATGATCCGACCCCAATTGGGGTCGCTGCCATGGAAGGAGCATTTCACCAACAGGCTGTTGGCCACGGCCTTGGCCACCTTGCGCGCATCGGCCTGTGTGCGGGCGTGACAGACGCGCACTTCCACAAATTTGGTCACCCGCTCGCCGTCGGCCACGATCATCTTGGCCAACTCCATCATCACCTTGTGCAGGGCGTTGCGGAACAATTCAGACTCCGCGCTGCCGCGGCGGATCTGCGGCATGCCACTGGCCCCATTGCTCATCACGATGACCGTGTCATTGGTGCTGGTGTCCCCATCGATGGTGATGCGATTGAAGGATTGATCCACGGCATGGCGCATGGCACGGCGCAGCTCATCGCGGCCCAGCTTCGCGTCGGTGGTGATGAAGCAGAGCATGGTGGCCATGTTCGGGTTAATCATGCCCGCGCCCTTGGCAATGCCGCCGATTCGGAAGCTGCGGCCACGACCCAAGGGCACTTCGATGGCAAAGGACTTGGGCTTGGTGTCACTGGTCATGATGGCGCGCGCGGCCTCATCGCTGCCTGCCGGATGCAGGGCCGCGGCCAACTCGCCCAAGCGCGGCTCGATGCGTGGCATCGGCATGCTCATGCCAATGATGCCCGTTGAGCAGACCAGGACCTGGCGCTGACGCAGGTCCAAAGCCTGGGCGACACCGCGGCACATGGCCTTGGCATCGGCAATGCCCTGCAGACCGGTGCAGGCATTGGCGTTGCCGCTGTTGGCGACAATGGCGCGGGCATCGGCGCTGCGGATGTGCTGTTGGCAGACGCGCACGCATCCGGCTCGCACCTTGTTGGTGGTGAACACCGCATCGGTGACGGCCGGTCCATCAGAGGCAATCAGGGCCAAATCCAGCCTGGTGGCCTCGGGGTTTTTGATGCCACAGGAGAGTGCTGAGGCGCGAAACCCGCGGGCAGCGGTCACGCCACCGGGGATTTCCTTGAAGGCAACACGGGCTTTGGCGCTGGAGGACGGAGCAGACATGACGGGCGGACGAAGAATGAGGTGCGACTGAGATCAGATATTGAGCAGGCCTTCGGTGGGGGCAAGACCATGGCAAAGATTGAAGTTCTGCACCGCCTGACCGGCAGCTCCCTTGCCAATGTTATCCTCGGCACTCATGAGGATGAGTTGCCCACTGCGCTGATCCATGGACCAGCCGATGTCGATGAAGTTGCTGCCCACGACATTCTTGCTGTCTGGGCTGCGGTTTTCACCCAGCAGGCGGACAAAGGGCTGACTGCGATAGGCCCGCTGCAGGACCTCGCCAACGGCTGCGGCATCCACCCCGGCGGCTGGCCTGGCGAAGATGGTGCTGCAGATGCCACTGTGACAGGGCACCAGATGCGGCACAAAACTCAGCGGCACGGGCCGACCCGCAGCCAACTCCAACTCCTGGGTGATCTCGCTGAGGTGACGATGAACCGGCACGCTGTAGCTGCGCAGACTGTTTTGCACCTCGCAGAAAAGCAGCGGCACACTCTCCTTGCGTCCGGCGCCGCTGGCCCCGCTCATGCTGGAAATGCAAAGCGGCTCAGGACTGATGAGTCCCTCCCGCATCAGGGGCAGGAGCGGCAACAAAATGCTGGTGGGATAGCAACCTGGACAGGCAATGAGCTGCGCGGTCCTGATTTGCTCAGGCCGCCACTCCGGCAGGGCGTAAACCGCCTTGTCCAACCACTGCGGGCAGGGATGCTCGTGATCGTAGAACTCCGCGTAGCGCTTGGCACAGCGCAGACGGAAATCGGCACTGAGATCAATCACGCGGATGCCTGCCTCAAGCAGCGGTGCGGCAAACTGCAGCGAGACCCCATGTGGCAAGGCAAGAAAGGCCACCTTGACGCCGGCTTGCACCAGGGCTGAGACCTCGGGCGCCGTGAAGCGCAGCGAGTCAGCCACCCCCACACCGCGGAAGCGCGGGAATTCATCGCTCAAGGCTCGACCTGCCAACTGCCGCGAGGTCACCGCCACCAGATTGGCCTGAGGGTGACGCAGCAGCAAGCGCAGCAATTCGATGCCGGAGTAGCCACTGGCACCCAGGACGGCAATGGGAATGGAATCAGGCATGAGCGGAACCCTCAGTATTGAAGGAACTGTCCGCGGATGCAACCGCGATTGCACAGGCCCGATCACGGGGTTGCCCTCACCACCAGCCCCAGTGCTGTCCGTGCACAATCCACAGACCCAGAAGGGCATTGCCCGCGGCATGCATGAGCACACAGACCCCAAGGCTGCGGGTGCTCACCCACAACCATTGCATCAGGCTGACCCACACCAAGACCGCCGGGGCGTCGCGCCAGTCATGCGCCAGCATCAACAAACCAGCCAGCGTCAAAAAAGAACTCCAATCGTGGCGCCCCATCGGCTGCTGCTGCCAGCGCGAGCCAGCCTGCACAAAGCGCAACAACCATCCGCGCCAAAACAACTCCTCCACCAGGGGCACCACCAGCACCAGGCGCAGCAGTCGCAGAGCCAACACCATCCCCTGCCCCATCGGCTCTGAGCTGACCTGCGCGGGGTCAAATCCAGCACCGCGCTCGCCGCCCAGCCACCAACCCAGCAGCACCCAAAACACCACGCCAAGCATCCCCAAATTGCTTGCCAAACGCAGCCTCACCCAGGGCCCCAAACGGTACTCACCGCGCCAGCGCCACAGCAACAAACCACAAAGCAGAACCTGCAAGGGATACACCCAGTGCTCCGGCGCCCGCCGGTACCAGGGCAGCAACTCATTGTCCACCCGCAGCCATCCCGGCAGCACTTGCAGCCCAAGGAACAGGGCCATCGGCGCCACATGGGCCAGCAACGCACGAGGAATGGACGGCAGAATCAAGGTCACATTCTTTGCCATGCGCAGCGCTCATGGCCAGCGCAAAAAAAATCAGCGGCCGGCGGTGTGAGCGCGCGGGGTGAAGTACTCGACATAGCCAATCATCATCTCGTCGGCGGTCTGCGGCCCCCAGCGCACCGTGCGCGTTGGATCGGGGTTGGCAGGGTTGCCGGGGCTGTTGTCAAACACCGCCGTGATGCGCAGTGTGCTGCCGGCACTGAGCAGCAAGGGTTTGGCGCGGTCATAACGCAACTGCCAGTTGAAGTCATAGCGCGGAATATCCAACAAGGTCTGCCAGGGCTCATCGCCCTTGCGCCACTCGTACTTGAAGGCCTTGCCGCGCACATGCAGGTGGGCCAAAAACGACAAGGCCTGCAGATTGGCCGGCACGCGCTGCTCAAAGACCTCCACATGATTGGCCTCACCGGGCGGGATCTCCAAACGGCGCTTGGCCACCGCAGCGGTGTGCAGCTCGTAGCGAGGTTCGCCGGCAGCAAAATAAAGGCCCATGCGCAACTGATCCTGCGTGGCCTTGCCATTGGGCGTGTAATGAATCTGGAAGCTCAGGCTGGCGCCCTTGGGCAGGAGCTTGGCGAAGTCCTTGGGCCAAAGCCTAAAGGTGTTTCCCGGCACATAGGCGGCCCAATAGCCCTCCGTGCCTTCGCCGCGATTGCTGGCCTTGCTGCCTGGTGGATGCATCTGCACGATGACATGGTGCACCACGCTGCTGTCCGTGGGCAGGATCTCATAGCCCTGCACCCAGCGATCCTCGTTGAGATCCACCGGCACCACGACAAACTGGTAAGGCATGGTGCCCTCAGCTTTGATCTCAATGGGCTTGGGCAACTGCACCACCTGTCCCGGCGGCCCGAGATTCCACTCCTTGTCAAAGCTCATTGGCAGCGGCGCCTCGCGCGGATCTCCGCGCCGCCGATCCCCCTCAAGCCAACTCAGCAAATCGGCCTTATCCTGCGGCTCCAGAGAGCAGTCATTGGCCCAAGGGCTGAGCTCGCCCTTGGCAGGCGCTGCGGCAAACCATGGCGGCATCGCTCCGCGCCGCACCTGCTTGGCCATCATCGGCGCATGCTTGAGGACCTGCTCGTAGGTCTCCAACGCAAAGGGCCCTGCACCGCCACTGCGATGACACTGCAGGCAATGACGCTGCAGCAGGCGCTCGATGTCGCGGTGGTACTCCAGCGCGGGGCCCGGGGCGGCTGCCACCTCCTCCCAGCTGATGGCGCAACCCGGCGCCGTAGTGGCCGCAGGCTGCACGACCTTGCCGGCAAGCATCGCGTCCATGGCCTCGCGCAGGTAGGCCCGGCGGGGCTGCGGCAGCGCGTAACCCAGCCCATACTGATCGTTGATGGCACCGCGATACCGCAGCGTGCGGCGCTCATCGAGCAACCACACCTCGGTGGTGCTGGCCGGGCGCAGCACCCGCCCAAGGCTGCCCTGATCGTCGTGCAGTGCCCTGCTCTTGAGATCGAAGTCCTTGAGGTAAGCCTCGACCTCGGCGCGGCTCTCGCCGGCCACGGCGAAGAGCAGCAGCATGGCCACCTGCTTCTCGGCGCAGTCGGCCTCCAGGCGCTTGAGTTCAGGGCCAAACTTGCGGCTGATCGGGCAAGTGGCCCCGACACAAGCCAAGAGCAAACCGCGTCGGCCTTGCAGGCTTTCCGCCAAGGACAGCGCCTGCCCCTGAAGATCACGACCCTGCCAGTCGGCGATCTGGCGACCCACGCCCATGGCCGAGGGCTTGATGGGCGCCGGGGCCTGTTGCAACTGCTCCCACTCCTGCGAACCCAGCGCGCTGGCCGCCGCCATCGCCCCTTGGCGTCTGGCCTTGAGCTTGCCTGCAGCCACGGCCTTGAGGGCCTCGGGAAAGGTCAACTCGCCGTCGCCGTTGAGATCGAGCTTGGGGAGGATGGCCGCCGCCTTCATCTCATCGCCGGCAATGCGTCCGTCGGCATTGCGGTCAAAGGCCTCGAAGCGGCTCTTTAGACCTTCAACCTGACCCCAAAGGCGCACGGCAAGCAAGGCCATGAGCAGGGCAAGCAAGGGAAAAATCCAGCGTTTCACGCAGCGCATCATCACTGCCTGCAACCCTCGCGCCAAGGATGAGTTGCCCCAACAGGGAAAAAAATCCATCATTGCCTAGGCCCCGCCGCTTGTTGTGCAATGCTGGGGACTGCAGCCCCATGAGCGACGCCCCAACCTCACTGCCCATCCTCTGCTATGTCACGCCCTGGTACTTCAGGCGGATGATTCTCGTAACGCTCATCTTCAGTGCGGGGGCTTGTACCTTCCTCTATGACTGGGGCGTTGGCTACCCGAAGGCCAACGACATCGCCGACAAAAAAGACTGGTTTGAGCAACAGTGGCTACCCAGCTACGAGCAAGCCAAGCAGCAACAGCGACTGACACAGTGGGAAGAGGCGGCCAGACTCAAAGGACTTCCCGTGGGCCGTGACGGCGACTCGCCCAGGTGGGTGAATTACGCCGCGCAGCAAGGCTGGCCGCAGAGCCCGCACCGCTACAGCACCCGGGAGATTCGTGGGCAACTGTACTGGGCGGCAGCCTGCCTGCTTGCCGCCCTGATCACTGCCTGGACGGCCCTGCTTCACCGCGGTCGTGTGCTCTCCGGCCACGCCCAGCATCTGGTCAGCCCCAAAGGCCAGCGGGTCAATTTTCACGAAGTCACGCGAGTGGACCTGCGGGCCTGGGAAAGCAAGGGACTGGCGCAGATTTGGCATCGTCCTGGCGGCGGCCGCGAGCGCAAAGTCACCATTGACGACCTGAAATACGGCGGCGCGGAGCTCGTGCTGGGGCTGTTGTTGAAGCAATTCCAGGGCGAGGTTCTGCAGCCCAAACCCGGACCAGCGGAAGCAGGCCAAGTCGAGGCTGAGGATCGAGGTTGAGACTTGGATATCCGCCTCAGACGCTGCACAATTGAGGGCAAAACCCTCATTTTAAGCAAAAACTGAGCTCAAGACCGTCAACAGAAATGAAAATTGGCATATTTCGCCCTTGCCAAAGAAACGGTAGCCGCTAGGGATGGCCCCACATCCCCATTCCCTATGGCCGACAACATCCAAGACAAAGTCCGTGACATCATCGTTGAGCAGCTCGGCGTCAATCCGGAGCAAGTGACCCTCGAAGCCAAGTTCATCGAAGACCTCGGTGCTGACTCCCTCGACATCGTTGAGCTGGTCATGGCCCTCGAAGAAGAGTTCGGCATTGATGTCAGCGACGAGGAGGCCGAGAAGCTCCTTTCCGTCGGCGATGTCGTCCGCTATGTGGAAGACAACGCTGAGTAATCAGCCTTGTCCCCATCCAGAGGCAGAGACCTCACCCCATCTTTCCTGCTCGGTCTTCGATTGACCGATGACAGAATCAGGCGCAGCGAGCCCCAGCGGTTCCTGCGCCTGTTGTTTTTGCAGGCCGGTGCATGGCCGGAATCAGGGCCGGGGCCGCGCTGATCAACCCGCAAGCATGGCCTCAAACTCAGCCTCGCTGACCACTCTCACTCCAAGCTTGGCGGCCTTCTCCAGCTTGCTGCCTGCATCGCTGCCGGCCAACACGAAGCTGGTCTTGCCGCTGACCGAGCCGCTGACTCGCCCGCCATGGGCACGAATGCGCTCTGCCACCGTCTCGCGCTCCTGACTGAGGGTTCCCGTGATCACCCAGGTGGTGCCTGCGAGCTGCTCACCCTGCTTTTCCACCTGCTGCTGGGTCAACTGCAACCCACTTGAGCGCAGACGCTCAAGCAGCGCCGCATTGACTGGCTCACGGAACCATTGATGCAGACTGCCGGCCACGGCCTCGCCGATGTCCGGGCACTGCATCAGCTCCTGAGGGCCCGCAGCGGCCACCGCGTCCACTCCGCCAAAGTGCTCCAGCAACTTGCGCGCCACTCCCGCACCCACATGCAGGATGCCCAAGCCAAAGAGAAGTCGCCACGGCGCCTGCTGCCGACTGTTGGCGATGGCGCGCAGGTAATTGTCCACGCTCTTGGTGCCCACGCGCTCCAGGCGCGAGAAGGAGAGCACATCGAGTTGATACAAATCGGCCACATCGCGCACCAAGCCAAGCTGCACCAACTGAGCCACCACCGACTCGCCAAGGCCGCTGATGTCCATCGCCCCACGACTGACAAAATGCTCCAGACGCCGCCGCACCACCTCGGGGCAACTGGCATTGGGGCAACGGATCACCACCTGCTCGGCATCGCGCTGCACTGCGCTGCCGCAGACCGGACAGCAGGCCGGGGCGCTGACCACCACCTCGCTGCCATCGCGCTTGTTCTTGAGCACCTCGACCACGGCAGGGATCACCTCGCCGGCCTTTTCAATGATCACCCAGTCCCCTTCGCGGATGTCCTTGCGCTCGACCTCCTCAAAGTTGTGCAGCGTGGCGTTGCTCACCGTGCTGCCACTCAAAAACACCGGCTCCAGCCTGGCCACCGGCGTCAACGCGCCCGTGCGACCGACTTGAATGTCCACCTTGATCAGGCGGGTCTGCGCCTGCTCGGGCTGATACTTGTAAGCCATGGCCCAACGCGGTGCCTTGGCGGTAAGCCCCAACTCCGCCTGATCCGCCCATTCATCCACCTTCACCACCGCGCCATCGGTGTCATAGGGCAACCTGCGCCGCTGATCATCCAATTGCGCAATGGCCTCCAACATCTCCTGCGCACCAAGCACCTCGACAAACCAATCGCTGCGCCGAAGACCGGCGCGGCCAAGCCACTGGTAAACCTCGCGCTGCGAGGTGATGGCTTCCCCACCGGCATCGGCCACCGCATAGAAAATGGCCTCCAGCGGACGCTTGGCCACCTGCCGACTGTCGAGCAACTTCAGCGTGCCGGCCGCTGCATTGCGCGCATTGGCAAACAGCGCCTCGCCGGCCTCCTCGCGTTCGGCGTTCATTCGTGCGAAGCCCTGATGCCCAATGAAAACCTCACCGCGGACCTCGATGTCGCCCTGCATGCCTGCAGGCAGGCGCAGCGGCAGACCGGCAATCGTGCGCACATTGGCCGTCACATCATCGCCCACCCGACCATCGCCGCGCGTGGCGGCATGCTTGAGCACCCCGGCTTCATAGCGCAGCGCAATGGCCACGCCATCCACCTTGGGCTCAATCACGCAGCGCACCTGCTCCCTGCCCAAACCCTTTTGCAGGCGGGCATAAAAGGCCGCCACCTCCTCCTGCGAGTAGGTGTTGTCCAGACTCATCATCGGCACCTTGTGCGTGATGCTGGCAAAACTTTCCAAGGGCGCACCGCCCACCTTCTGCGAGGGGGAATCCGGCGTGCAAAGCTGCGGATGCTGCTGCTCGAGTTGCTGCAACTCGCGCATCAGGGCATCGTACTGCGAGTCGCTGATCTGCGGCGCGGCCTGCTGATAATACAGTCGGTTGTGGTGCTCAAGTTCGGCGCGCAGGGCGGCGACGCGTTGGCTTGCCTCATCAAAAGTCATGCCCTGCACTTAAGCGCAGGGCAGCAGGATGCGACCACAAAAATCATCCGCTCACGGCCTTCCAAGCCCATGGCAGGGAGGGCGCTCAGGAGAGGCGATCGCGGAAGTCGGCGTAGCCAAAGCGACGCACCACGCGCAGACCCGCACCCTTGGGATCATGCAGCACCAAGTCCGGGTGAATCACACCGTTGAAGGTGGTGGTCTTGACCATGGTGTAATGAGCCATGTCGGTGAAGACCAGTCGGTCGCCCACCTGCAGCGGCTGGGCGAAGCTGTACTGTCCCAGACTGTCGCCAGCCAGGCAGGTCATGCCGCCCAACTCATAACTGTGCGCAAGCAGGCCGCCTTCCTGAGAGCCAATGACATGAGGCCGGTAGGGCATTTCCAGCGCGTCGGGCATGTGGGCCGTGAAGGAGGCATCCAGGATCGCCGTGGGCAAACCCTCGGTGGGGACGATGTCCATCACCGTGGCCACCAGATAACCGGTGTTGAGGGCCACGGCCTCACCGGGCTC
>JAURHS010000062.1 GCA_030833205.1 Prosthecobacter sp.
AATGATGCTCCATCACGCCCACATGGCGGTTGTTGGCCCAGAGAATGAACTTCCTGCCCACCACGCCAATGGTGAGGTTGATCGTTTGGTTGGGCTTCAGCGGCGGATCAATGGGGAACCTGCCAAGCACCTGTTCTTGCTGGCCTGGTTTGCCAAAGAGCAGCTCCATCTCGCGCTCGCTGGGGCGTGCTGAGTAATGGCCCTTGCCCTCTCCACCGCGGACGGTCAGTTGGATGTTTGAGTGCTTCTTGCCGTCCCAGCGCAGGGCGCAGCGGATCGAGCCATTGCGCCACTTGGCTTCCGCTCCCTCCGGGCTCCAGCTGGCGGAGTTGGTCAGATGCAGCAAGCCGTTTTCCACCTGGTACTTGCTCTGGGTTGTTGGGTCGAGCTTGGCAAACTCAGTCATCTGCCAGCGGCGCGGTCCCTTGGCCTGGCCTCCCTGTGGCGTAGTCTGGTTGGGCGCTGAGGCCGCGGGTCTGCTTTGGTCAGTGTTGCCGGCACTGGCGGCGCCTGCAGGCGCGCTGCTGGCCGTGGCGGACGGGGCAGAGGAGTTGCTGGCCTCTGTCGGCTTGGAGCCGCCAAGCATGAAGTAGGCGCCAGCGCCGCAAATGGCAACTGCAGCCAAGGCGATCACCAGTCCGGACTTGCTTTTTTCTGCTGGCGGCGCTGAGACTGGCGCGCTCCTGCTGGGCACCGATGCACTGCGCGGTTGTGGCGGTTTGCCCGTGGGCTTTTGCATCGCACTGCGCTGGCCCGCGGCCTGCGCCACCTGCGAGACGGGAATTGCCGCATTGCTCGGGAGATCATTTCGCACCAGGGGCACGGTAAGAATCACATCCAACTCTTGTCGCAGCTCCGCCGCGCTCTGATGGCGCTCTGCGCGATCATGCTGCATGGCTTTCATGATGATGGCGTCAAAGCGCGGGTCCAAACCCTCCACCAACGCCGAGGCTGGCTTGAAGGCCCCGCGCGGCACATTGCCCGTGAGCATCTGATAAAGCATCACGCCCACGGCGTAGAGGTCGGCGCGCCCATCAATGGCGGTGCCCAGCATGAGAGCCTCAGGCGACACATAATCCGGCGTGCCCATCGCAAAGCCCGCCTTGGTCAGGCCGTGTTGGTTGGGGTCCTCGACTTTCGCGAGGCCGAAGTCTGCCACCTTGACCTGCCCCTTCATGTTGAGCAGCACATTGGCTGGTTTGATGTCACGGTGCACAATGCCCAATTCATGGGCAGCCTGCAGGGCATCGCAGACATGGGCCGTGATGGCCAAGGCATGCTCTGGTGGCAGTTTGCCCTGCGCGATGATCATCTGTGCGACATCGCTGCCGTCCACATACTCCATGGCAAAATAAAGCTGGCCGGCCTGGGTCGTGCCGAAGTCATACACCGCCACCACAGCAGGATGATTGAGCTTGGCCATGAGCTTGGCCTCACTCTTGAAGCGCTCAGCAAAACTGGGATCCTCGTTTTCCACGCCGGGCGGCAGGATTTTGATGGCTACTGGCCGATCCAGATTGGTTTGCACCCCGCGATACACCGCGCCCATGCCACCGCGGCCCAGCACCTTTTCAATCGTGTAACCAGGCATCAGCCTCTGCAATTCCTCTGCGGTTGGCGGCTCCCAGCGAATGCCGCCCCCGGAGCTGCCAGATGAGGAAGGCACGCCTGAGGGGTGAGGCGAGGGTGTGGGAGAGAAGTCGGCAGAATCAGACATGGGGGCAGGCGCGGGAATTCAAAGCCCTTGGTTCTAGGGATTTGCCCATGAGCCGTCAAGCGATGCACTCAAGCATCATGGGGCATGGCTACGGCATCAAGCCAGTGATCTCAGCAGGAGGGCGGACAAAGGGGTTACCTCAATCCCTCAAGGAGTCGTGCGCGCGCCCTTCAGTGCGGGATCATCCAGGTCCAGGCAGTAGAGCATCTGGTTGTAATCATAGCGCGGCGTCGGTGCCGCATGCTGCGCAAATTCCTTGGTGTAAGTCCCCTCAAAATACAACAGCGCCGAGCCCTCGGGCGTGAACTCGGGATGCAGGCGGGGATTGTAAAAGGTTTGATTGTCGTGACTCAAGACCTTCACTGCCTTGCCCCAGGGCCCCAAGGGTTGGGCCGCCTCGGCATACCACAGCTCCCCAAACACCGAAGGCCTGCCAAACTTCTCCATGAACACCGTCACCCAACGATGGCGATGCGCATTCCACGCCATGGACCCGCTGTGCAGTTGCACCTTCTCACCGCCTGCCCCCTGCAGGCTTGGCGGCGGCTTGAGCAACTCCCAAGTCCCCGCATCCTGCCATGCCTCAAAGTTGGCCGGGCAACGCAGCGTGGGCAGGGGATTTCCAAACAACAACCACTCCTTGCCCTGCGCATCGCGCCAACGCAGGGGATGACCATCAGGCATCGGCGGCGCCTTGGGTTGCGCGTTGGACTTGCGCCACAACACCCGCAGCAACTCAAAGCGCGCCGCCTCATCATCCCACACACAAAGGCCGGTCTCATAGGCCTCCATTGGCGGCTCAATTTTCACATAACTTGCCACCAAGCGTTCCCGGCCCTCGCGGTCCGGCAGACTCACATAACCGGACAACCAGGTGGGTCCCTTGCCAGGCATCTTTGCCACGCTGCGCGGCCGCCCCTGCGCATCGGCAACATAATCAAACTCCAGAGCCAGCGGTGGCTGAAGCGACTGCAGCGGGCGGATTGCCGTGGTTGCGCTGCTCATGTCAAACAAGCCGAGCGGATAATGCGGCATCGTGGTGTCGCCCCAGGCCCAAAACATCCGACCGCGATGCACCGCGGTTTGCACACTGTCGCAACCGTGAATGCCCTGATCGCGCCAGGTCAAACGCTCGCCCAACTTCTGGCTCTCCGCAAACAACCCAGAGCCTGTGAGTCGCCCCACCCGCCGCGCCGCAAAGCGCCGCTGCACCTCCACCCGCAATGTCTTGCCTGGCTCAGGTCGCAGGCGCAGCCCCGCATAACCAAACCCATCCTTGGCCACCTCATAGCCATGGCCAATCACTGAAAACCAAACCTCCCGCCCCATCAACTCTGGTGCATCCAAGGCAATCAAGCCCGCATTGTCCGACACAAAACGCAACTGATGCGTTGTGCGCAACTCCACCAAGGGCACCGGCCAGCCACGGCCCAAAACCGAAGCCCCACCAGCCCTGGTTTTTTCATCCACTTGCTCCACCACCTCAATTCGGCAGGGCAAAGCCCGAGCCCCACTCGCAGCGGGACTGGCCAGCGCTGAGGCCGAAGAAGGTGAGCCAGAATTGGAGGCCGCAGATGCTGAAACCAAGGCCTTGGGAGATGCCGCAGCATCCATGGCGTGAACGCCCAGGGGTAAGCCGCAGTTCAGCCCCAAGGCCAGTGAGAGGGCAAGCCGCGCGGCCAGGCGCGTGTCAGCACTCAACGAGAACCGCCGTCGCATGGTTGAAGCCAAACGATGAAGCTGCGGCAAAGCCAAACGCAGGGGCAGGGAACAGCGCATCACGGCGCATGTTCAACAACCCGAATCCAAAAGTCCATCCCGCGTTTTTCGAGGCGTGGAAGCCAGGATGAGGGCCGTCAGCACTTGCCGTGCCGATCCGACCGTGCAGCCTCCCGAGGCGTCCCGGTCACGGTTCACACCGTTTTCATGACTTCAGTTTGCGGTGGCCATGCTGAGCCTGCGCGAGCATGAGAGAGCGGCCACTCCTGACCGCTTCTCAGCTCCGATGCTCTTGGACCTTTCGGTGTCCCTGGACCCTTGCTGCCTCGTGCTCTCTCTCTGAGAGCTGATTGGTGGCCCCGAGGTTTTGACGATCGGCCCTTGGCTAGTCAGGCTGGGGGAGGAAGTAGTCGTCTTCGGCGATGTCCGGGATGCCGACAACAAGGACGCGCATGCGGCCCGTGGCGCCGTGCACAACACCTGGGGGAATGTGGACGAGTGAGCCCTTGGTGACAGGGTGCTCGATGCCGTCGAGTGTCACGCTGCCTTCGCCTTCGAGGACGAAGTAAAGCTCGGTGGAGCGTTGGTGGTAGTGGGCCTTGGCGCCGTCAATGTCCACGGCATGGGCCCAGGCTGCAGGGGAGAGGGATTGGTCCTCGTGGCTGATGAGGCGGTCGCGCCAGCCGCAGGCGCTGCGTTCACGGGGGCTGTGGCCTTCATGCCGAATCAGAACCGGGCTGCCGGGGGTGGGAGCAGCCTTGGGTTGGCCTTGTTGCTGAGTGTGGGATGCTTCGTTGGGCATGGGTTTGGAAGGTTGCCGCGGATGGATGGTAGCTGCTGAGGAAATTTGGCTGCCCGGCGCAGTTTGGCGAGCTTGAGGTTTACGGCTCGCTCCATTCACCTTTCCAGATGGGGCCGTGGTCAATGCCGTAGCGGTCGTGCAGCAGGCTGTGGTCGCTTTGCATGCGCTTGAGGAATTGGGCGAAGGCTTGGTCGTTGAGGTGGAAGATGGATGGGGCCTTGGTGGCCTTGTGGGTTGCGGGTAAGGCGGCACCTTGGGTTCTGTTTGTGCTGCCGCTGGCTTCCGCGGTTGAGTTGGGGGGCTGGGCTTGGATGGGGTGGCCGCTGAGGTCGATGAGTCTGGCTTGGTGTAGGGCGTGAAAGAGCAGGGTGAGGTTGTCGCCGAAGCGTTGCAGGCGTGCGCGTTGGGCTGGGCTGACGCATTTGGCAAAGGTGCTGCGGTAGGCCTCTTCGATTTGGGGAAAGCGTGGGGCGTAGAGGGTTTGCATGACCTCCTGATTGACCTCGTAGTTGCTGCCCTTGTAGATGGGGGATTGGCTGGCTTTGTGCTCAGCCATGGCTTGGTCGAGTAGGTCGTAGAGGCGGCGCAGATGAGACCAGCCTGGGCCATAGGAGCGTTGCAGCCATTCGTTGAGGGTTTGTTCGAGGTCGAGGTTGGGGTTCCAGAGTTGTTTGGCGAGGAGGTAATTGATGGGAGCATTGACGCCCCAGGCGGCGCTGCCGACCATGCGTGCGCCCCAGGCCTTGACTTTGGCAGTGGCTGGGATTTCTCGCTTGAGGATGTCGAGACTTACGGGCAATGGGGCACCGTGAAAGCTGCGCATCCAAGTGGAGTAGTTGTGATAGAAGAAATGCGGGGTCAGTTGGCTCCAGCCTTGGAGGATTGGTTGGAATTCTGAGCGGTAGATGGGTTTGAGCAGGCCGTAACCGTAGTAGTTGAGTGGCGCCCAGCAGAGGCTGAGGTTGTCGGGCAGCTCAGGGGCACTGCTTGGTGGGTATTGGTAGTTGTAGTAAACAAAGCCGCCCAGGCGACGGCCGGGGCGTTGTTTGGCGATGAGGTTGGCCACGTCCTTGTAGAAGGTGAGGATGGCGCGGGCATGATTGGGTTTGCCGTGGGGATCGGGTTCGATGAGGGCCTGGCATCGTTGGCAGGTGCAGAAGCCCCCGCCGTCTGTGGGGGAAATGCTGGTCATCTCGCGCTTGGGGTTGCGGTCCATGCTTTCCATGACGCGCTGGGCGAAGCGCTCGACCAGGCCCGGTGCGGTGGTGCAGAAGAAGGTGACCTTGCCGTTGCGTTGGTAGTTGCCGCTGGAGGGTTTCCAGTCGGGGTTGGCTTCGATGTCGGCGGGTTTGAGATAGTCGTCCCAGGAATGGCCATAGCCGGTGACCTGGCTGTGCAGGCTGTTGGTGAGGCGCTGCTGTTTCATCCATTGCAGGGTGGGGGCGTGGCGGTGGGTGATCTCGCGGTCGCTTTCTCCAAGATAGGCCAGCATGCGCACGGCTAGGCCGGGTTGGCCGCGAATTTCCTCAGCAAGATCGAAACTGAGTTTGCCCTGGGTGGGGATATCTTCGCCATGGGGGCCAGGCATGAGCCAGCGCACGCCAAGTAGGCGCTCGGCCACTTCCATGGCGCCCCAGAGGGTTCCGTGGCTGGGAAGGTCCCAGAGGCCAGCGGGATGGCCCTCGTTGCCGCGAATGATGAGGTTGCCCTTTTCGCTGCGGATGAGATAGCCGTCGTGGGGCAGGTCTCGGTCCTCTTCAAGGCAAATGGCCGGTCCCTGCGGGTTTTCGCTGGTGATGGCGAGGTCTTCGCCTGTGGCGGCCTTGATGAGGCGTTGCAGTTCGCTGGCGGCCCAGCGGGTGCTTTCCGCGGCTTGGGCTCTGTGGTGAATCACGCGGGCCTGTGGCTGATCCCGGTCCTGTGCGGGCCTCTGGGCCAAGCTGCTGCTGAAGCAAAGGGCGAGAGCAAGCCGCAGCGCGGCGCGGGCTGTGATCACAGGATTTCGTGAATGGGTTGTCCGATGTCCACGAGGTACTGGGGGCGGCCCGTGGTGTCGGTGAGGGTGATGCTGCGGGCGTCAATCCCAAGATGATGGTACAGGGTGGCAATCACATCCTGATAGTGGACGGGGCGCTGGGTGACTTCGGCGGCGTGTTTGTCGGTGGCGCCAATGACCTGGCCAGTCTTGAGGTGGCCACCGGCCATGATGCCCATGGCCACCTTGGTCCAGTGGTCGCGTCCGGCCTTGTCATTGATTCTTGGAGTGCGTCCAAACTCGCCCCAAACGATGATCATCACATCCTGCAACATGCCGCGTTCTTCGAGGTCGGTGACGAGGGTGTCGAGGGCATGGTCCACCAAGGGACCAAGATAGCGGAGGGCGGCGAAGTTGCGGGTGTGGGTGTCGAAGTCGCTGATGGAGATGCTCACGCAGCGGACGCCAGCTTCAATGAGGCGGCGGGCGAGCAGGAATTTCTGCGCGCATTTGGGGTCCTCCATGGAGAGGTAGGAGCCTGCGGGCTTGCGGGCGTTGGGCGTGTAGCGTGCCAGGACTCCTGGGTCCTCCTGGCTGAGGTCCATGGCCTTCGCAAAGGCGCCGCTGGTGAGGATGCCCAGAGAGAGTTGGGTGAACGCGTCCAGGGCCTGCATGTTGCCGCTGTGGTCCATGTCGCGGCGCAGGCCATCGAGATCGCGCAATAGGGAGACGCGATCCTGCAGGCGGCTGACGCTGAGGCCCTCGTGCAGGCTCAAGCGCAGGCCATTGCCGCCACCGCGGCGGGCGAGTTCGTTTTTCATGCCGTCTTCGAGGCCGCGCTGAAAAAGGTGGGAGATGTCGGGGCGAAAGGCGGAGCTGGCAGCTCCAAGAAAACCGGGGCGGGCACTGTTGCGCACCATGGGACGGCCCTGCATGAGATCCACGAAAACGGGAGCCTTGTCTTGGGGGCTGGTCAGCAGGCGGTTGAGCGCACAGCCCATGGCGGGTCGGCCGCCGATGAATTCCAGGTCCTTGGCGCCAAAGCCGGATTGGCACTGAAAGGCATCGTGGTTGCCCATCGCGCCGCTAAGCGAGCGCAGGAAGACATACTTCTGCGCGTGCTTGGCCAGACTTGGGAGTAGCTCGGTAAGGTGGAGGCCGGGGATGGCGCTGGGTATCGATTTGAACTCGCCGCGGATTTCCATCGGGGCCTCGGGCTTGGGGTCGATGAGGTCCATCTGCGGGGGGCCTCCATCGAGATGGATGTTGATGACCGCCTTGCGCGAGTTGCGCAGGCCCGCTGCGGCCTCGGCACGCAGGAGGCTGGGCAGGGCCAGGCCGCCCACACCCAAGGTGCCTGCGCGCAGGAAGCTGCGGCGGCCTGCTGGTGCAAAGATCAGGGGCTGCTTGAGCATGGTGGCCCTGCTGCTACGCCCCACCGAGGGCGTGCCTTTCGAGGGGCCTTGGAATGGCGGCAAGTCCGTTGGGGCTCAGGGCAGGGGCTTGTGGATGAGGCGGGCGCCGTAGAGGTACCAGCGCTGGCTGTCACTGCTCCAGCCTCGCAGGGTGAAGAGGCCGCAGCGCCAGTAATGGTCGAAGCCGCCGCCGTGCACATAGCAGGTGGCCTTGTCGTTGAGGTAGTAATAATCGCCGAAGTTGCCCTGCCTGAGTTGCAGGCTGGGGGCGGGCTTTTGGTCAATGCGGTCCAGGCCGTGGTGGGTGTATTCCTGCGGCAGGGCAAGCCAGGGAAGGTCGGGCAGGTAGCCAAGGTTCTTGAGGAAGTGGATCTCTCTGGGGCCGCCGATGTCGCCATTGTCGTTTTGCATCGGTTGGTCCATGCCACAGAAGCGGTAGGGGGCGCTGGTCAGGCCGCTCTGGTAGTCCGTCATGTTGTCGGCGAGATAGACCTTGCCGCCGCTGAGGTTGGCGCCGTCGATGAAGCACCAGAGATTGCCCCAGAGGTTTTCGAGGTGGCGGTATTTGACGGCGCATCGGTATGGATCATCCGGTGGGTCGCCCTGTGGCGGGCCCTGTCCGCTGTGGCCGGGGATGGAGTCGGAGAGGCCGGTGGGCTGGGCTGCGCCGCCAAGGCACATGTCGCGATGGGTGCGCAGGGGCGGGCCATCGAAATGAAAGCTGATTTGGCCCGGCTTGGGTTGGTTGAGTTCAACCTTGGTGAGTAGGCGTCCGCTGGCGTAAACCTCGCCGGGTTGGTCGTGGCTGGTGATGGTGATGGCGCAGCCGATGAACAAGCCCCTGAGGGCGTTGGTTGGATTGGGCTCGCCGCGGGCCTCGGTGACAAGGCGATTGCTGGCGGCTTCCTCAAGCACGCAGCGGTGGGTGCGTGCCGGTTGCAGCAGCTTGCCCCAGCCATTGCCAAGGGCCTGCTGGCTGTTGCGCTGGGCGTGTTCGATGAGGAAAAGGTTTTGCAGCATGAGCAGGCTGCGCAAATCAAAGAGCCCAAAGCCGATTCCATTGGCGCGGGCGGCTGCGCGGTATTGCACGCGGGTGAGGTTGGCGGTGGGGTGCACTCCACTTTTGGATTGCAGACGGCCCTTGTCGTCGAGGTGGGCTTCGTAGGCGCCGATGTGGATGAAGTCGAGGATGCGGCCATTTTCGACAAAGGCCGGATCAATGGCAAAGCCAGGTGCTGGGCTGGCGCTGATGTGGCGGTACTCGTAGCCGTCGCGCACCTCGCGGCGTTGGTAGTGCTTGGGGATGCGCACCATGGTTTGGCCGGCAACCTCGCAGCGCGTGATGCCCGACCAAGGGGCGATGTGGTCAAAGTCGCTGGGGGCAAGGCCGCGGGCGGCGTCGAGGCGCTCGCAGGGAAGGGCGTAGTCCTTGGCCTCGTCGCTGACGCGCTTCCAGCGCAGGCCGTAGATGCCCGTTGGTTTGGGGCCAGGCACCGAGGCGCTCGGTTCAGCGGCGATGCCGCCAGGGCCTTGGCCAAGGGCGAAGGCCAGTAGCAGGGAGGTGAGGCAACGAGAAGCGCGGCGCATGGAAGGCCAACGCGCCCTGAGGCTTGGTTCTTGTGGAGAGCCTGGCCATGCGGCGGTGTTAGCGCCGGGCGAGCTTGCGTTTCAGGCGCTGCATCAGGGTGGGGTTGCCCTCGAGTTCCTCCATCAGCAGGGTAAGCACCTCCAGGGTCTGGCGGCTGATGTGGTGCTCCATGCCCTCGACATCCTCGTGGACGGTCTTGGAGTCGAGCCCGAAGGCGGAGAGCAGGCGGCTGAGCACCTCGTGACGGCGGGCGATGGCCCGTCCAATCTCGCGTCCGGCGGAGGTCATGGTCAGGCCCCGGTAGCGCTCATAGATCACATAGCCTTCGGTGTGGAGGCGTTGGATCATGTTGGTGACGCTGGCCTGGGAGACCTTGAGGTTGCCAGCGATGTCCACCACGCGAGCGTAGCCCTTGGACTCCATGAGGTTGTGGATCTGCTCAAGGTAGTCCTCCATGGCCGGTGAGTGGACATGGGCGGTGGGCTCTTTGCGCTTGGGCGGCATGGGCCATGTTTGGATGCCGGGCCGGGGGCGGACAACCGCTTTTTGTGGCCCAACGATCAAATCTTAGCCACGACTAAGATTAAGCTTGGCAAAGGCGTGGATCTCTGAAATTAGGCGTACCTAACAAGATGAGCCTTGAAAAACTTGGAATTTGCATTCTCGCGGTCGGGCCGCTGCTTGCCGTTGAGCCAAGGCCGATGAGCACCGACCGGCCTGACACCACGGAGTCCCCGCACACGGTGCCTGCGGGTTGGTTTCAGCTGGAAGCCAGTCTGTTGGATTACAGCCACGATGCCAACCGCGGCACCCGCTCCACCCAGTGGATCTTTGGGCAGATCAACCTCAAGCATGGGCTGGATGAGTCCACGGACCTGCAGTGCATTGTCAACAGCCATGCGGTGGCCGGCGTCTCGGAGCTTGGCGACGGCAGTCGCACCAGTGGATTTGGGGACCTGACCCTGCGTCTCAAGCGCAACCTTCTGGGCAATGACGATGACGGCCCCGCCTTCGCCGTCATGCCCTACCTGACGATCCCGACGCACACTCAAGTCAGTGACAACGCCTGGGGCGGGGGGGTGATTCTGCCCTTTGGCATGGCGTTGGGGCAGCGCCTGTCGTTGGGATTGATGGCTGAGATGGATGTGGTGCCCGACACTCAGAGCGGTGGCCACGATCTGGAGTGGCTGCACTCGGCCACGCTGGGGCTGGCGCTCTCTGAACGATTCGGCGTCTACTTTGAGCTGGTGGCCATTGCCGGTGAGGATGCTGCCTTTCAAGGCTTGGGCAATGGCGGAATGACTTACTCCTGCAGTGCCAATCTCGTCTTTGATGTCGGAATGCGCCTTGGCCTGAACGCCGCCGCGCCTGATGTGGGTGTGTTTTCCGGGGTGAGCTTCAGGTTCTGATGGGCGGCTGCTGTGGCTCGGCCGCCGCCTGCTCCTCATCTGGCCGCCGTGGGCTTAGTGCCGCAATTCTGCAAGTCGTCCGAGTTCAGCCGCATCCAAGGCGCGGTTGAAGACGGCAACGCCGCCGATCCAGCCCGTGAAGCCGACGCTGCGGCTGCTGTGGATGACGCGGCCAATGGTGAAGGGGCCGCCGCTGGTGGCATCCTTGGGCTGATAAATGGCGTGTGGATACCACCAGGGGTTCAGGCGCAGGGCGGTGAGTTTGCGTTCGACCTCGCGTTCGCCCTCGAGGGTGACTTCGAGGCGGGTGTAGCGGTAGTGACGGCGTTCGATGCGACGGCCCCCTTGTTGGCTGAGAATCTCGCGGTGCAGGACTTCGGTTTCTGGCGGGTTGTAATATTGTTCCTTGGGGAAGGTTTCATCCTCGCCGATTTGTTTGCCAGGGAGCTTGGCGTAGTGCCCCTGAAGATAGGCGTTGTGGGCATAGGAGATGAGTTTGTCTTGGTGAGGTTGTTCCAACCAGCGTTCGCCGCTCTGTCCATTGAGCCATCCGGTGAGTTCCTGACGCTGATGGTCAAAGGTCATGGCAAAGCATTGCCAAGAGGCATCGAGAACCTCGGGGGCGCTGTCGCCCGAAACTTCAGGGGAGATGGCGAGGCTGTTGCATTTATGGAGGGCGTACTTGTTGAGGAAGGAGCTGGCGCCGTTCTCTGAAACATGGCCGCAGGCGCTGCCCATTTTGTTGAGGCCGGCAAAGAGGGCGTATTGGCGTTGGCCGCGTTCAATGCGGGCGATGTTGAGGGTGCTTTTCTCGCGCAGGTCGGTGCCCTCATGCCAGATGCCGGCCAGGGCGTGGTTGCCGCTCTCGCGAATCGCCCACACCACGACGCTGACGGATTGGTTGGGGCCCTTGATGTCCAAGGGGCTTTCATGCAGCCTTTGCCGAGGCACCTGCAGAAACGGGCGGAAGTCCGGGTCGGCCTCCTTGCGGATGCGGATGGCGTTGCCAAAGGGGCCGCGGCCCAGTTGGGGAAAGTCGGCGTAGGTGGCATCGCGGCCCTTGCCCCAGTAATCGCGGATGTAGTTGGCGGCATCGAGCGGGTAGTCGTTGCCGGAGCCTGCTGGCACATGGGCGGTGAAACGCCGCAGGCCTTGGGGCTCGCGTTTGACGAAATCCCAAAACGCGACCAGACCTGGAGTGCGGGTGACCTGCTCCGCGGCCATTCTTGGGCCTGCCGTTGATGCCTGCGGCGTTTCACGCCTGCTCAAGGGTTGTGCCAAGGCAGTGATGGCAAGCGAGGCAGCGAGACAGGAAAACAGGCTCTGGTTGGGGGAGCGGGATTGGATCATCTTGCGGTTGGTGGGAGAAACCTGGGGTTGGCCTAGCTGCTGGTGGTGGTTTTAATCCTTGCGCAGGTGGCGTTGGAGGTCGCGCATCGCAATGACTGTGCAGCCTTCCTGCTTGAGGTGGTTCATGTAGGCTTCAAAGTTGGCGGGGTCGGTGTTGACCCATGGGTGCTTGATGTCAGGCACGCCGTGAAAGGTGAGTACGGCGACCTTGCCGTCGCGGGCTTGGGCAACCGCGGCCTTGAATTGCTCCAGGGTGCTTTCAGGTTTGCCATCGAAGGCCTGCGGCATGAGCAGGGGATTGTCCTTGGCGGGGTCATAGGGGCGGGCCCCGCCTGCCCGGGCAAAGAGGTAGCCGCGACTGGCCAGCAGTTTGGCCGCGGCCTCGCTGCTGGCGTAGCCGGGGTAACAGAAGCTGACGGGTCTGGGGATGCCGTTGGCAGCGCATTGGTTCTCGATGTGCTCGACATCGGCCTGCAGTTGCTCGGGTTTTTGTTTGGTGACCCCGGCGTGCTTGCGGGTGTGGTTGCCGATCTCAAAACCCATGTCGTGCAGACCGCGGATCTGCGCCCAGGTCATGTAGTGGGTTTTATCAACGAGGAATTCAAAGCCCTCGGTGATGAAGAAGGTGGCGCCAAATCCGTGTTTCTTGAGCAGAGGCGCCACGAAGGTGGCGTGGCTTGCCACGCTGTCGTCAAAGGTCAGGACGACGAGTTTGTTGGCCGTTGTTTCTGCCAGTGCGCTTGTCGCCAGCAGGAGGAGAAGAAGAATGGTTCTCATGAGGTCGCAGGTGGCTGCAGCAGGTCCTGTCGCCATTGAGCTTTGGGTTGGCCGCGGATTCAAGGATTTATGCCTTCTGGGCGCAGGAACTTGAGCGGGTGTCCAAAGGGCCCTGTTGCCAACGCCAAGGGACAACTTGAGTCTCCACATGCAGGGTTGCGCTGCTTTAGCGCGTCAGGGCCGCGATGACCTCAGAGGGATGCCTGCAGCGGGCGAAGCAGGGCTGGATGTCCTGCTGACCTCCGTATCCCCACTGGGCGAGGATGAAGGGCATGGCGTTGGCACTGGCGGCTTCGGCGTCCTCGGCTCGGTCGCCCACCAACAGGCTGTGTTGCGGGGACTGGTTCTCGATGTTGCAAATTTGCTCGATGACCAGCGCCTTGGCCTTGAGGGCGGGTTGAAAATAATCCAGGGCGTAGACTCCCTTGAACCAGTGCTGCCAGCCCAGGTGGGCCAGGATGAGTCGAGTGGGCGCGATCCGCTTGTTGGTGGCAATGTGCAGGGGCAGGCCCTGCGCGCTGAGTTGCTGCAGCATGGCCTCGACCCCCTCGTAGACCCGCGCTGATTTGTAGCCCTCGGCGTCGTAGTGGGCCTTGAAGGTCTCGAAGATGCTCGGGAGCTTGTGGTGATGCTGCTCTGCGGTGAGACTGCGCAGGGTGTCGGGCAGGGGAGGGCCGATGAGGTCTTCGTTGAGCGGGCGCAGGGGCTTGACTCCCTGTTGCTCGAAGGCATGCCTCATCGAGGTCAGAATGGAGGGCGCGGAGTCGATGAGGGTGCCGTCCAAATCGAAGATGACGCTGCTTGGGCTCATGAGATGGGTGAGGGTTTGCGGCTGCGTGGCCGCTGGCTCAGGCTCGTTGCTCTGCGGGCATCACGCAAGGGTCAAGGTCAGAGCTGTTGAGGGGAGGTTGGCTCACGGCCCCGTCCTTGATTCTTCATGCGAGGCGCTTCAATTGAAGGACTGCAAACAGGGCTTGGGGGCGACAACGATCGGCGATCGCCATCGCTCGGCGGCCTGGCTCGCCCGTAAATTTCGTGGGGTCGGGAAAGCCCCGACCCGCCAAGCCTGTTGTAATGTCATGCACCTGTCCCGTCGTCGCTTTCTTCAAGGGTCTGCCGCAATTCTCGGCTCAGCGGGCCTGCAGGGTGCATCCGCAGAGGGCTTGTTGGCATCCATTGAGAAGCAAGTGATCAAGGCTCCGCCCCTGCCAAAGGGGACCTGGTTTCATCCGCGAGTCTGCATGGTGGGAGAACGCGCCTTGATGACCGTGCAACCCATCATGGGTTCAGATCACTTTGGGCAGGTGCACTGCAGCACCTCGGCGGATTCGGGGCAAAGCTGGAGTGAATTTGAGCCGGTGCAGCCACTGGGCTGGCTGCGCGATGCGGATGGGCTCAATGAAGGCGTCTGTGATGTGACCCCGGAATATCACTCGCAAACTGGCAGCGTGCTGGCCCTGGGGCACAATGTGTTTTACCGGGATCGCGGTTTTTACCGGGATCAGCCGGCGCGCTGGCCAGTTTATGCGGTGTGGAAGGATGGGCGTTGGGGGCCTCGGCGACGGTTGCAGTGGGACGACCCCCGCGGCAGTTCCATTTACTCCAACAACTGCGGTCAGCGCCATGTCCTGCCCGACGGGGATGTGATCATGAGCTTCACCTTTGGGGTGAAGGACAAGCCGCGTTTTGTGTGCGGGGTGCGTTGCCGGTTTGACGGCAGCGAGTTGCGGGTGCTGGAGACAGGTAATGCCCTCAGCAACCCCGTGGGTCGTGGGTTGCTTGAGCCCTCTGTCACGAGCTTTGGCGGCCGCTTCTACATGACCATTCGGGCTGAGGACCAGCGGGGTTATGTGGCGGTCAGCGACAATGGAATTCACTATGAACCGCAGCAGCCATGGACATGGGATGACGGCGAGCCGCTGATTACCAGCACGACTCAACAGCATTGGCTGACGCACAGTGACGGCCTGTTCCTGGTCTACACCCGGCGAGACGCCCAAAATGAAAAAGTCATTCGCTGGCGAGCGCCGCTTTGGGTGGCGCGGGTGGACCCCAGGACGCTGCATCTGATCCGCTCGAGCGAGCGGGTGCTACTGCCCTTGGTTGGTGATGGGGTGAAGGCTGCCGAGTTGGTGCCCATCATGGGCAACTTTGGTGTGTGCAATGTCAATGCACGGGAATCCTGGGTGACGGATGGCTCATGGTGCCCCAAGACCAATCGGGGCGAGTTGCAATTGGCCCGCATTCGTTGGGCAAGGCCCAACGCCTTGGCCTAGCCAAGAAGACCTGGCCCAGCGCTTTGCCGCCCTCTCACTGATAGCTGAAGGTGGCGGTTCCGCGCACCATGCTGCTGGGGTCAAAGCGCCCTTGAATGTTGAGTTTGCCGCCTACCTTGGGCGGACCAAAGCGGATGCCGTCGAGATTGACCCGCAGGTAGTTTCCGTCCATGGGCACTTGCTTGGCCTGGCCGCGAAACCAAAAGCTGAAGTCAATGTCGTAGGCTGGGCGGCCGAGCATGCCGCCAATTCGGTACACAAAAGGGCCGCTGCTGAGGTTGCCTCGCTGTGTCCGGATGCTGATGTCGCTGCCCTGATACTGCCCCAGAAGCGCGCTCTGTCCGCTCTGTCTGACGAGCATCGTGGGCCGCATGTTGAGGGTGGCTGCAGCACCGGAGCTCTTGGACTTGGAGTCATTGCAGCTGTTGGTGGTGCTGTACATGCAGACATCAATGCTGCGAACCGCGACTTCGAACACATTGGTCAGCGCACTGCGCGTGCTGTGGGTGAACTGCCCTGCCCGGACCAGGGTGATTCGGTCAGGTTGCAGGCGATCGCCCACCACCACATTGACCCCTCCCGTGGTGACGCTGTGGCACTCGCGATCGTCATCCTCGTCATCAGCGCGGCAGACCACGCAGAGTGCTGCCATCGAGAGAAGCAGGGCCAAGATCTTCATGGGGGCAGAGCCTACCAAGGGAGAGAGTCAAAAAACGATACTTTTCTGCGTCCTTATTGAGTTAACCACCCTTTCGTAATGATCGCTATACTCTGAAAATGAGAGGATTGCTGAAGAAGGCTGCTCCGCCTGTGTTTTGAGCCGAATTTAAGGCCTCGATTTTTGTACAGGATTGCCCTTTGGATTGCCCTTTGGATTGCCCTTTGGATTGCCCTTTGGATTGCCCTTTGGGGATTGGAAGGTTGGGTCCACGGTGCCTGCGGCCCAGTGTCGAGTGGCCTCGATCATTTGCTGCAGGCGCGTGGGGTCAGCGCTGGCGAGATTGCGGGTTTCACCAGGGTCTTGATCGAGGTGGTAAAGCTCTTGAATGCCGCCGGGTTGATGCAGGAGTTTCCATGGGCCTTGGCGCAGGGCGTAGAGTCCCTTGAGCCCATTCATGCGGAAGAATAGGTGTGGGTGTGGGGCATCCTGCGTCTTGCCCTCGAGCGAGGGCAGGAGGTTGACTGAGTCCAAATAGGCAGGTGCCTGGGATTCTCCGCCTGCAGCGGCCATGGAGGTCAGCAGAAAGTCCATGCCGCTGACGGCGTGGGTGTAGGTGCCGGCTTTGAGGCGGGCCGGCCAACTGATCAGCATGGGAACTCGGATGCCGCCTTCGTAGAGCTGCCCTTTTGCGCCGCGCAGTGGCGAGTTGTTGGTGAAGTTGACGCCCGTTTTTGCGCTGAGGTCAGGGCCGCCGTTGTCGCTCATGAAAAACACCAGAGTGTTTGCGGTTTGACCCTTGGACTCGATCGTGGCGAGGACCTGCCCAATGGATTCGTCCATGGCGGCAACCATTGCCGCGTAGGTGCGGCGGCTGGGTTCAATGATGTGGGTGAGCTTGTCCAACCAAGGCTTTGGTGCGCTCAGTGGTGTGTGGGGAGCATTGAAGGCCAGGTAGAGCATCCATGGAGTCTTGTCCTGCTGTTGAATGAATGCGCAGGCCTCCTCGCCGAATTGGCTGGTGAGATAATCCTTTTGGGGCTCGGGCCGACCGTTGCGATCGAGGGGGATTTTGTATTCCACCCCGCCCTTGTCCTGAGGAAAGTACACATGGCCACCCCCCAAGGCGCCGAAGTAATGATCGAAGCCACGGCGGTTGGGGTGGAATTGAGGATGAGCGCCAAGGTGCCACTTTCCGATTGCGGCGGTGCGGTATCCCAGGCGCTGCATCAAACTGGGCCAGGTGACCTCTTGAAGAGAGAGCCCTGCTTCCTTGCTCTGAGGAAGCCATGCCGGGTTGTTCTCGTGGCCAAAGCGGTGCTGGTAGCGGCCGGTGAGCACGGCGGCCCGGGTGGGGCTGCAAAAGGAATGGGGCGCGTAGCCGCTGGTGCAACGCAGGCTGCGGGCGGCGAGGCGGTCGAGGTTGGGTGTGGGAATGTCCTTGCTGCCCTGAAACCCCACATCGTTGTAGCCAAGATCATCGGCGATGATCAACAGCACATTGGGTTTTGAGGCATCAGCGCCTGAGCTCAGGGTTGGGATCACGAGGCCGCCAAGCAGGATGCTGGTCACTCTCAGGATGGTAAGTCTGCGCAGGATTGGCTTGGGCATGGTGCTGGCCAGACAACGCCTGATGCGGTCAATTCTAGCAGCTTCCACCAGCCTGCCAGCCAACTGACCGATGCGTTGACGCCAAGTTGCTGCCCTGGGTTGTCCATTCACGAGCGATCTTTCAGCGTCGCTCGGTCATGGAGTCCGCCTCATGGATCCTGATTTGTGGAGACCTTCGCGCTGAGGCGTTGTTGGCCCTTGTTGCTGCTGGGAACACTCAGCATGCCTGCTCCCAGAAGGCTGGGGTTGTTGCCTTTGCCAGAGCTTGGCTGACGCAGGCTGCCCGAGAAGGTGAGGGTTCTGGCGGGAAGCCCGTTTTGGGCTGGGATGGTTTTCGTGCCACTAAACAGCCCTGTCTTGGGGGCGAATTTGAGGTTGGCTCCACTGCTTTTCAGAGTGTTGTTCTCAATGCTGATGGTGATGCTTTCCTCATCGGTGGCGCTGAAGGTAAGTGTGTTTTCGTTGATGCCCATGAGTTGTTGGAGCGGAGCAAGACTGTTGGGTTGCTGCCAGGCGTCAATGCGGCAGATGGTCTTGAGGTCAAAGCCGTTGGCGTAGAGCTTCTCGTTCGTGTCCCGCGCTTTGATCCAGCGCAGCGAGGTGCCAGCGAGGTATCTCTTGTTGGGGGCGTTGGCAACGGGTGCAAGTTGAAAAGAGCCACCAAAAGCACCCTGTTTCGAGCGGTAGGGCTGAATAAAGATTCTGTAACCCGGATCAGGCAGCGTATCGCCAGGTAGGGCTGCCGTGAAAGCCTGGTTGTCCCCCAGCCTGCCTGTCATCAGAATGGTACCGTCTTTTCTGATGTTGAGGCTGGCATAGCCCTGCCCAAGGGGAGCCTGAAGCAGGGTGGGCATGTTTCCGTTGTGCGACAGGCTGCCGCCCTCAAGAATCATGCTGTGGGTGCCGGCATAGGGCTGCGGTGCCTCCGAGACTTCAAGAAGGCGATTGCCTATGAAGGGGTAGGTTTTGTCGAGGTAGGCAAGGGTGCCGCTAAAGCTTCCGTCTCGTTTGATGCTGATGTCGGAGAGGCTGATGCCGCTTGCCGAATCGGTGAGTTTTTTGGTTGAAGTCAGGGCGTCTCCGCCAGCGGTCAGATGAAAGCTGCCGCTGAACCTTGCTTTTGTGACCTTGGGGTTGAGACTTTGTGCGACTGTGGCAGAGAAGTTTGAGCGGAGAATTGGCGGAGCTCCCTTGCTCGCGCCGGGACTGCTCTTGGTGCTCGTGTTTGTGAGTTGAATAATGCCCACTGGGGCAGCGTCCGCAGCATCGTTGACCATGGCCTGAAGGTTGCTGCCAAAGCCCTCAATCATGAGAGCACCTGCGATGGGAAGTGGGAGGAAGTTGGTGCTGAGGGGTTGGTTGCTCAGTGTGATGGGATAGATTCCCACGGGGCTGGTCGGTACGGCCCGTGTGCCAAGCAGAGGGCGGGTGGTCCAGAAGGCGTTGGCGTCGCTGATGATCTCGCCGCGTTGCGGATTGAAGAGAGTGTAGGTCAATGGAGGGTTGCTTTGCAGAACGCGGCGCTGCAGATTGTTGATGCGAAGCAGCAGTGGAGCCTTGGAAATGAGAAGGCTTCCAGTCAGGCTGAGCTTCTCGCCCTCCGGTGGGTTGTAGGTGACTTGCACTCCATAGGTCCCGGCATGCAGGGGGTTGGTGTCGCCGGCCAGAGGTTTGCCCCCCAAAGTGTAGGAGACGGAGAGTTGCTGAGCTGGAATGCTTGAAGGCAGGATCGTAACTCTTTTCGGGCTGCCATCGTAGGTCTGCCGCAGGTTGCCAAGGGTCAGTGCGATGGGCTCCTTGCGGATGGTGATATTGATGCGGATGGGTTTGGCGGGGGCGTAGACCTGATTGCCCTCTTGTGTGGCGGCAAGCGTGATGCTGCCCGGAGCCTTTGGCGTCAGCCTGTAGCCTTGCTGCGCGTTGCCGCTGAGGCTTGCGGCCTCGGTCTGGCTAAGTTGCAGAGAGACCGGCAATCCGCTGCCGTTGGCGTAAACGGTCAAGGGGACATCACCCTGGCCGACATGGAGGGGCCCAGGGTTGATCCAACTGATGGACTGGGGAAGCAGGCCTCGGTTTAGGCACTGGCCGCTGAGCTCGATGCTGTAGGTGGGCAGTCCCGGGTCGTTGGTGGAAATCAACAGCCTGTTGGAGCGCAAGATGTTGACATCCCGGCTGGGCCTGAAGTGAATGTAAAGGAGGCAGCTTGAGGGAATGTCTGCCCGCAGCGCTGCTGGGCTGAGCGTAATGTTGGAGGGTAGGGGGTTGTCGTTCAGATCGCTGAGACTCAGGGAGAAGTCTGCGTTATTGGGGGCAGCAAGGGTGAAGCCTCCGAGAGTAAGGTTGTTGCCCCCAAGGTTGCTTAGTTTCAGTTTGTGGGTGACGACAAGCTCAGAGGCGGTCGCGCTCATGAGAAGAAGATCACCGTTCTGGAGGTTCTCGGGGTTTTCCTGGTCAAAGGTGATGTCTCTGACTTCCAGGGACGGGCTGAGTGCCAGGAGGCTCATCTGTTTTGTGGTGATGTTGCCTGCGCTGTCGGCGGCCTGCAGGGTGTAGTTCACCTGCGCGGGGGCATCGAGCAGGCCACTGATCAAGCCGTTTGTGGTGTCGAGGTTGAGGTCGGCAGGCAGGCCGATGGCAGACCATGTCAGGGTCCCTGTACCGCCAAGCGCCGTGACGGCGATGGTGGCGCGTTGGTTCACGATCAGTTGTTGAGTTGCGCTGCTGGTGATGCCAAAGACCGAGAGAGTGATCGTCTCAGCGATGCGATGATTTTTGTTGTCAACGGCTTCGAGGCGAATGGGGTAGTTTCCTGCATTGGCAGTTTTCAGGGTAAGCGTGTCGTTGCTTAGGGTGACTGGGCTGTTTGCAGTCAGAAGTCGGTAACTGCAGCTGCCGCTACCTCCAAGTGCTGCCATGGTGGCGGTCAGGGTGATGGGATCCGCGTTGATTTGGGAGGCTGTGAAGTTCCGTCGATTGAGGCCGAAGATGTTCAGGGTAAACTCGCGGTTC
>JAURHS010000223.1 GCA_030833205.1 Prosthecobacter sp.
ATTCGGGCCATTGACCTGCTTGATCCGAAGGTCATCGACGCGATTGCCAGAACTGATCGCCCGTGTCGCGAAGAATCCGAGAACCAGATCTCAATGTTTTCAACCACTTAGAAAGGTACGGCACTATGAACGGGCCATCGCTATCGGCCGAATTTGGTTTTCAATCCAGTTGTTGTCCACCGGCAATTGCCCGTCTTGCAGGAACCGCGTCAACGCTTTCCAGCGCCGCAGGCTGTAGTCGATCGCTTTGGCCGTGGCCGAGCCTTCGGGCACCTTTTGCCGATTGAGCATCAGCCACTCATGCAAGGTCTTCACCAAAGGTTCGCTCTTTTCCTGCCAGATGCGCAGGCGATTTTCGCCGTTGTGGTCCTTGACCTCGCGCTCCACCGCATAGATCTGCGCTATTTGCCTGCGCGCTTGCTCGGCAATCTGGCTTTGATTGGCCAACTGCAAGTCATGGAACTTGCGCCTGGCATGCGCCCAGCACCCCACCTCGGTGATCTGCTCTTGTGCATCGCCCATGAGTTGCTTATAGCCACTGAAGTCATCCACCACCAATGATCCTCGCCATTCATCCAAGAACGCTTTGGCGTTCGTCCCCGCTCGGCTTTCACAAAAGTCGTACACCACAGCTTTGATGTCCTCTTGAGCCCCTGCCGCATAAGCCCACAAATACGCCCTGTGCGTTTTGCCTTTGCCCGGTTTGAGCATCTGCACCGGGGTTTCGTCTGCGTGCAGCACGCTGCGGCTCAGAATGTCGCGCTTCAAAGCGTCCACCAGCGGCTGCAGCTCCACCCCGCAGCTGCCCACCCATAGGGCCAGTGTGGATCTCGGGATCGCCACACCCGCGCGACCAAAGATCGCTTCTTGGCGGTACAGCGGCAAGTGGTCAGCAAACTTGTTCACCAGCACCTGAGCCAGCAAGCCCGGTGTGGGGATGCCTTTGTCGATGACGTGAGGCTCAACCGGCACGTGTACCAAGGTCTGGCAGTAGGCGCAGGCCCATTTGCCGCGCACATGGCGGTGCACGCAAAACACGCCCGGCACATAGTCCAGCTTCTCGGACACGTCCTCGCCAATGCGCTTCATCTGGCTGCCGCAGCCTGGAGCGGTGCACACGGTGGACTCGGGCTCGTGGCTAAACGTCTGGCGAGGCAACTCAGCGGGCAAGGCCTGGCGCTTGGGCGTTCTTTTTTCTTGAGCGGCGACTGACTCGGGCAGCGCCAGTGCAATCTCATCGGCCACGGCAGCCAAGTCGGCGTCAAGCGTTTCATCGAGCAAGCTGCGTTGCTCGGCGTTCATCTTCTCGCTCTTGAGGCCGAACTTCAGGCGCTTGAGGACCGCGTTCTCGTACGTGAGTTTGTCGATCAGCGCTTGCTTGAATTGGATCTGTGCGGTGTTGCTGGCCACCTTTTGCAGCAAACCCGTGACCATCTCGCGCAGCTCATCTGCGTTCAAGTCTGCGAGTGCGGGCGGGGCGCTGTTCATGGGTAAGAAGTTTGCCCAACACTACTGGACTAGGTATCCGAAGATGCCCCAATTGAACAATTCAAAGACCATGGTCGATGATCGCCAAACAGTGTTTATATAACCGTGATCACGCCCGCATCACCCATGCGTTGCCAAGGCAAACCAAGCGCCAGAGCGCTCAACTGCGCTGCGTTCATCGGCAACCGGGGCGACAGCCGCGCATCGCCCCACGCGAACTTTCCCGTGTTCAACCTGCGCGCAGCCAGCCACAAGCCCATACCGTCGTGCACGAGCACCTTCATGCGGTTGGCACGCTGGTTGGCAAACAGATAGGCGTGATGCGGGTGGGCTGCGCCAAAGACTTGAACGACCCGGGCCAATGCAGTCTCTGGCCCTGCGCGCATGTCCAGCGGCTCGGTGGCCATCCAGACGGCATCGATGCGGATCAACGCAACAACTCCAAAAGCCACCGGGCACAGGCCGGTGCTGCCGCGGCAGGCCAACGCAACTTGACGGACAGATCACCTCGCTGGATTTCAACGTGAACGCTGTCGGCATCGGCGGCGACAGCGGCTGGGGCTATCGACTCAGCGATGGGCAATTCGATGAAGGCG
>JAURHS010000125.1 GCA_030833205.1 Prosthecobacter sp.
AGCGAGGCTGCCGTGCACGCGGCCTCAGTGGCGATGGCCTATGCCTTGGTGACCTATCTGCATGTGGTCTTGGGCGAGCAGGCGCCAAAGGTTTTTGCCATTCGTCACAGCCTGCGCACAGCGCTTTGGATCGCGCGGCCCTTGCATTGGTTTTATGTGCTGTTTCGGCCGGCCATTTCGCTGCTCAACGCAAGCACCAATGTGCTGTTGCGGCGGGTGTTTCGCATCGAGCCTGCCGGAGGGCATGAGATTGCCCACAGCGAGGAGGAGTTGAGGCACATCGTGGCGGAGAGCCAGAAGTCCAAGGAGGTGACGGAGACCGAGAAGGATATTTTGCTCAATGCCCTGGGGCTCAATGACCGCTGTGTGCGCGATGTGATGACACCGCGCAACGCCGTCATCTCGCTGGATGTTGAGGATGACTTTCCCAGCAACCTCAAGCGCGCGATTGATCATCAGCACACGCGGTACCCATTGGTTGAAGGCCATCTGGATCAGTGCATGGGCCTGATCCACATTAAGGACCTTTTGGCATCCGCGGGCAGCCCAGGCACGGATCTGCGACAGATCCGTCGCGAGTTGCCCATGGTGCCGGAGTTGATGCCCATTGATAAGCTGCTGCGTCTGTTTCTTGAGAAACACGCTCACATGGCCCTGGCCGTGGATGAGTACGGAGGGGCGGTGGGCATTGTCACCCTCGACAATGTTCTCGAGGAGATTGTCGGTGAGATTCAGGACGAATTCGATCAGGAGATCAGCGCCTTCCGTCGTCTTGACAACGGCGACTTCGAGGTCGAGGCCACCGTCAATCTCCATGATCTGGCCAAGCACTGCGGTCTGGAGATCGAAAGCGATGAGGTCAGCACCATTGGCGGTTATGTCACCCATGTGCTGGGGCATCTGCCCAAGGCTGGGGAGAGTTTGCGCGTCAATGACTTTGAGATCACGACCCTGCGGGCCGATGCGCGTCGTGTGCTTGCGGTGAGGCTATCCCGCTTGTCCTGAGGATTTCGCCCGAGGCTGCAGTCTAGGCCCTGGGATTCTTCATTTGCACAGGGCTGGGGGATGGGGCAGTCTCGCGCCGATGCGCGATTTGTCCTCGATGACTCTGTGGCTGGCAGCTTTTGGGGCGGTGCTGCTGCTGGATTCCTGCCAGTGGCAGGGGGGCTTTGAGGGCCTGCCGAGAAATCTGCCCAAGGTGGCCCTGAATGGGAGCCGCAACACTCCGCCTCATGGGTTGGCCAAATCTGACTACCCCTTTGATGCGCAGGGCAATTACATCGAGCAGTGGGTGTCGGAATCGGCTTCCCCAGGCGGCAACTACGACTCCTGGCGTTCCTCCCATGGCGGTTCGGTGTCCTCGCGCAGACCGTCCTCCCGATCCTCCGTGCTTTCCGGTAGTGGCTATGTGATCAAAAAGGGGGACACCCTTGGCGCGATTGCCAAGCGTCACGGCGTTTCGGTGTCCAGACTCAAGGCAGCCAACGGACTGAAAAGTGACTTCATTCGCGAGGGCAGGCGGCTGATCATTCCCAAGCGCTGATCCCATGGCTGGCGATGACCAGATTCTTGTGGTGCGGGTGCAGCCTGGCGCGCGGCAGAGTGCATGGCTGGACTGGGAGCAGGATGAGCAGGGGCGGCCGAGGTTGCGCGTGGCGGTGGCAGCAGCGGCGCGCGATCATGCGGCCAACATTGAATTGCTGCGCTTCGTGGCCAAGGCACTGTCCCTGCCGAAGGCCTCGGTGCAACTGCGCAGCGGGGAGCACAGCCGGGTCAAGACGCTCCTGCTGCCCGCTGAGGCCACACAGGCTTTGCCTCAGCGGCCGAGTCCAGTGTCCTAGGGTTGCTGCTGGATGAGCTTACCAGCCTCAAGCCGGTAGTGCAGGCTGCCGAGTTCCCGCGCCTCTGCGCTGCTGTGGGTGACATGCAAAATGCTGATGCCGTGGCGTTGCTGAATCTGGCGCAACAAATCGGCAGCCTGACGGCGGGTGGCCTCATCCAGAGCGCTGAGAGGCTCATCCAACAAAAGCACCCTGGGCTTGGCGGCAAGCGCACGGGCCAGAGCCACGCGCTGGCGTTCGCCCCCGGAAAGATGGGCGCAATCGCGGTCAAGCAGGGGTAAAATGCCCAATTCCTCGGCCAATTCACGGGCATAGGATGTGGCTTCAGGATCGCGGCTTAGGCGCAGTGAAAACAGGATCTGCTGCCCCACGCTTTGCCCTGGAAACAGGGCCAAATCCTGCGGCAGGTAGCCGATGCGCCGCAATCGCGGTTCCCAATCGGTGACATCGGCGTGATCAATGAAAATGCGTCCTGCTGTGGGCCGGCGCAATCCACAAAGCATCTCAAGGAGGCTGGTCTTGCCACAGCCGGTTTGGCCCATGAGCACGGCGTAGGTGTTGTCGGGAATCTCGAGCTGCAGATCCGACAAGGCGAAGCCGCCATCAGGGGCTTTCCAGGAAAGGTGGCGTGCGGCGATCATGCAGGGCAGGGGTTACAGCCGCTGGCCGGTGCGGCGGACCAAAACCAGAATGGCAGCGGAGAGGGCAATCATGACCAGACTCACGGCCACCGCCGCATCGAGATTGCCAACGCTAAGCTCCAACCACACGGTGGTGGGCAGCACCTCAGTCTTCATGCGAGTGGCTCCGGCAAACACCAGAATGGGTCCGAATTCCCCCATGCTGCGCGCCCAGGCGATGCAAAAGGCGGCGATCATGCCGCGTCTTGCGGCAGGCAGAGCAACCAGACGGAAGGCTTGAAAATCGGTGGCTCCAAGAGTCAGGGCAATTTGCTCAGGACGCGGGCAGAGCTGATCAAAGCAACTGCGCATCGAGCGAATGGCAAAGGCCGCGGCCACGGTCCACTGGGCAAGCACCACGCCGCCCATCGTGTAGGTCAGGGGGATGACTTGCTCGATGGCGCGGCCAAGTCGGGTCTGAAAAAAAATGAGCAGACACAGGCCCACGACCATGGGCGGCAGCACGATGGGAATGTCGAGCGCCGCATCCAGCCAGGTCTTGGCAGGCAGTGCGCGCCTGGCCATCAGATAGCCAAGCGGCACGGCAACGCCCAAGGCCAGGGCCGCAGCCAGAGTGCAACTCAGCAGGCTCAGGCCGGCAGCGTGCAGGATCTCAGGGCGCAACCAGATCCGGCCCAGCGTCGCCGCATCCGTAAAGCCCGCTGTGGCGGCGATGAGCAGGCCCCAAAACAACAGGTAAAGCCCCAGGCCCACCATGAGCAGCATCCAGAAGGGGCGGGTCATGGGCGGCAGCGCGGCGGATTACTCTTGAGGCGCGAAGCGCGTGTTGTTGGTGTCCTGGCCGATGAGCTTGTCGAGGTGGCGGCGCAGGGCCTCCATGCCATCGCCCATTTCCGCGGCAACGGGCAGAATGCGCACGCGCTTGAAGCGGTCCTTGAGGCGCTCAAGGTTGTCCTGAGACTCCGGCAGGTCCATCTTGTTGGCGATAATGAGCCATGGGCGCTTGGCCAGCTCGCTGCTGTAGAGTTTGACCTCCTGACGCACGGTTTCAAGATCGGCGATCGGATCGCGGCCTTCGCTGCCCGCACAGTCAACCACAAACAACAGCACGCGGCAGCGCATGATGTGCCGCAGGAAATCGTGCCCCAGGCCCACATTGCGGCTGGCGCCCTCGATGAGACCGGGAATGTCGGCCAGCGTGCCACGGCGTTGCGCTGAAAACTCGATGACCCCCACCAGTGGTTGCAGCGTGGTGAAGGGATAGTTGGCCACCTTGGGCTTGGCGGCGCTCAGGGCGCGTAGCAGGGTGGATTTTCCGGCGTTGGGAAAACCCACCAGGCCTGCGTCGGCAATGCTGCGCAGCTCAAAGTGAAAACGGCCCTCTTCACCGGCCTCGCCGGGGGTGAACTCCCGCGGCGCCTGATGGGTGGAGGTCTTGAAGTGGACATTGCCCTTGCCGCCCTTGCCACCGCGACAAAGCACGAAGGTTTGATTGGCCTGGGTCAGATCCGCAAAGGGCTCAAAGCTCTCCACTGTCTCGCCAGTCTCAGGGTCCTCCACCGTGGTGATCCGAGAGATCAAGGTGCCAACGGGCACCTTGAAGACGATGTCCTCTGCACTGCGTCCAGTGCACTGGTTGGCTCCACCCTTGTCACCGTCCTTGGCCAACAATTTGGCATTGAAGAAATACTGCCGCAGCGAGTTGGTGCTGGAGTCTGCCTGAAGGATGATGCTGCCGCCCTTGCCTCCGTCGCCACCGTCTGGGCCGCCCTTGGGACGGAATTTACCGCGGTGAAAGTGCATGGAACCGTCGCCGCCCTTTCCGGCTCGTGCAAAAACCTTGATTTGATCAACAAACATGAAGTTTCCATGTGTAGCCGAGGCTGGAGCCATGCACAAGGGCGAAGCAGGCCTGAGAGGCCGGGGGTTGCTCATGGTACCCCATGCTTGAGGTTGCGCCAAAATCGCGCGTTGCATCGCAACCCGAGGAGATGGTTACTTCCATTTTGCAGTTCCTTGTTGTAACGAGTGTGGTGTTGTGTCGTTTCGCAAACCCATGGTTTCCAACACCGTTTGGCTCAATGGAAGGCTCGTCAGCCACGCGCGGGCGAGGCTGGGCATTGATGATGCCGGTTTCCTCTTTGGCGATGGGATCTTTGAAACGGTGGCAGCACGCGGAGGACACCTGATGGCTGTGCAGAGGCACTGGCACCGAATGGTTCATGCCTGTCGTGTGATGGATCTGCACACGGTTTCACCCGATGAGTTCGAGGCCGCACTGTGGGCGGTGTTGGGTTGCAGCGGGCTGAGGGATGCGCGCTTGAGGTTCAGCATCAGTCGGGGAGTCGGCAGCAGACAGACCTTTCTGGCCACTGCGGCCGAGATGCCTGATTACTCGAAGCCGGAGACGGTTTGTCTGAGTCCTTATTTTTGCGGCAGCAAGGGTCCACTGACGGGCATCAAGTCCTTGAGCTACGCAGCGCAGTTGATGATGCGTCGGGAGGCGCAGAGACAGGGCTGCGGGGAAGCGCTGGTGCGCAATGAGTCCAATGAACTTTGCGAGGCCACCACGAGCAATGTTTTTGTGGTCATCGGCGGCCGGCTCTGCACTCCCCCCCTGCGCAGCGGATGTCTGCCCGGTGTCATGCGGAGCGTTGTCATTGAGGCCTGCGCCAATGATGGCTTGCAGGTGGAGGAACGACCGCTTCCCTGGGGAGCAATGACTGAGGTTGAGGAAGCCTTCCTCACCAGCAGTCTGCGCGGCGTTCAACCCATCGGGTGTTGGCAGGGCAGGCCCTTGCCAGCTCCCGGTGCGCTGACGCAGCGGGCCTCCGCGGCCTGCGGGCTTGCGTTGGAGGCCATGCGCAGTGAAACTGGGGTTTGAGGGCGCCCGCGGTGGGCGGCTTTAATCCACTCGCCACATGAATGCCCTCTCTCGCCTCGGCTTGGTGGCTGCCGCCTTACTGGCGGCGGGCTGCAGCTTGGTCGATGAGAGTGGGGTCAGCGCTTTTGAGGTGGCGCAACGCCAGTTGGGCATTGCCTCGGTCTACACCGACACACGCACGGCCAGCGGGGAGCGATTTTCGTCACATTCGCTCTGCGCTGCCCATCGGACCTGGCCGATGGGCAGCCTTGTGCGTGTCACCAATTTGCGCAATGGACGCACGGCGCTGGTACGAATCAATGATCGTGGACCCTTCCGCGAGGGTCGGGTCATTGACCTGACCCCTGCGGCGGCATCAGCCATTGGCCTGAGCAAGGCCCAAGGCCTGACCAAGGTCCGACTCGAGCTGCTGCATGCCGTGTCCTATCATGAGGCCAGGCACTTTTGAGCGCCGGGCCTCAGGCCGCAGAAACTGTGTGTTCTTTTGCATCAGTCAGCTTCTCTGATCCGTAATCCTCTCCGCATCTTCCCGTCATCATGAATCGTCGCATGGCCTTGTTTGGTTCCCTTCTCTCCACCATTTTTGGCCTGGCCCACGCGGGTGAGGGCTCCCGTGTCTCTTACCCAGCCCCGGCGCTCAAGGGGATCAACCAGGACGGAGCTGAAGTGGACTTTGCCGCCGTTTACCGCAAGGGGCCCACGGTGGTGTTTTTCTATCCCAAGGCCGACACTCCTGGCTGCACGAAGCAGGCCTGTTCATTGCGCGACGCCTTCTCCGATCTCGCCAAGGATGGAGTACAGGTGTTGGGGGTATCTTTCGACGAGCCGGCAGGCCAGAAAAAGTTCAAGGACAAATTCAAGCTTCCCTATGATCTGATTGCCGACCCTGAGGGCAAGGTGGTTGACGCCTTCAAGGTCAATCGCATGGCCAAGGGCTTGTTGAAGCTTGCCTCCCGCTCCTGTTTTCTGATCCGCGACGGCAAGGTCGTCTGGGAGGATCGCAAGGCCAGCACCGACCAGCAGGCTGCGGACATTCGGCGCGAGCTCGCAGCGACCCGCTAGGCGCGGCATCAGCTCTTCAGGGCCGAGGGGAGGGGAAGGTCCTCAGGTTTGACCGGAGCCTTCAAGAATAGGCGTTTTGAGTCCGCCAGTGCGATGTAGCACAGTGGAACCAGAACCAGTGTGATGACAGTGGCAAACAGGCTGCCATATCCCATGGCGACGGAGACCGGTGTGAGAAACTGTGCATGGGTGCTCTGGGCGCCGTTGCTGAAGAGAAACGGCACCGCCTTGGCCAGCCAAGTGCCGTCGAAGATCAGCGGCACCAGACCAAAGAAGGTGGTGATCTGAGTCAGGAAGATGGCGCGAAAGCGCTCGACGCCACCACGCTGCACCGCCTCGCGCAGGGGCACTCCACGAGCCATCTGATCATTGATTTCATCAACGAGCACCAGGGTGTCATTGACCACCACACCGCAGACCCCCAAAATGCCAAAGAAGCTCATGATGCTTACCGGCAGACCGTGAAAGATATGCCCGAGCACCGAGCCGACCACGCCGAAGGGAACCACCAGCAGCACAATCAGAGGCTGAGAGTAGCTGCGCAGAGGAATGGCCATCAGGGCGTACATGGCGCCAATGACCAGCAGGAAGGACCATAGAATTTGATCCTGGCTCTCGAGTTGCTGGCGCGCTTCACCCTCGAAGCTCCAGCGGATGTGGCTGTGCTCGGAGAGCAGTTGATCCAGGAAGGTGGCCAACTCCTGGCGCATGCTCTCAATGTCCACATTGCCCTTGTCGGCATCGGCAGAAATGTTCAGCGCCCGCCGCCGATCCACTCGCTTGATGCTGGTGAAGCTCTTCGTCAGGCTGGCCTGTGCCACACGCTCGAAGGGGACCTGCAGCCCCGAGGCAGTGCGAACGCGCATGCTCTCCAGGGTGGCGAGGTTGCGTCGCTCCTCGCGGGGAAGGCGCAGCATCACGCGCACTTCGTTGCGCCCGCGTTGAATCCGCTGCACCTCGTTGCCGTAAAAAGCCTGCCTGACCTGCGAGGCAAGGTCGGCGACACGAATCCCCAAGGCCTGTGCCTCGGGTTTGAGGCGTAGCGCAATTTCGCTGCGCCCGCTGTCGAGGGTGTCGTGGATGTCAAACAAACTCGGGTAGGTGGCCAGCTTGGTTTTGATCTGGTCGGAGAGTTGAAGCAATTCGCGTGGGTCGGTGCCGGTAAGTTGAATGTCAATCGGGTCGCCGCTGCGCATGATCTCAGCGCGAAAGGTCAGTTCCTCCGCGCCTACAATCGGGCCGATGCGCCTGCGCCACTCTGCCGCCATTTCCACCGTGTTCACATCCCGGCTGCGTTCCTCTGGTCCAAAGGTCTCCATGATCACGCCTCCCAAATGCCCGCCGCCACCGGTCTTGGGGCTGCCGCGGCCATAGCTCAAGTGGGTTCCCAGAGTGGCCACGATGTGGCGGACCACGCTGCGGCCGTCTGGGCCAACATACTCGCGCTGCATGGACTCGGCAATGTCGGCGATGCGATTGATCTGGGTCTCAGTCACCTCGATGGGGGTGCCGTCGAGCATGCTCAGGCGACACTCGATGCGTTCGCTGGGAACGCGCGGGAAGTACGCAGTGGCAATTCGCCCACTGGAATAGAGGGCCAGGATCACCAGCAACCCGCCAAAGAGGAGGGCCAGCACCGTGTAGGTGTTGCGCACGCAAAGACCAATCAGGGGCTGGTAGAGCCGCCGAACCACCCAACGCAACGCGGCGTCCGAGCGGCGGTGAACCGGAGCGAGCAAATCCGCGCTGCGTCCAAGAAAAGGGTGTGCCAGATGGCTTGGCAAAATGAGCTTGGTTTCCAGCAGCGCAATCAACATCACGCTGATGAAGACCAGCGCGATGGGCTTGAACATTGATCCCCAGTCTGAGGAATCCAGCGCCATGGGCAGAAAGGCGATCACCGTGGTCAGCACGCCAAAGGTGATCGGCATGGCCATGCGCTTGGTGCCGGCAATTGCCGCTTCCAAGGGACTCAAGCCCTCGTGCTTGCGGACATGATCGCAGTGTTCGGAGATGACGATGGCATCGTCCACCACAATGCCGAGCACCAAAATGAACCCCATCAAAGAGGAGAGATTGATCGAGATGTCGAGGTAGGGCATCAGCGCGATGGCGCCAAGGAAGCTCATGACCATGCCCACCCCCACCCAGATCACGGCCTCCAGCCGCAGAAAGAGACCCACGCAAAGAAACACCAGCAACAGGCAGCTCTGTGCGTTTTGCAGCAACAACTCGATGCGACCCTTGACGATCTTGCTGCGGTCATTCCAGTAGTCCAAACGCACTCCATTGGGCAGGCGACTGTTGGTTTCCGTGATGTAGGCCTTGACCCGCTCAGCAATGGTGATGGCGTTTTGGCGGCCCTCGCGCATCACGCTGATCATCACGCAGCGTCTGCCGTTGAGTCGGGTTTCCAGCGGGTTTTCATTGAAACCGTCAATGATCTTGGCGACCTCGCCGAGCAGCAGACGGGTGCCATCCGCCCGGGTCACCAAGGGAATGCGGGCGTAGTCCTCGCCACTGTAGGCGCGACCACGGGTCCTCAGCGAGACATCGCCCGCATCGGTTTGCACCACTCCCGCGGGCAGATCCAGCGCACTCCTCCGGATGGCCTCTCCAATGCCCTCGAGGGTGAGGCCGTGTTTGCGCAGGCTTTCCTCAGGAACCTCGATGGCGATTTCCTCGCTACGAATGCCCGTGATGTCGGCATGTGAGGTTCCCGGGAGCGATGCCAGTTCATCGCGAATCTGCTCGCCCAGGCGTTTGAGATCACGCTCCGCCATGTTGGCGCTGAGGATGACGGTAATGACGGAGTGAAAGCTGTCGTCGAGCGTGATGATCGGCTTTTCCGCAAGGGCTGGAAAGCTTGAGATGGCATCCACTCTGATCTTGATGTCTTCCATGACCCGGCGCGGGTCCTCGTCTTCGTTGACTTCGATGAGCACATTGCCGCCGCTGCTGCCGGCTGTGCTTTGAATGTGTTTGATGCCACCAACCTGTTGGATGGCCTCCTCGATTTTGATGACAATGCTCTCCTCGGTCTCTTCAGGCGAGGACGCTGGGTAGGGCACCTGCACCGAAATGTAGCGCGCGGGCATGTCCTGAAAGACCTCCAGCGGAATGCGGTCCTTTTTCAGGGTCCACAGCCCGGCCACCATGATGGCCAGCATGACCAGGTTGGCGGCGATGGGGTTGCGGGCAAACCAAGCGATCATGAGTGGACTTGCTGATAGCGCATGGCCAGGGCCTTGTCACTGCTCGATTCTCGCCAGATAAGTCAGGGAGCGGTCCTCGCCCCGCCTGGCCACCACGATGATCTGCTTGCGCTTGTCTCCAGCGTAACCCGTGCTGGTGATTCGGCGCAGGTCGTCGTCGCTGGTGAGGATGCCCTGCATGGCAGTGGCCCGCTCGCCGACCAGACCCAACAGTCGGTAGGACTCGGCGTCCGAGAGGCGCTGGTCATCATCGGTGCCAGCCACCCCATCGGCTCCATCGCGGCGGGCCACAAAGGACTCCACGTCCTGCTCGCTGGCTCCGCTGACGGCGATGAGGGTCTCCTTGAAAGCGGTGCGCAGGTCAATGGTGCCATCGCCATAGACACTGAAGAACTCCTGCCACTGGGGCTTGATCTCAGCCAGCACCCCCATGCCCCGCACCAGGGACATTTCCTCGGTGCTGCCAAAGCCCGTGTTGCGCGGCAGGTTGACGAGACCCAACTGCTCATAGTACTCCCGCTCGGCGCCATTGGCCCGCGGTTGATTGTCGTTGTCGATCCAGTCGGCCAGGGAGTCGGCAGCGATGGCTGCCTCCTGAGCGTTGAGGCCCCAGCGAATGAACAAATCCTCCACGGCCTTGCGCAGGCGCTCATCGCCCAGGAGATTGACCGGCAGTCTGGCTCCTTCGTAATTGATCACCACGTCAAAACCGCTGTCAGGGCTGAGGCGCTGCTTGAGAACCTTATCACCGCGCCTGGCGTTGGGGTGCAGGGCAACGGCCAATCCACTCTCCGCCAGATGCAGAGCCCGAAACTCGGCGTTGGCCAACACGGCTTGGTCGAGGCTGAAGCGCAGATGTTCGACGGTGCCCATGACCACCATGGACATCAGCAACAGGGCCCAAATCATGAGCATGAGCGCTGACCCGCGGCGCTGGACAGCCTGATGGGGAATGGCCGGCGAGGTCGGCTTCATCGCGTTGCGCTCGAGGGGTTGCTCCGGCTCTGCATTGAGCCGTTGGTGGAAGGTCGGTCTGCCCCAGGGCCTGAGCTGTTGCCCGAGGG
>JAURHS010000164.1 GCA_030833205.1 Prosthecobacter sp.
AGCAACAGAACAATCAGCGGCAGGGAGCGGGAGTTCATGGATTCAACGGTTGCCGAAATTTTGCCAGTGATGATGCCCAAGGATCTCAATAAATCCGGATGATTTGGGAGACCAAGGCGCTTTCACCTGCGGCATTGACGGCACGCACCCCACACTCATAACGGGTGCCTGCACCACGCCAAAGCCTCAGGTTGGCAGACCTTGCCTCCGCGGGCTGCCAGGAATGCAGTTGAAAGCCCTGGCTATTGTCCCCAACGCGGTGCGAGTAGGTCGTGTAGTTGGTGATTGCACTGCCGCCATCAAATGAGGGAGGCGCCCAATCCACCCTGCAACGAAATCCACCCACTGCTCTGAGACCGATGGCGTCCACCCGATCAGGCGGGCCATAGGCGCGGTAGGAAATGCTGGGGCTCAGCGGACCTGCCCCAAGATCGTTGAAGGCCCGAACCGCCAGCTCGTAGGTCTGCCCCCATTGAAGGTTGCCGAAGGCCGAGAAGTTGGGTTCCGACCGGAAGCTGGGATCAAAGGCATACCAAAGATCGGTGCCCTGTCTGCGATAGAACAGTTGATACGAGCCGATGAGGATGCCGCCGTTATAACCGGGCTCCCAGCTGAGGTTCAGGCTGTAGCTGCCGGTGCGCGAGGCCGTGGGCCTCCCTGGAGGCCCGGGATAGTCTGCCGTGGTGGCCGAAACCACGCTGCTGTACACCGCAGCGCCATTGCGAAACGAGGCCACCTTGAAGTCGTAGCGCGTGCCACGCTGCAGGCCGTCCACAAAATCGGTGAGCGCGTTGCCGGGGATGCGTTCGCCTCCGCTGTAATGCAGGCTGGTCCAACTCGGCGGGCTGCTGTTGCTGGGCTGAAACATCAACGCCAACGAATCTGCCACGGGACCGGCAGTGTTGAGCCCCCAGGACAAGCTGATGCCGCCAGCAAACACCGATGGCGTGAGGTTCGTGATCAGCGGCACCCACTGCGCGTACAGGGTCTGGTCTGCCTCAAAGGTGACCAAGGAGCCATCGGCGTAAGCGATGCCCGAACCGTTCGAAGCGCTGTTCCATCCGACAAAGGCGTAGCCACTGCGCGTGAGGCCGTTGGCGGGCAATGAGGCTGGCACGCCGCCGCCTGCATTGAGATTGGCCTGGCTTCCCTGGCCTCCGTTGGCATCAAAGCGAATCGTGATGGGGCGCTCGAACTGCCACTGGGCATGCAGGGTCAGCGAGGAGAAAAAGTCGTAAATCTGCCCATCGCTGTAAGCCGTGCCACTGCCATCGGCGGCCGTGTTCCAACCGCTGAAGCGGCAGCCGAAGCGCGTGTAGGTGTTGTAGCTGAGGTCGGCGGCAACATTTCGATCGCCATACTTCGTGGGCAGGCCGCCGCGGCCGCCATTGGGCAGGAAGCGCACAAACATCCTTGGTTCGCGCACCTTGACCACACCCACGCGATTGGTGCTGTCATGAACCACATACAAGAGACTGCAGTCGGGAGACAAGGCGAGGTTTCTTAAAAACTCGCCGGGAGGGAACGAAAGCGTGCGCACGACTGTTGGAGTGGTCTCCTCGGCGTCAATGACAGAGATGGTGTGACTGGCGTAGCTGCAGACATAGGCAAAGCGGCCATCAGGGGAGCAGCGCACTGTGGCGGGTTGATCGCCAACGCTGACCTTGGTCACGAGCGTGGGAGTCGCGCCCCTGCAGTCAAACACCGACACGCTGTCCTCGTCCCAATCCCCGACAAACAGCTTGGTGCCATCCGGACTGAGGTCCATGTCAAAGGTCAAGGCGCCCTGCATCAGGGTGGTGACCAGCGTGGGGTTGTCGTTGCTCACATCCAGCACCGCCACCCCCTTTCTAAAGTAACCGTCAATCACATAAACCAGCCTGCCACTGGGCGGCAGGACGCAACGGCGATAGAAGCCACCCGGCAACGAGATCTCACCCAGCGGGGTTCCGTCCGTTGTCCAGCAGCGCATGCCGCCGGCCTTCGCCCCGTAGAAGCGCGTGCCATCGGCGGAAAGGCCCATGCCCAAGAAGACGCCGGGGTCTCTGATCAGAGAGGGCAGGGCCTGCGGTGGATTTGTCGTGGTGTCGATCCTGCCAAAAACCCCGGCTCCGGTTTGCAGGTCGCGAAGCTGCACATACAAACGACTGCCATCGGGAGAAAGCCCCATGCCAATGGGCCTTTGCGGGTTGTAGGGCAACTCACCGAGAGTGGCCCCAGTGGCCGTGTTGACAGTTGTGATGGCCAGGGCGCTGGGGTCGGTGACATAGGCCAGACTGCCATCGGCGTTAAGCTCGATGCTCGGTGGGATTTCAAGCGTGGTGGGTAGGCGCGGACTGATGTTCAGGGTGCTGATCAGGCTGATGGAATTTGAGGAGACATCGTACACCGCCACCCCGCGGTTGTTGCTGGCATCGGCCTAACCAGTCACATAGAGTCGCCTGCCGTCCGGGGAGAGCGCCAACGCGCGTGAGTCAGTGGCCGTGGTCACTGAGGCAAGTGTTTCTCCATTGGCGCTATCGAAGAGCTGCAGGCTGTTGCCGCTGATGACATAGACTTTGCTGCCGTCCCGCGAGGTCACCACCGAGGTGGCTCGGGTCGCGGCGGTCGGCCGATTCCATTGGGCGTAAAGGATGAGGTCACCAGAGGGGGAAACGCTGGCGCCGTCGGCGTAATCCACGCCGCTGCCGTCCGCCGCGGTGTTCCAGTAGGCAAAGGTGTAGCCGCCTCGGGTCAGGGTGTTGATGGGCAGATTAAACTGATTGTTCGGCGAGAACGAAACACTCGGGCTGGTGCCACTGCCCCCATTGGGATTGAAAACCACCACTGCGCCTTGCAGACAACCCGCAGCCAGAAAGGGTAGAAGGCCTCGCCAAAGAGGCTCGGCAGAGCGCAGCAGGCTTCGGCTGGCGGCGTTCATTCCAGGGCAATTTCTGCACCATGGTTCAGCTGAGTCGTCATTGGTTTTCATGGTCTTACGGCGTTTTGTGGTGTGCCAAACAAGAGCCCTCGTCACAGACAGGGACGTCCGCAGTCATAACAGGCCAAAGGGTTACCCCACAAGAGACGAGCTTCCAAAAGCGCTCATTTTTTGGAAGCCAGTTCTCAGTTTTGAGAATCACGCCATGGCCGCCTGTTCCCGCCAACAGCGCCTCCAACACTGAGCTCTCTGCGCCTCAGCTTGCCATCACAGACGGGAAGGCAAACAATGCCTGCCATGCCTGCCTGCCTCATCCATTCCGGCCTGCGTTCATGCACGAGCCTGCTGCTTGCCCTCTGCGTGATGAGCGGCACGAGCTCATCGCTCCTGCCAGCCATTGATCCGCCCTCAGAGGTGCAGCGCTTCCAGCAGCTCGACTCGCCGGTACCGCCGCCCACGGCGCAGCGACTGGCCACCGGTGCACCTGGTGCGGCCTATTGGCAGAACCGCGCCGATTACGACATCGCCGTGGAGCTTGATGACCTCAAGCGCAGCATCAGCGGCAAAGCCAAGGTGACTTACCACAATGCCTCCCCAGACCGCCTCGATTATCTCTGGGTGCAGCTCGATCAAAACTATCTCTCGCACCGCGCCGACTCCCGCGCGGTGCCCAACAGCAAGCGCGGCATTGATCCCTCGCGCATCAGTTACTCGGCACTGGACCGCCTGCTGGCCTACGAAGACTACGACGGCGAAATGAAGATCAGCAGCCTCACCGATGCGCAGGGCAACGCCCTGCCCCACCGCATCGTCAAGACGATGCTGCGCTTGGATCTTCCCCAGCCCCTGGCCGCGGGCGCGAAGTTTGTCTTCAACATTGCCTGGAGTTATCCCATCAACGACTGCCGCCGCATCAACGCACGCACGGGCTACGAGTTCTTCAAGGAGGACGGCAACTGCATCTACACCATCGCGCAGTGGTTCCCCAGGCTCTGCGCCTACACCGACTACGGCGGCTGGGTGAACAAACAATTCCTGGGCACCGGCGAGTTCACGCTGGAGTTTGGCAACTACAAGGTGAGCCTGACCGTGCCCAATGACTTTCAGGTGGCGGCCACTGGCAGCCTGCGCAATGCCGATGAAGTCTTGAGCCCACTTCAGCGCCAGCGACTGGAGCAGGCCAGCAGGGAATTTCGCAAGCCGGTCTTCATTGTCACGCCGCAGGAGGCGCTTGCCGCCCAACAAGGCAAACCCAGCGGCAAAAAAACCTGGGTCTTTGAAGCCAATGAAGTGCGAGACTTCGCCTTTGCCTGCTCACGCAGGTTCGTCTGGGATGCCATGGCCGTGGAAGGCCACAGCCACCCGCCTGCCCCCAAGCGCAGCCATGGTGCCTTGGACAAGATGCTGCGCGCTCCGGTGATGGCCATGTCCATGTACCCACGCGAGGGCATGCCCTTATGGGATCAATACTCCACCCATGCCATTGCCCACACCATCCAGACCTATTCTCGATTCACGGTGGACTATCCCTACCCCGTGGCCTGGTCGGTCAATGGCCCGGTCGGCGGCATGGAATACCCGATGATCAGCTTCAATGGCCCGCGCCCAGAGAAGGACGGCACCTACCCTGAGCGCACCAAGTATGCCTTGATCGGCGTGATCATCCATGAGGTTGGGCACAATTGGTTCCCCATGATCGTCAACAGCGACGAGCGGCAGTGGACTTGGATGGATGAGGGGCTCAATTCCTTTGTCGAGTATCTCGCTGAGGAAGAATGGGAACATGACTGGAAGCATCGTCGCAACGAGCGCGGCATGGTGGATTACATGCGCAGCAAGGATCGCGTGCCCATCATGACCAACAGCGAATCCATCGCCGACCTCGGCCCCAATGCCTACGGACAGCCAACCGCGGCACTCAACATTCTGCGCGAGCACATCCTTGGCCGCGAGGCCTTTGATCATGCCTTCAAGACTTACGCCCAGCGCTGGGCCTTCAAACGCCCCACGCCGGTGGATTTCTTCCGCTGCATGGAGGACGCCAGCGGCGTGGACCTGGATTGGTTTTGGCGCGGCTGGTTTTTCAGCACGGACCATGTGGATGTGGCGGTGGATCAAGTGCGCTGGCTGCAACTGGACTCACGCAATCCGGAGATTGAGAAGGCCAAGCGCAAAAAGGAGGAGGAGGAGCGACCCAAGACTCTGACGCGCGAGCGCAACTATGAACTCTCCAAGCGCGTGGACCGTTATCCCGAGCTCAAGGACTTTTATGACCAATGGGATGAGTCCAGCGTGCTGCCCAGCGAACGGAAAAAATTTGAAGCCCTGATCAAGGAGCTGCGCGAAGAGAACATCGACCCTGCCCTGCTTGAAACCAAGCACAACCTCTACAGCATTGACCTCAGCAACCTTGGCGGATTGGTCACCCCGGTGATTCTCAAGCTCGACTTCACCGATGGCAGCAGCGAGGAGATGCAACTGCCCGCCGAGGTCTGGCGCTTCAACCCGCACAAGACCAGCAAGGTGCTGCTCACCAAAAAGGAATTGAAGGCCGTGACCTTCGACCCGCGCGAGGAACTCACTGACACCGAGATTGAAAACAATCACTGGCCAAGGCGCCCGGTCAAAAGCCGCTTTCAACTCTACAAGGACGAGAAGGGCCCCAACCCAATGCGCGAACTGACCAAGCCAGACAAGGAAGGCAGGGCCCAATCGCCGAAGGCCCCTGCAGCCAAGCCCGCGACTCCACCCCCATCGAAGGCCACCGAGCCCTAGAGCGGCAATGCGCTGGGCAGACTCTGCGCGGTTGCAGGTCTTGGGACTCGCGCCGCTGACTTGGCGGGCCAAGCTGCGCGGGTTTGACAGGCTCAGCGGCGATGCGCAGGCTGCTGGCCCGCTGCAGGCTCAGTCCCCTTCCGCACTCCGGTGAACTCCTCTCCCAGCCATTTCAACTCCACAGCACAAAGCCTCCGGCAAGGGCAGTGGAGGTGGGCGCACTTGCTTGCCGCAGCACTGCTGCTTGGGTGGGGCGGTTGCTGTGCTCGAGTGCAGGCCCACGATCTGCATCAGGGACAGGGCGAGGTGCAGTGCCTCAAGGACCCGCTGAAGTTGGAGCTTTCGCTGAGTTGGTTTGTCGAGGATGTGGAGTTGGCCTTGATTCGCGCCGGGCATGGCTTGATGCGCTTTGACCGCCGTCCCGCAAGCGAGCTTGATGCGGCCCTCAGGGCCTATGTGGACAGCCATGTGCAGTGGCGTTGTGGCGCGGCCAAGGCCCGCCTGCAGTGGCTAGGCCATGAGGTGGACAAGGCCGAGGTCAGGGCCGGAGCCCAGCAGCAGGTGCACCTCTTTTTCGAACTCCTTGCCCCCGAAAACGCGCAGGGCCCTCAAACCCTCCAGCTCGATGCGCTGATGGAAATTTTTGCCGATCAACACCACCTGATCACCCTGCGCACGGAATCAGGCCGATCCACACTTCGCTTTGATGCCAAGAGCAGACAGCGCAGGCTTGCGGTGCCGGTCAAGTAGGCAGGGTCAGAGCCGCGACTTCATCAGGCCAATCACCGTCGAGGTCATGGCGCGAATGCCAGTGCTGATGCTGGGCTCGGGCACGGGGAGGAACAGGGGCGAGTGCAACGATGGAGGCGAGGTGCCTGCCGC
>JAURHS010000048.1 GCA_030833205.1 Prosthecobacter sp.
GCGCTCAGCGCTGCGGCTTGCTAAGATTGGCAGGCCTGCCATCGTACCCCTTCCGATGCAACGCCCCTGCCCCGCAGACCTCGACCAAGCCGGCCTGGCCTTCAATCGCCGCCATCTCCTTGGCCATCTGGGCATTGGCCTTGGAGCCATGGCGCTGCAACAGCTCGAGGCAGCCTCGCAAGCCCGCGCCATGGCGCCCAAGTCCCCCCATCACCAGGCGCGCGCCACCAATGTCATTTACCTGTTCATGGCCGGCGGCCCGTCGCAGCTCGAGCTCTTCGAGCACAAGCCGGAGCTGGTGCGGCTCAACGGCAAGCCCATTCCTGAGAGCTACACCAAGGGCAAACGCTTCGCCTTCATGGACAGCAGCCACCGCAGTCAACTGCTGGCGCCCAAGACCAAGTTCCGCCAATACGGCCAAAGCGGCGCCTGGGTCAGTGAATACCTGCCCCACACTGCGGGCATCATTGATGAACTCACCTTGGTGAGCACCTGCCGCACCGAGCTCTTCAATCACGCCCCGGCCAAGCTCTACATGAACACCGGCAGCGGCCTGTTTGGCCGCCCGAGCATGGGCTCTTGGATCACCTACGGTCTGGGCAGCGCCTGCGAAAATCTGCCGGGTTTTGTGGTGCTGCAGAGCGGACCACGCGGACCGCGCGGCGGCGCAGTGCTTTGGGGCAGCGGCGTGCTGCCCACCAGCTTTCAGGGCGTGCCCCTGCGCAGTCAGGGCGATCCCATCGTCAATCTTTCCACACCCAAGGGCATTGAGACCGACCAGCAGGAGCGCGTCATTGACCGCGTCAAGGCCATCAACCAACTCCGCCTGGAGCAAAGCGGCGACGGTGAAATTGCCACCCGCATTCAGGCCTACGAGATGGCGCATGCGATGCAGTCCAGTGCGCCGGAACTCATGGACCTCAGTCGCGAGTCGCAGGCCACCCTGGATCTCTACGGCATCAAGGAGCGCAGCGAAGCCAGCTTTGCGCGCAACTGCCTGCTGGCTCGCCGTCTGGTGCAGCGCGGCGTGCGCTTCGTGCAACTCTACGACACCAACTGGGATCACCACGGCGGCCCCACCGAAAATCTCGAGACGCATCTGCCGCAGAAGTGCCGCGACATCGACCGCGCCTGCGCCGCCCTGATCAAGGACCTCAAGGCCCATGGCCTGCTGGAGAACACGATTGTGGTCTGGGGCGGAGAATTTGGGCGCACGCCAATGGGCGAATTGCGCGAGAGCACCGGACGCAATCACCACATTGACGCCTTCACCATGTGGTTTGCCGGCGGCGGCTTCAAACCAGGCATCGTGCATGGACAGACCGATGTCTTTGGTTTTGGCGCCGTGGAAAACGGGGTGCATGTGCACGACATCCACGCCACGCTGCTGCATCAATTGGGCCTCGACCATGAGCGCCTCACCGTGCGTTCCCAGGGCCTGGATTTCCGCCTCACCGGCGTGGACCCTGCGCGCGTCATCAAGCCCATCCTGGCCTAAACCGAGGGACAGACTCTCCCCATCCGCCCATCGCCCATGAAACCAATCCTGCGTTGGACTTCCCTGCTCTGCGCCTTGTGTCTGCAATCGGTGCAGGCTCTCGAGATCGCCTCATTCCGCGCGGAGGTCACCCCAAGAATGGGCGCTGCCCTGTGCGGCGGTTTGGTCAAGCCTGCTGAGGCGGTGGACCAACCCCTCTACGCTCTGGGCCTGGTGCTTTGGGATGGGCAGCGCGAGCCGGTGGTGCTCTGCGCCGTGGACTACTGCGAAATCCGTGGCGAGGACCATCGGCGATGGCGTCAGGCCATTGGCCAGGCGGCGGGTTGCGACGCCCAACGGGTGACCCTGCACAGCCTGCATCAACACAACGCCCCACTGTTGGACAGCGCGGTGCAGAGCCTGCTGCCAGACCTCGCCGTGGTGGACCGCAGCGATTGCGACGCTGCCTTACAGCGCATCACTCAGGCCGTGAGCCACAGCCTGAGCCAGCGTCGCCAGGTCAGCCACCTGATGGTCGGCGAGGCCGCCGTGCAGCAGGTGGCCGGCAACCGACGCGTGGACCTCAAGGACGGCAAGGTGGGCCTCATGCGCGGCAGCGCCAGCAAGGACGCGCGCCTGCGCGCCCTGCCCGAGGGCCTGATCGACCCCATGCTCAAGTCCGTGGCTTTCTTTGATGGCACGCAAAAGCTGGCCACCCTGCATTACTACGCCACGCACCCGATGAGCTATTATGGCGATGGCCGCATCAGCCATGACTTTGTTGGCATGGCCCGCGAGCAGTGCAGCCGCGAGGATCAAAGCCTGCACATTTATTTCACCGGCTGCGGCGGCAACATTGGCGCCGGCAAGTACAACGATGGCAACCCGCAGACGCGGCCCCTGTTGGCACAGCGCCTGCATCAGGCCATGCGCCTGGCGCAACAGCAGGCAAAGCGCCTGCCCGCTGGGCCAATGCTCTGGCGCCATGAACCCCTCAGCCTCGACAAGCACCCGGACTTTCCCGCTGCGCGCATGCAAGCCGTGCTCGAAAACCCCAAGGCCGCCGCCAGCGCACGCATTGTCGCCGCGCTTCGATTGGTGTTTGTGCAGTCCAAGGCCGCGCTGGATTTAAGCGCCCTGCATCTCGGCAGCGGGCTCTGCCTGCTGCACCTGCCCGGGGAAAGCTTTGTGGAATATCAGCTCCACGCGCAATCCCTGCGCCCCGGCGCGGTGGTGGCCACGGCCTCCTACGCCGATGGCATCACCGGCTACATCCCCACCGAGGCGGCCTTTGCCCAAGGCGGCTACGAAACCACGCAGGCTTACGCGGCTCCAGCCAGCGAAGGCCGTTTGCGCGCGGCCATCGCCCGCCTGCTGGCCCCCGCACCCTGATCCCATGCCCGAGGCCGCCAAAGCCCCTGCAAGCAGCCAGCGCGCCGACCTCTGGCTTCATCATCTGCGTCTATTCAAGACCCGCAGCCTTGCCGCCGCGGCCTGCCGCAAGGGGCAGGTCCACCTCGGTGGAGCGGCCATCAAGCCCTCGCGCGAACTGCGCCATGGCGACCTGCTCGAAGTCCAACAAGGGCCGCTGAAACGCCGACTCAAAGTGCTGGGCTTCGCGCCTCAACGCCTGCCCGCCAAGGCCGTGCCCGCCCACTGCGAGGACCTCACCCCGGCCGAGGCGATCGAGAAGGCGCGCCAGATCCGCGAGCAGGAACGCCTGCACAACCCACCCTCCCAAAATGCTCTGCTTCAACGGCCCAACAAACAACAGCGCCGCGCCCTGCGCGACTGGTGGGCCCAACAACCCCCAGAGTAACCCGAAAGGGGAAAAACACCTTGCCGCTTGAGGCAAAGCGTGTTCTCTAAAAACTCCGTCATCTTCCCCATCCCACATGAGTCAGCGTCGCATCGTCGTCACCGGAATTGGAGTCGTGTCCCCCCTGGGCAACAACAAGGACGACTTCTGGAACAATCTGGTCGCCGGCAAGAGCGGCATCCGCCACATCCAGTCCATGGACACCACGGCCTACGATTGCAAGATCGCGGGTGAAGTCGTGGACTTTGACCCCACGCCCTTTTTCAACAACCACAAGGAGGCCCGCCGCGCGGATCGCTTTTTTCAATTGGCCATGGCCGCCTCCAAGATGGCCTTCACCGACAGTGGCCTCAACCCCGACAGCCTCGATCCCTGGCGCGTCGGCGTGATGGTGGGCAGCGGCATCGGCGGTCTGAGCACCATTGAGGCCCAGTACGAGATCCTGCTCAACAAGGGGCCCTCGCGTGTCAGCCCCTTCCTGATCCCGATGATGATCACCAACATCGCCTCGGGCATGATCGCCACGGAGTACGGCTTCATGGGCCCGAACATGTGCATCACCACGGCCTGCGCGACCTCCAACAACAACATCGGCGAAGCCTGGCGCATCATGAAGTTTGGCGATGCCGACATCATGATCTGCGGCGGCGCTGAGGCCAGCATTCGCCCCTGTGGCCTGGCTGGCTTTGGCAACATGAAGGCCCTCTCCACCCGCAACGACGAGCCTCAGCGCGCCTCCCGCCCCTGGGATGTGGGCCGCGACGGCTTCGTGATGGGCGAAGGCGCCGGTGTCGTCGTCCTCGAGGAGTATGAGCACGCGCGCAGCCGCGGCGCCACCATCTACGCGGAGCTCGCTGGTTACGGCGTCACCGCGGATGCCTACCATCTCACTTCGCCCCATCCCGAGGGCCTTGGCGCCTCCAAGTGCATGGACATCGCCCTGCGCCATGCGGGCTGCACGCCGGAGCAGGTCGGTTATGTCAACGCCCACGCCACCTCCACTCCGGTGGGCGATCTCTGCGAGTTGCGCGCCATCAAACGCACCTTCGGTGCCCATGCCCAAAAGGGCCTGCTGGTCAGCGGCACCAAGTCCATGACCGGCCACCTTCTGGGTGCCGCCGGAGGCGTGGAGCTTGCGGCCAGCATTCTGGCGCTGCGCGATCAAGTCGTGCCGCCCACCATCAACGCTGAGAACCTCGACCCTGAAGTGGACATCGATGTGGTGCCCAACGAGGCCCGCCCCGCCAAGATCGAGTGCGCCTTGAGCAACAGCTTTGGTTTCGGAGGCCACAACAGCTCCGTGCTCGTGCGTCGCATTTAAGCGGCAACGCGCGTCGCTTCGCCACGACACGCAGCCCCCGATGGGCAGCGGCATCAGGGCAGCGGTCTGCCCTTGGCCTTGCCCTTCCCCTTGCCCCTTGCAGCCGCACGCGGATTGAGCACATCCTTGGGCAGCGGCCCGGCCATCGGCGCGGTCTCAAAGAATTTACCGTCTTCCACCACGCGCGGGTCCTTGGTCTGCGCCAGCAACTCCAGCAACTGCCCGCGCATCTGCTCAAGGGTCGCGGAGTACTTCGGGTCCGCGGCCACATTGCGCGTCTCCTGCGCATCCAGACCCAAGTCGTACAATTCCTCCAGTGGCCGCTTGGCAAAGGCCCAATCGAAATACTTGGCCCACTGCGGATCATCGCCGCGCCCCATCAGCCAGGCCTTGCTCGGGCTGCTGTCCATGTCGGCAAAACCCAGGTGCGTGTTGTCAGCCAACTCCTGCGCACTGGCCTTGCCATCGCCGGGCGCGCCCATGGGCCAGCGCTCCGGCTTGAAGTTGCGGATGTAGGCAAAGCGCGCGTTGCGCAGCGCGCGCTGCGGATAGGGCAGAAAGCCCTCGCGCGCGCTCTCCACATGACGCTCGCGCCCAGTCACCACGAAGCTGCGCCCGGCCTCCACCTGCCCTGATTTCTCGCTGCGCAGGATGGGCAACAGGCTGCGGCCAGTCATCACCGACGGGGGCTTGAGACCGCCAAGCTCCACAAAGGTCGGCGCCAGATCCATGAGATTGACGAAGTCCTCAACCACCCTGCCGCCCGTCGTGCCAGCGCCGCGCACCAGCAGCGAGACATGGGTGCCGAAGTCATAGAGGTTGCACTTGCCATGCGGGAATCCAGGCGCGCCATGATCACCACTGATGACCACCAAGGTGCGATCCAGCTCACCAGCCTGCTCCAAACGCTGCATCAAACGCCCCACCGCCGCATCAAAGGCCATGATCTCGCCGAGATAACTGGCCATGTCCTCGCGCAGCTCAGGCACATCGGGCAGAAAGCTCGGCAACTTGCCCTTGAGCTCATCGGGGTTGAGGCCCCAAAGCGCCTGGCCACTGCCCTGCACCCACTTGCGATGCACATTGGTGGGCCCAAACCAAAAACAAAACGGCGCGTCCTTGGGCCTTGCGGCGAGAAAATCCTCAAAGTTGGCCGTGACCTCGCCGAGCAATTCCTCCCTCGCGGATTGCAGGCTCTGGCCCTTCGCCATCATGGCAGTGACATGCTCAGAGAAATCATTGAAGCGCCGTCCATGCTTCTCGAAGGCGTGGGCCTGTCCACCGTAGGGCGCGTCTGCAGGCGTGCCCGGCGACCAGACCTTGTACATCTTGCCCAGATGGTAACCGCTGTCGCGCAGCAGGAGGGGGAAGGACGGGATGGCCGGGTCCCACTTGGCTCCCTGCAAAATGGCGGCCCGTCCCGTGCGCCAAAAATATTGACCCGAGAGCAAGGCGCTGCGGCAAGGCGTGCAGGAAGGCGCGCAGACATGGGCGTTTTTAAACAGCACCCCTTCCCGCGCCACGCGATCCAGATTTGGGGTCTTCACCAAATCGCTGATGCCTCCCTGCCCCTCGAGCTTGGAGTAAATCGAGGCGTAGCGCCCCATGTCATCGGCGAAACAAAAGAGGATGTTGGGCCTTGGCTTGACGGCCTCAGCCTCAGCCATGCTGAGTTGTCCGAGCCAAACCCAGGCCAAAATCAAGCGCATCGCAGTCTTCATGAGCCTCTTGCAACGATGGCCCCAGGCCTCAACTTGCAGTGAGCCCAGCGCCGATCGGGGGGCGCTGCAGGGATGGCCCCGGTTGGCCAGCGCAGGGTTGACAGCGCCCTCCTTCCCGCTAGGTTACCGTTCTGTTGGGTTTCGGCGAGGTAGCAAAGTGGTAATGCACTGGTCTGCAAAACCGGTATGCGCGGGTTCAATTCCCGCCCTCGCCTCCACCCGCACTGGCGGTCAACTCCGATCCAGTGACTCGGCCCAACTGCTCCCCCTCCGCATGGTGTTCGATTTGGCCTGGAGGATTGAACCCCTCGCGGTCTCGGGTCATGAGCCTTTGCCGAGCTCGCCGCGCCTGCTTGACGCCCGCATGCCCCTGAGGCATACCTGCCACTGCTTGAGACTGGCCTCTGACATTCTTCGCCAACGGGGCAGGCCCTGTGCGCTCGGGCCTGTCTTGACGGAGGTCCTGAACGCTCAGGCCCATGCCGGCAGTTCTCGCACCATCTCCATCGAGTCGCTGTCATGAATCCATCGAGCCTGAGCGCACGGGACAAGCAGATCCTCTGGCATCCCTTCACCCAACACGGCCTGGAACAGTATCCCGTGGAGATCACCTCCGCAAAGGGCGCGTACCTGTTTCAATCCGATGGCAGTAAACTGCTGGATTGCACCTCGTCCTGGTGGGTCAACATCCATGGCCACGGCCATCCCGCCTTGGCCGAAGCCCTGAAAAGGCAGGCTCTTCAACTCGATCATGTCCTCTTCGGTGGCGTGACGCATGAACCCGCAGTGCGTCTGGCTGAGCGTCTCGTCGAGGTCACCGGGCTGGCAGGGCACCGTGTGTTTTATTCCGACAATGGCTCGACAGCCGTTGAGGTTGCGCTCAAGGCTGCGCTGAAACACCAGCGCAACCGCGGCCTGCCACGCAACACGATCGCCGCATTGCGAGGCGGCTATCATGGCGACACCTTCGGCGCCATGGCGGCCGGCGGCTCCATCGGCTACTTCGACAAGGCCGACCTCAACGCCGTGCCCGTGGTCCACCTGCCAGTGCCCCACCGCGCTGCGGATGCGCCGCTGGATGAGGAAAGTCTGACCCTGCTCGGGCAATGCCAGAGCATGCTCGATGAGCCTCACATCGCGGCCCTGATCGTTGAACCACTGATTCAAGGGGCCGCAGGCATGCGAACCCACAGCATCGCCTTCATGCGGGCGCTGCTGGAATACGCAAGGCAACGAGGCGTGCTGTTGATTGTTGATGAGGTGATGACGGGCTTTGGCAGGACCGGGAACATGTTTGCGCTGCAACACCTTGGCGTGGTGCCCGACATGCTTTGTCTCTCCAAAGCCCTGACGGGAGGCATCCTGCCCTTGGGGGCAACCCTCATCAGCGGGGAGGTGTTTGATTCCTTCAAGGGGCCGGATTTTTCCACTGCCCTTGCGCATGGCCACAGCTTTACTGGCAACCCCATCAGCTGCGCCGTTGCGCTGGAAAGCCTGCATTTGTTCGAGCGCGAACAAACCCTGCAGCGCGTGCTGAGACTGGAGCAGTTTTACCGTGAGCGTCTGCTGCCAATGGCCACGCAGATTGCGGATCTTCCCCCGCCGCGCCTGCTGGGCGGCATCTTTGCCTTTGAGGTGCCTGGCATGGACTCCCGTTATGGCAATGCGGGGGCCAGAGGCCTGATCTCTTGGTTTCTCAAGCGGGGCCTTCTGCTTCGGCCCATTGGCAACACGCTTTACCTCATGCCGCCGTTTTGTGTTGGTGACGCCGAGTTGGCTCTTCTTGAGGGTGCGCTGCACGAGTTCGTCAACGAGCTCCGCTGAACCGCCTCCAGGACGGGTCTCGCGACTTTTCCCGCCAAGGAAGCCAAGGGCCCAAGGCCCGTGGTTCAAAAGGGCCATGAGCGCCCCGCTGACGATTCGCCTGTCATCTGCCTGCTCGTAAGCCGCAGGGCATCATCGGCAATCTCACCCCTGCTTCGGACGCTTGGCAATGCGCATTCGCTTGTAGCGAGCCTGCCCCTGCTGGCTTGAGGACTGCAGTTCTGGGTCATTGACGAAGACCTGATGCACGAGGCGGCGATAGTAGCTGTTCATGGGCGGCAACCACTCGGGCTTACCAGTCATGCGCACCCGCTCACCCACCTCGCGGACCTGATCAAGCATCTGATCCTCACGCATGGCGCGGTAATGATCCACATCCACGCGCACTCGAGGTGCCCCCGGAACATGACGCTGAAGCACCCGGTTCACCAGATACTGAATGTCTTCGAGGGTTGCCCCCCGTTTGCCAACCAGCCGCTCGCTGTCCTCCTGAGAGTGAATCATCAGAGTCAGGCCCTCGGGGCCCTCATCCTTGTCAATCTTGACGGCAAAACCGAGATAACCCAGCAGGGTGTCGAGAATCTGGCTGGCATGGTCAAGCGGGCTCATGAAGCCAATCTAGACCGATCGCCCCAGCACCGCAAACAAGATCGAAGCCGGGGAGTTCCCGCGGGGCTCAATCCTGGGGCAACAGGGCCTCCAAGGCACGACGATAGGGGCTGGCCACGGGCAAGGCGGCCAATTCTCCCGGCGCAAACCACTGCAGCTTGCGCCCAGGCTGTCGCAACAAGCGTCCAGCGGCTGCATTGCCAAGGCCATGCACACTCAGGCTCACACGGTAGCGGGTGATGGCATAGCTGCCGCTCCACAGCGGGACACCCGCAGGTTGGCGAGAGAGGGGGGGCAGCTTCCAAAGCCCTGTGCGCCTCTTGCCCTGTTCCTGCTCCATGAGCAGACGCCCCTCCTGCCAGATCCAAGCCACAGCCTCTTCCACCGCAGTGATCTGGACCGCATTGGCCTTGATCGGCAGCTTCAGCGGCTCCTGTGCGCGGCACCAGCGTTGAACGGGGCAGACTTCGCACTGCACCTGCTTGGGCCGGCAATGTCGCTGCCCCAGTTCCATCAAAGCCGAATTCAAGGCGCGCGGATGGTTCGAGGCGTCTACCAAATCGGCTGCCCAGCACCAGAGCTGGGCAATGCCCTGCGAGGAGTCCACAGGCAGGGCACTGTTATGAAGGCGACTGAGAACGCGTGAGACATTCCCATCCACCAATGGCTCAGCCAAACCGAAACAAAAACTGGCCAACGCACCTGCCGTGTAGCGACCCACCCCGGGCAATTGCAACATCTGCGAGTGTGTTTCGGGGAACTGCCCACCATGCTGCTCGATGACATGCTGAGCCAAGCGCTGCAAATGGCGCGCCCGGCGGTAATAGCCCAAGCCCTGCCAGCAGGCGAGAATCTCCTGCTCATCCGCAGTTGCCAGTGTCGCAAGATCGGGGAAGCGCTGCATCCAACGCTCAAAGTAACGGCCCTGCAACACCGTGGCCACCTGCGTCTGCTGCAGCATGACCTCTGACACCAACACCGCATAGGGGTCACGAGTGCGGCGCCAGGGCAAATCGCGTCCCTCCCGCTCAAACCAATGTTCCAGCGCAGCCGCCAAGGCTTTGGCTCTGGCGGGCGGCAAATTCGACGGAGCCGAGGCGGGCGCCTCAGACTGTTGCGCTTTGCGGCCGGCCCTTGATTTGCCTTCCCGTTGCACCATGCAAAGCGATTACTGGGCACCGCCACTCGAACCTCGCAACAGGCGCTCAAGGCTGGCGTCGGGGCTGACCCCCTTCTTTACGGCCTGCTCGTAGGCCAACTTGGCCTCTGGCCAGCGCGGCGGATCCCAGGTGGCATAGAGGACCGCGAGATTGAAATGCGCCTCGCCGAATTCCGGATCAATGGCCAGCGCCATTTTGAATTCGCGTTCCGCCCGCTCAATGAGGCTGAGCTTGGTGGCAATGATGCCAAGATAATGGCGCGCGCGGGCGTTGCGGGGATTGACCTCCAACCCCTTTTCAAACGAACCAAGGGCCTCATTCCAGCGCTCTTGTTTGAAGTGCGTGACTCCCAGGTAAAACAACGCAGTTTCGTTGGCGGCATCTAGCTTGAGACAGGCCTTGAGGGTATCTTCGGCGGCCCGGTAGTCGCGTTGGCGTTCCTGACAATAGCCCAGACCAAGCAGGGCGCTAACCTCCTGGGGTCTTGCCCGCAACACCTCCTGATACAGGCCTGCCGCCTGGGCATAATTCTTGGTGGCGAAAACCTCATGAGCCTTCTCCAGTGTCGCAGCCAGGGGCGCTGGCATGTTGTCCGCTGGCTTCGAGACCCGCGCAATGAGGGTGCCTGAAATGCCGCCCGCCCCAAGCAATTCGCGCACGGCGGGATCTGTGAAGAGTTTTTCCTCTTGGGCGCTGAGCGAAAGCCTGCCCTCCTTGAGCGCTGCCACCTTTTCCAGCAAGGCTGGATTGCCTGCCGCCAACCGCTGCAATTCGGCGACCACCTCGTCACGCACCTGCTGCTGGCGGTATTGGGTGCGCAACTGGCGCATGACAATCTCGCGCAGCATTTCGTTTTCGCGTGCCAACTCCGGCGGCATCGGGGCCCCTTGCGCTGCCTTCTGCAGCTGCGCCAATTGCATTGACAAGTCTGCAAGCTTGCTTTGATCCTCGCGGCTTCGCCCGGTCAGCGAGGTCACCTCGCGCTCCAGGGACTGTGCCTGCTGCTGCCAGCGTTTGAGTTCAGTGGCATCTTTGAGCGACTGCTCCTTGAGCTTGGCATTCTCAGCCAGGAGCCGTTGCCGCTCGTCGGCAGCCATGGCCGGTTTCTGAATCTGTTTCAGGGCGGCAAGCTCCTTTTGCACGCCCTCGAGTTGCGTCCGCATGGCGTCGCGTTCCCCAACGGCAGCAGTCAGCTTTTGCTGCGCTTCGGCGAGAACCTTGCCGTCCTTGACCATGCTACCCTTGAGCGCCTCCAATTCCTTGCGGCTTTTTTCGGCCTGAGTCTGCGCCGCATCGCGTTGGCTCATTGCCGTGTTGCGTTCCTTTTCCAACTCCTTGATCCGCACTGAGGCCTCAACAAGCTTCTGCGCCGCCTCCTTGGCATTGTCTTGGGCTGCGGTCAGACGCTGGGCGACCTTTTGCATCTCGTCCTTGAGTGAGGCCCGCTCCTTCTGCAGAGCCTCCAGTTCCCTTTTGCTGGCGCGCCCCGCAGCCACATCACCCTGCATTTGCGCAATCGCTTTGTCCTTGGCTGTGAGATCGCCCTGCAGCTTTTCCTGCCGCTGCCGACTGACCGTGATCTCACCAGAGGCCCATTGATACCACTGCTGCCACTTCTGCAGGTCTTCCTGCTGGGTGCTGTTCTGATTTTCCAACGCACGCATGCGCTCCCTCATTGAAGCCTCCCACTGTCCCAAAACCTCTCCAAGGCTGGGCAATCCCGCCAGCGGTGATGCTGCACCCGCCACGCTGCTCAACGCAGGCATCGAGGCGGCAGGTGCCGCCGCGGCCGCCGGTTGCGATGGAGGCTGCCCTGCCATTCTGGCCTTGAGCCTGCCAATGGCGGCGTCGGTCAGGGAGCGACGATTTTCCAGCATCGCCGTCTGCCACTGGGGATGATTGCGCGCGATGGCATCGAAAATCCCCTTCATCTGTTCCAATAGCGCCAGAGCCCCCTGAAGATTGCCCTCCTGTTCGAGTTTCTCTGCCTCCCCCTTAAGGGTGTAGCCACGGAAAAACCGATCCGCCGCGTCATCGGCGGAGGGCAGTTGGGCGGTCGCGCTAGCCAAAGCCAGCAGGCCGCAGACCATCAGCGCTGGAAGCATTCGCCTCATGGGGGCCTTTAAGGTAGGCGCAAATCCAGGCTTTGTAAACCATTGCCTGATCCGAGCCCCGCCTCAGGAGGGGCTGAGAACCACCTCAAGACCGTAAATCTCCTTGAAGATGCCGCCTTTGGAGTCAATGGCAATCTGCTCAATCGTCGTATCCTCAACGCCTGGCGTGATGATGCGGAGCCGCCCAGCTTCCGGCCGCAGGACCATGCTGCGAATGCGCTGGGCATGGCTGCGGTCGAGGGCATCGGCAATTCGCAGCAGCGCGGCCAGCTTGAGCAGAACCATGCGCTCCTCGCGCCCCAGGTCAGCGTAGTGGGCGTGGCTGCGCTCAGGGTTGTAACGCCGGTGGTAGCGTGCCAACAGCGCCACCAACTCGCGCTCGGAGCTGCTGAGACCAAAAATCTCAGTCTGCATGAGAATGTAGAGGCTGTGCTTGTGATGCTCGCGCGGGCTGATGAACATGCCAACCTCATGGAGCATGGCCGCCACACGAAGCACCAGCTCATAGCGTGAGTCCAGCCCATGGAAGGGGCGAAGCTCACGAAACAACTGCTGGGCGAACGCCGCAACATGGTCGGCATGGCGGCGATCCGTCTTGTAGCGAACCCCGATCTCGCTGGCGGCCTGCATCACCTCCTCCTGGAAGCTGGCGGTGCGCGGCGTCTCGGCGATGAGGTCCTGCATCAACTCGCGCTGGAAATCGCCCTCTGGCACCCAGATGGCCTCATCTCCAAAGCGCCGGGCCAGCGCCAGGTTGGTCTGCAGTGCCGGCACCACTCCCTCGCCTCCGCTGTAATGGACATGCAGACGGCGAACCAGTTCATCCGGGCTGAGGCTTGCCAACTTGCCAGTAAACCGCGCCAACTCCGATTCCGAGAGCCGAAATGCGCCGTCCTGCGCCCTGCCCAGCAGGGGCGCGACACTCTGCAACTCCGCGCCGATGGCCACATGATAGTCCACCGTGCTTTGCGCATAGTCCTGAGCCAGATGATCCACCACCCCGCGAATCTGCTCCTCAAGGTGACTCAAGGTTGGCCCCTCACTCTGCAGGCCATCCTCCGCACTGGCCACTGCCTCTCTGGCGCGAAAGATGCCAAGCCGATAATTGCTGTACGCAGCCAACCGCCCCTTGCGGAAATAGAGAGCGCGCGTGTTGCCCGGCCCAATGTGAGTCACGAAGGTGTCACCCTTGGCAAGGCCCGGGTTTTTCTCCAGCAGGCGACGCGCGATCTGATACACCAGACGCGTCATGTTGCCATCGTCAATGAGCCGCGCACTGAGTCCACAGGTCACCTGCAGGCGATTGAGAAAGATCTCGTGATTGCCCGCCTCAGAGAGAATGGTGGTGTTGTAGAGCCTCATCGAATCGGCGCTCAGGCCGTATTCTCTGGCAGCGAGAAGATAGTCGCGCAGGATGCCCGCGGCCTTTTCCAGAGTGGCACCGGAAACCGTCCCATCGCGGAAGATGTCGCGCGCCAAGGGCAGCGGACGATCGAGGTGATCCACCTCTTCAAACTCACCTTCAGCACCGCTGTGGCCAATGATCATCGAGATCGAGGCTGGCCCCACATAGATGACAGCCTGCTCCCTGGTGTAGGCGCCGGGGGATGAAGGAGAACTCATGACAATGCTGTGGTGTTGTCTTTCTGCCGCTGCCTCAGCCATGCCACACTGCCAATGGCCACGGCATTGGGGCCCAGCCTGGCCACCGTGAATTTGACACCGCGCGCAAGCTGCGGCAGGGCAAAGCGCGCCACCTCCTCACGCAGGAGCTGAAGATAAAGCATGGGCATTTCCTCCACCAATCCACCGCCCAGGGCAATCCGATCCGGAGCCAGCAGATTGACCACCGTGGCGATCCCCATCGCCAAGAACCGAATGGAATTGTGAAACAACACCATGCCTGCCTCATCACCGCCGCGTAGCGCCTGAGCCAGAGCCTTGCTGCGAATCTGCCTCAGGCTGCCCTGGGTCTTGCGGTCGAGCTCGGGCAACTGGCCACGATAACAGGCCACGCCCGCCTGAGCGGCCAAGGCCAGGCGGCTGGTGAGATCCTCAAGCACCACCGTTCCCCAATTGCTACTGCCCAGATGGGTTCCAGGCCACTGAATCAGGCCCAGCTCCATCGCGGAAATTGCCCGGCCCATCACCAGCTTCCCATCGTAGACAAAACCTGCTCCCACTCCCGTGCCGGGGAAGACGCCAAGCAGTGACCGCGCCCCCTTCCCCGCGCCCAGGGCGTACTCGCCAAAGGTTCCAGCATCCACATCATTGAGCACTGCCACCGGCCGACGGAAGGCACCTTTAAGCAACTCTCCGAGTTTCAGGCGGCTCCAGCCCAGGTTGGGAGCGTTGAGCAGCACGCCCTTGGCGGGATCCACCAAACCTGGACAGCCGATGCCGATGCCCTGCAAATCGCGAGGGTCCACCCCGGCATCCTCGATGGCCTCGGCGATGGTTTTCAAAATCTTTTGACGCCCCTTGGCTTGACCTTCGCTACCCCCTGTCGCTTTGCGCGCCGTACCAAGGACCTTGAATTTGTCATCAAGGACACAAGCCAGCATCTTGGTCCCCCCCAAGTCAAACCCGACCCAGAACCCTCCGCGCTTCAGGGCAGCCTTGCCTCTCTCCGTCGCCGCAGCCTTCTTTGCCGCCGCTTTCTTCTTTTTGGGCTTGGGGGATTTGGCCATGATGGAGAAAGGAGCACAAGCCATGCCCTGAGGGCAAGCGACTTTAAGATGCAAATTCGTTCACCAACGCCCATCGCGGCGGATCGAAGCCCGCCTACCCCCATCGGCTCAGCCATGCCGCCCCCTTACCATGCCGCCCCCAGAGGCTGGCATTGCCATCTTGCACTCTGGCCTTGGTCAGGTTAGACAACCTGCCCCATGTCCGCCCCTTCCTGCTCCCATCGCCTTGACGCCTGCTTTGAGCGACTTCGTTCTCAAGGCAAACGCGCCTTCGTGGCCTACATCAGCGCAGGCGACCCCAATCTCGATGCCACTGTGGAGCTGGTCTCCGCCCTCGAGCGCGCAGGAGTGGATGTGGTTGAACTTGGGTTGCCCTTCTCGGACCCTTTGGCTGATGGCATCGTCAATCAACTTGCCGCAGAGCGCGCTTTGAAGGCGGGAGCCAGCACCGCCAAGGTGCTCGAGACGGTGGCCAAGATTCGAAGCCGATCCCAAATCCCCCTGGTCCTCTTCACCTACCTCAATCCCGTCTACACCTACGGCTTTGAAGAGTTTCACCTCGATGCCGCAAAGGCCGGTGCCGATGGCATTCTCATCCTTGACCTGCCCCCGGATGAAGCGGCGATCAATCAGGAACTGCGGCGCGACCAAGGCCTGCGCCACATTCAACTCATCGCCCCAACCAGCTCCACAGAGCGCATTGCCGCCATTGCGACACAAGCTCAGGGTTTCATTTACTATGTGTCGAGGCTCGGGGTCACCGGCGAGCAGGTCGAGGTGGCCGCAGGCATTGCCGAGCAAGTGGAGGCCATTCGCCAACACAGCAATCTGCCCATCTGCGTTGGCTTCGGGGTCTCCACCCCGCAACAGGCTGCCACGATTGCCTCAATGGCCGATGGCGTGGTCGTCGGCAGCGCGATCGTCAAATGCATTGAAGCCAACGGATCTCAGCCCGACCTGGCAGCGCGCGTGGAGCAATTTGTCCAACCACTTGTGGCCGCAGTCAAGGCCCTGCACTGAACCCCTCCTCTTCCTCCACTCATGATTCTGCACTTCACCAAAATGAATGGCGCGGGCAACGACTTCGTCATGCTCGACAACCGCGAACTCAAACTGAACTTGAGCCGTCCTGAGATCGCGGCGCTTTGCGACCGGCATCGCGGCATCGGAGCCGATGGCCTCATCTGCGTTGAACGCGCCACCGGCGAGGGCGACTTCCGCATGCGCTACTACAATGCCGACGGCGGTGAAGCAGAGATGTGCGGCAATGGCGCACGCTGCTTTGGCCGCTTCGTCAATCACCTCCATCAGGGCAGCTTGAGCCGCGTGCGCTTCGAAACGCTGGCTGGACTCATCGAGGCGGAACTCATCGGCAATGAAGTGCGCCTTGAGATGAGCCAGCCCCACGGCCTGCAACTCAACCTCGCCCTGCAGGCTGCAGGCGCTGAACTTTGCGTGCATCGCCTCAATACCGGCGTGCCCCATGCCGTGGTGGTGGTGCCGGATCTGGCAGCCGTGGAGGTCAGGACACTCGGCAGCGCCCTGCGCCATCATCAGGCCTTTGCTCCCAAGGGCAGCAACGCAAACTTCATGGTCGCGCGCGGCCCCTCACAGATCGCCATCCGCACCTACGAGCGCGGAGTAGAGGACGAGACTCTGGCCTGCGGTACTGGCATGGTGGCCTGTGCGTTGATTCACCATGAACTCAGCGGCGAGCCCGGGCCCATCGCCGTGACCGTTGCTGGGGGCGACACCCTCCGCGTCGGCTTTGAGCGCGTGGCCGCCGGCGAATACCGCAAAGTCACCCTGCTTGGGCCTGCGGACATTACCTTCAGCGGCCAGATCCGCTTGGGCGAATCGCTTGCCTGATCCGCCCTCAGGCCTCATGCTCTGACTTGCCCCCTCCTCCAACCCCGATTTCATCCTCCCCATGTTCGCCGGCACCCACACCGCCATCATCACCCCGTTTCACCAAGGCCGCATTGATGAGCAGGCCCTGGCCAAGCTGGTGGACCTTCAGTTCGACGCCAAGGTCAGCGGCATTGTGCCCTGCGGCACCACTGGCGAATCGCCCACCCTCGACCACGAAGAACACCTGCGCGTCATCGAGTTGGCGGCGCGTTTCGCTCGAGGTCGAGGCGTCGTGATGGCAGGAACAGGATCCAACTGCACCCGCGAAGCCGTGGAACTCACGCAGGCCGCTGAGGCGGCCGGCGCCACTGCCATCCTTCAGGTTGCCCCCTACTACAACAAGCCAAGCCCGGAGGGGCTCGTTGCCCATTTCACCGCAGTGGCCAAAGCCACCAGCCTGCCCATCATGCTTTACAGCATTCCTGGGCGCTGTGGCATTGAAATCAGCCTTGAAGTGATTGCCGAACTGCACCGCACCTGCCCAAACATCTGTGCCATCAAGGAGGCAGGCGGCAACCCTGAGCGCGTCAATCAGATGAAACAGATGCTGCCAGCAGCCTTCGAGATTCTCTCCGGCGATGACAGTCTCACCCTGCCCTTCATGGCGGTGGGCGCGGTTGGAGTGGTCAGCGTGGCCTCCAATCTCATTCCTGGCCCGATCGCCGAGATGGTGCAACTGGCGCTCAGGGGCGACTTCCCTGCGGCAGCAGCCATTCACCACCAATACTACCCGCTGCTGGCGGCCCTGTTGAAGCTTTCCACCAACCCCATTCCCATCAAGGCAGCGATGAGCTTGGCCGGACACTGCCAGCCGGAACTTCGCCTGCCCATGCTGGCCTTGGAAGAGCCCAAGCTCTCGCAGTTGCGCTCCGTACTCAGCAGCCTTGGGCTCGTCTGAAGTCGTTGCCTCCGCATGCGGCGGACACGGGCCAAGATCAGCGCTCCCTGACCACCCCTCACCCCTCCCGCACCGTGAAGCCACGCGATTGCACCCTGCTTGGCGCAGCGATGCTGGCCTTGTGGTGCTTTTGCGCACTCTGGCTGGCACCGCGCCTGCAGCAGCAATTGCTGCAGCAGGCCCGCGCGGCAGTAGCGAATCTGCCCACGGGCTACTCTGCCGCAGAGGTGCTGGCTCACGGCAGGCAACTCATCGTGCGAGGCGATATCCGTCACCGCGAGCAACTCGATCAGATCCTCAGAAAGCTGCGCCATGAACTGCGTTTGGGCAATTCGATGGCCAGACGGCTCAATCCCGTGTCAGGGGTCAGCAACGAGACCAGGATCATGCCCTACCCCAATGGATGGCTCATGATCACCGCAGCGGGCTCACGCGGCCAATTGTGGGGTGCCACAGCCAGCGAGGCCGAACGCCGCGATCTGAGCCTGGCACTGACTCAGGCTTGGAGCCAACAGGGCGGCAATCTCGATTCGCGGCTCCGCACCGACTCCGCTCACCACGACGAAGCCGCCGATGTGGCACCCACCTTGGAGGACCTTCCCTTGCCAACGAACCAAGACCCCCATCAGGCGCTTGCCGCCGTGGTCACCATTGGTGGTTCTTGGAAGATCTTATCGCTGGATCAACCCTCAGAGCGCAGCCGTCAACTGTGCTTGGAGGCGGGCGTGCAAGCCTCCCTGTGGGAGGAGGCCATTGCTCCTGCAATGCAACGACTCAGGCAGTACCGTTCGCAGCAATTGGCATTGGCTGCCGAAGCCCGGCGCCAAGCGACTCTGCCGCCGCCCCATCTCTTTGTGGCTTGGCGCGACAAGCGTCTGTTGGTGCGCGGCGAAGTCGGCGATCTCGAGGGCAAACGACAATGGCTCAACGCCCTCATCTCTGCCTTTCCAGACATTCGCATCATCGACGATGTGCGCCTCAACCCCAACCGCCGTCGGCGCATTGAACTACCCAATCTTGGCCCCGCGGATCTGGCAGCAAGACGACCCGAGCATGACGATGATCCGCCCGAAGGCCGCGGAGTGCTGCTGGGAGTTGGGGGCAGTGGCGGCTGGACCCGCCTGCAACAACTGCGTCTGGGCACTCCAGGCTGGGCGGGCACTCTTCCCGCACTGCTCAAGCCCACCGCCCTGTTGGCAGATCATCGAATGGTCACAGAATGGCTACTGGAGGACAGTCGCGGCATCCCTGCGATGAGCAGCCGCAGCCAACCGGCCTTCGTGCAATGGTTGCTGCTCAACGATCGGGTGTGGATCATGGGACAGGTCGCAGAGGAGGCCTCGAGGGCGCAACTGTTGGACGCCACCAAACGAGCCTATGCGGGCCGTGCGCTGGTGGATTCCGAGGGCCTGCTTGCCCGCGGCAATTGCGAACCAAGCCCCGACCTGATCCACACCCTCCACAGCCTGCCTCCCCTGCCGAAAACCGGACAGCCGGCCACCTTGGCATTCGCTCAACCCGGTGAAAGCCTGCGTTTTTGCAGCCTGCAGGCCTCATGGCTGGAATCTGGAGCACTGCCACAAAGCAATTTATTCCCCAACCGCTTTCCAGCCGCCTTGGCCGAACACGCGCTCCTGGAACACCGCACCCGCCTGCTCCAATCCCTTGGCCAAAAAACCTCCCTGCCGGCTCCAGCCCCATCCCCAGCCAACCCCACAAAGCCATGAACGCCCCTGAATCTCCCAGCGCCCTGGAAGGACTGCTTTGGCTCGCGGCAGAGACGGCCCTGCTCCCCACCATCTGCCTCGCAGTGGGCTTTGCGATTGGCTGGTGGCAGAGGGGACGAGCGCGGGCCGGAGACAAAGAAGGGGCCTGAGACAGGCTTGCCAGAGCGCCGCATCTCTCTAGGCTTGGCGCCGTGATCGCCATTGCTACGGCCAGTCAAAAAGGAGGAGTCGGCAAAGCCACCCTCTGCATCAATCTCGCACACGCGCTGGCCAAGCGCGGCTGGAATGTGCTTCTGGCCGACACCGACGCCCAGAACGGCGTGGGCTTATCGCTGGCCCGCAGCACCCGCAAGCGCCGCGGCTTTTACGACTGGATCAGCGGCCGCGAGCAGGACAGCAGCAAGCTGATCATCCCCACCAAACTGCCAGGACTGAGTCTGTTGGTGGCTGGCCAATACGACGAATCTGCTGCCGCAGGCTGGCTTTCCCGCGAGGTTCCAGAGCGCCTCAACTCGCTACTGCTGCAGGCCGAGGATCAGGGCTTTGATGTGGTTCTCTTTGACAGCGCCGCGGGCATGACCGGCATGACGGAATCCATCGTCAAGGCCTGCGACTGGGTGCTGATTCCCCAACAAGCCGAACCGCTGGCCGTGCGCAGCATTCCGCATCTTCTCGAGACTCTGGGCCGCTTCCGCCGCGACGGCTCCAAGGTGCAGATCGCCGGCATTCTGCTGAGCATGGTCATGGAGGACAGCGCCATCAGCCGCCGAGTGGTCAGCGAATTGCGCGCGGCACTGCCTGCCCCACTACTGTGGCCTCTGAGTATTCCGCGCAGTCTGCGCCTTCTGGAGGCCAGCGCTCACGGCGTTCCCGTGGCCATGATGGGCAAGACTCCCCCCGCAGAGGCCGAACTTTTCGCCCAGCTTGCCGCTCATCTCGAAGAGAGAATCGGCCTGCGCCAAACCACCAACGCCCCATCGCCCCATGCAAATCTCGTGGATTGACGACGCCGACATCCAAGGCCTGCTCAAGGCACTGAGCGACGAAGCCAAACCAGGCCCTGCCCCAGAATCCTTGCCTGCAGCGGCCACTGCCTTCACTCAGGAGGCCTCGGCAGCAGACGCCATCCCTCCCTCTGCACCACCCGCAGTCTCTGAGGCCATGCGCCAACGCCTGCAGGCAATCCGTGAACGAGCGCTGCGCAGCGGAGCCCTGAGCCCGATCTCCACTGAGCCAGCTCTGGCTGCACAAAGGACAACGCCACCAGCCGGTCCTCCAACCGACCCGGGACAGGAATTGCAGGATTGGGTGCAGCGCCACCGGCGGGCGGAAGGCGGTCTGCTTCTGGCTGACGAACGCGGACGACTCATCGGCGGCGCCCCCTCCGATGCCATCAGCGTGACGCACGAACTGCAGACTTGGATCGCCTCCAGCCGGGTCAGCGCCCTCTTTGCCGGTGGCGGACAGGCGCTGCTGCGCCGCCGCGCGATCTGTGGCAGGCACCTCCTGGCCATGCCATGCCCGAGTCGCCAAGGCATGTTTTACCTTGCACTCTACAGCCAACAGCCCCCGTCGGAGGAGGACCTGCCAGTGCTGCGATCTGAACTGCTGGCAAGGCTTGAAGCCTGACCAGCTCTATCCTGCCAGCGAGGGCACAAAAACACGCTCACCGGGCACGATTGTGCGGTGGCCAAACGCTTCGGCCTTTGCTTGAATTCCTACTCATGAAACCCCTCGATCTCCAGGTCAATGGCTACGCCGGAGTGGACTTCAACCGCGATGACCTCAATGCCGAGGGACTGCACCATGCCTGCGAATGTCTGCGCCAAGACGGCTGCGACCAAATTCTCGCCACCTTCATCACCGACAGCGTCAGCTCGATGAGTTCGCGCGTCGCCAAGTTGGTGCAATTGCGCGAACAGGACCCTTTGGCGCGTGAGGTCATCGCTGGAGTGCACCTTGAGGGTCCGTTCATCAACCCTCAAAAAGGTTATGTCGGCGCGCACCCCCCGAATCATGTGCTGCCCGCCAACCCTGAAGCCATCAAGCCCCTGCTGGAAGCCGGTGCCGGTCTCACCCGGCTCGTCACCCTGGCGCCAGAATGTGACGAGGGACAGCGCACCACAGCGTTTTTATCCGCCCAAGGAATCGCCGTTTCGGCAGGCCACTGCGACCCCTCACTGGAGGTGCTGCGGGCCGCCGCCGACGCAGGTCTAAGTCTTTTCACCCATGTGGGCAACGGATGTCCGATGCTCATGCACCGCCACGACAACATCATTCAAAGGGCCCTGAACCTGAGTGATCGCCTGTGGCTTTGCTTCATCCCCGATGGCGTGCATATCGAGTTTTTTGCGCTGCGCAATTACCTGCGTGCCGCTGGGCTGGAGCGCTGCATTTTTGTCACCGACGCCATCTCCGCCGCAAGGCTTGGGCCGGGGCGCTACAGCCTTGCAGGCTGGGACATCCAGATCGGCGAGGACCTCGTGGCCCGCAGCCCCGACGGCTCTCATTTTGTCGGCAGCACCGTGACCATTCCGCGCATCTTGAACAACGCACGGGGGCCCCTTGGCCTCGATGAGAGTCACATCCAGGCCATGCTCGACACCCACCCGCGCCGCGCCATCGGCCTGGCTCCCTAACCAAGGGCCTGCTCCGGCTCAGCGGCCTCGATCTCTGGTGCCGCCACCGCCCTGCCCAGCCACCACAGACGCGCATCGCCGTAGTCGCGCTGCCGCAGCAACTCCCACTGCGGATGCTCGCGCCAGCGAGTGCGCCACGAGACCTCAAGGACCAGCACCGCACCAGGGTTCATCAGGTCAGGCAGCGCCGCTTGATCCAGCATCTCACGGCCCCAATCGCGATCCTCCTTGGCATGCACATAAGGCGGATCGGCCACGATCAAATCAAAGCGCTGCCCCTGCGCCTGCAGGCGTTCAAGGACGCGCAAGGCGTCGGCGCAGAGCACCTTGCCCCCCTTGAGCTTGGTCCAGCTCAGATTGCGCTCAATCACCTCACAGGCCCCGCGCTCGGAATCCACCATCAGGGCCGAGGATGCTCCGCGACTCAAGGCCTCAAGACCTAGCGCGCCTGAACCCGCAAACAAGTCCAGCACTTTGGAGCCAGGCACCCGGTCCGCCAGGGCATTGAAGACGGCCCCGCGCACGCGCTCCTGAGTGGGACGCGTCACCGATTTGGGCACCTCGAGTCTGAGGCCCCCAGCGCTGCCACTAATCAATCGCATGCCCGCACCTCAATGGGCCAGCAACCACTGCGTGGTGCGCGGATTGAAGTCCTCAAGGCACTCCCAATGGAACGCATGACCAGCCTTGGGATAGAGGTGCAACTCCGCACCGGGGATGGCAGCGGCAACCTCTTCACTCATCCATGGCGGAGTGAAGATGTCATCGCGCCCTCCAATCACCAGTGTGGGGCAACGCACCTGGGCGAGTTGTGCCAAGGTGTTGTGGCTGATTGCAGCCGCACTTTGTGCCTCCATGGCGTGTACCGGCTGCGGTGCCGCATTGACCGCCGCATCGCGCAATCCCTGTTGAAGGTTGTCAAAACAGCCATCCTGATCGAACCAGGCCTTGGAGAAAATCAGCATCTGCACATAATGCATGAAGTCCTCGGGGCGCATGCTCGCCTTGCACTTCATGAGGTGCTGCCAAGTGTACAGACCAAATCGGTCCTGCCTGGCCCAGGTGCACATCAAAATCATGCTGCGGACCTTGTCGGGATGACGCAGCGCCAACTGCTGCGCAATGACCGAACCCAGGGAACACCCCACGACACGGGCCGATTTGATGCCGAGCTGATCCATCAGGCCGGCATAGTCATCGGCCATCATCGCCGTGGTGTAAGGGCCTGCTGGCTTGTCCGTCTGTCCCACACCACGGTTGTCCCCCAGAATGCAGCGGAAGTGCTTGGACCACTCGGCAGCGTGAGCCTCCCAAACCCCACCTGGAGCCGTCACCCCCATGATGCAGACCAGCGGGTCACCGCTGCCTCGTTCATCGTAAAACATCTGGATTCCGTTGGTGCTGGCGTAGGGCATGGCTCGTGGGTCTGGGGGTGGGCAAGGAGTAGAGGGAGGGCACCAAAAAGCCAAGTCCGAATGTGCAAATCTGATCAAACTAACCCATGGATTCAGTAAAGCGGCTTTGCAATATTCGTTGAAGAACCCTATAATCAGCGTTTTAAGCGAAAAATTTAAACCCAAACAACCCACTAACCCAATTCATGAAAAAATCGCCATTATTGCCCCTTTTTTGCCTATTTTCCGCTTCATGGGTTACCCTTAATGCCGACATCGTCATGCTCAAGAACGGCAACCGAGTCGAGGGCAGTGTCCTGAGCGAGAATGCCAATGGCGTGCGCATCAAATACCGGCTCACACCCAAAATCTTTGACGAGAAAACCTTCCCCGCCGCCGAGGTCGTGAAGGTGATCAGGCAGACACCGCAGGAACTGGAACTCATTGAACTCAAAAAGCTGCTGCCAACTCCTGACCTCATGGATATGGCCAAATACGACGCCCTGATTCAGGAGCAACTCAGACCTTTCCAACTCAAGTACCCCGGCAGCGCAGAGTCCGAGGATGCGGAAAAACTCATCTCCACTCTGCTCGAAGAAAAGACCATGATCCGCAACGGACAGATCAAACACGAAGGTCGTTGGCTCACCGCGCGCGAGGCCAGAGCTGAAAAGTTTCACATCGAAGCCTTCCAAATTGTGCAATCCATGCGAGCAAAGGCGGCGAAGGGGGACTTGCAAGGTGCCCTGCGCGATTATGACCGCTTGTACAACCCCTCACCGGCCTACAAGGGCTCCATACACTCCCTCAATGCCCTGAGTGAGGCCTTGGAAATCACGAGGAAATGGCTCTCCATGCTCGAGAAGCTCTCAAGAGAGCAACCCGAAGTGCTCAGAATCCGAAATGACATGGTGGCAAAGCTCAAGGAACCAGAGCGCTCCAGGACCAAGAACGCCATTGACGACGAAATGGCAAAATGGCGTGCCGCCTACGATGTTGAGCGCCGCCAACGCCTGCGCTGGAATCTCCCTTACAAATTCGACGCTGTTTCCATCCAGTATGCGCAACGGGAAGCGGTAGAGGAGATCACCCGACTGGAGACCTTGAACCTTGCGGAAATTCAGCCATGGGTCGAGCTCATCTCCCAATGCTATCGAAAAATCGGCGAGGGAGACTACCTCGGCGGTGCCAGCCTTTTTGAGAAGATTTCCAGCTCCGCCTTGCCCCTTGATTACCGAGATATTCCCAGCGAATTGCGCCTCCGACTGCTGGCCCTCCACACCGAACTCAGTCGCACCTACGCCAACCCTGCCAGCACACAGGCGGCAGCCCCAGCCGCGCCTGCCGTTAGCGTGGACGAGCGCGTTGCTCAAATCCTCGCCGAGAGCAAAGTGGCCGCAGCCTCAGCCGCCGCCTCTCCCGCCGCCTCTCCCGCCGCCTCTCCCGCCGCCTCTCCCGCCGCC
>JAURHS010000187.1 GCA_030833205.1 Prosthecobacter sp.
AAAGCTGGCCAAGCCTTGAGCCGCGCCATCGCGGTCACCCGCTTGCGACCGGCTCAGTCTGCGAGCAACTCCGTGAGCATCCACAGCGCGCGCGGCAAGTGAAATGGCCCCTTCCACAGGCTGCCCTTCAGGCTTGAGGAGCGGCTGCCATCGCGGTGCAGGTAGCCAAACCACTCGCCGTGTTCCGCATCGGCAAAATGGGCAAAGCTCCACTCATGGACCTGACGGTGCATGGCGGCGAATTCGGCGAGTCCCGTGAACCTCCAGGCCATGGCACTGGCAATCAGGGCCTCGCAGTGTGGCCACCAAAACTTCATGTCATGCCAATACTCCTGCACGGGTTTGTCCCGCAAATCACAGAAGTAAAGCAGACCGCCGTGCTGCCGATCCCAACCCCTGGCCCAGGACCAGCGCAGGATGTTGAGCCCAAGCTCAGTCATCGCCGCGTCGTTGCGCAATCGCCCTTCCCTGAGGATGAACCAGGCGCACTCAATCGCATGCCCGGGATTGAGCAGGCGTCCCTCGGCAGCATCCACCAAGGAGCCGTCCGCTGCCACATTCTCCATCAAGGCCTGCTCGCCGGGCTTGAGAAAATCACGCCGCACCTCCTCGATCAGCTCTGAGATCCACTGAGTGCAGGACTTGCCGCACAACTCCACCTCACCGAGATGCAGGCGCAGCTCCTGCGCCGTGGCGATGCCAATCATCCGTGGGCTCAGGCTCTTGAGCGGACGCGTGGGCTCATCCTTGGGCGGCATCAAGCCGGGCTCAAAGCTGTGGGCAAAGAATCGCTCGGCGGCGCGCCCCGCCTCCTGCGCCCAAGGACCATCGCCCTGGGCGCGATGAAAGGCCGCATAGGCAATGGCGGCAAAACTCTCACTGAAGACATATCGTCGCATCCGCAGAGGCGCGCCTTCACGCGTCAGGGTGAAGTACATCTTGCCCTCCGGGCCGTGGGCATGCAGGCGACTGAACTCCACACAACTGCGCGCGGCCTCAAGCCAATCGGCGCCGGGCAGGCCTGCGAGATGCAGGCTGGAAAACATCCAACCGGCCCGTCCCTGAAACCACACGCTCTTGTCGCTGTCCACCAAGCCGCCATCGCGATCCAGCACAGTGAAGATGCCGCCATGCTCGCGGTCCATGCCATGCCGCAGCCAGAAGGGCATCACACCCTCAAGCAGTTGGCTGCGATAAAAGGCTGCCAAGGCCTTGCGACTCTCAGGGCAGGTCAGGTCCACCTTCATGACAAAACCAAGAGCATGCGCCCAGGCCAACGACAGTGCAATACGATGCGGAAAAAATCGCCCACTGCCGCCAGAGGCGTTGCCAGCGCCCTGCACCCAATCGCCCCAGCATCAGGCGCTTGGCGCTGCGGCGCCGATTTTTCCGGTTGGGCTTGACCTGCCAGGCCACCCGGCAGCAGCGCGCCCGCAGCCAGGGACCCAACGCCCGAGCCAAGCCTTCAAGGCAGGTCAAACAGCAGGGCCTCGCCAGCCTCAGTGGCCTTGAACTCAAGCGGCCCTGCGCCTTCACCGTGGGCGGCATCCCCTGCGCCCAAGGAGTGATCCCCAAGCCTCAGGGATCCGGTGATGACCTGCAGCCAACAACCGCGCCCCTGGCCCAACTCATGGGTGAGCTCCTCCCCTGCCTTGAGGCGCAACCGATACACCGAGGCATCCTGCGCAATCATGGCGCTGCCCTCACGCCCATCTCCTGAGATGATGAGCAATTTGCTCAGCGACTCGTGCCCGGCCTGAGGCTGCCATTCGCTGTAGCGCGGCCGCAGCCCAGGCTGTCTTGGCTCAATCCAAATCTGCAGCAACCGCGCCTCCTCATCGGCCGAGGGGTTGAACTCGCTGTGCGTGACTCCTGATCCCGCGCTCATCACCTGAATCTCCCCGGGACGCAACACGGCCCCATTGCCCATGCTGTCGCGGTGCTGCAAACTGCCCTTGAGCATGTAGGTGAAGATCTCCATGTTGCGGTGCGGGTGAGTGGGAAAGCCGCCCCTGGGCGCGATGATGTCCTGATTGATCACCCGCAGGCAGCGAAAGCCGCGGTACCTGACATCATCGTAATTGGCAAAGCTGAAGCTGTGCCAGCTCTTGAGCCATCCGTGGTCGGCAAACCCGCGTTCCTCGCTGCGTCTCAGGATCCATTTCATCTTGCTGACAGCTACGCCATCCGCCGTGGTTGCGCTGCGTAAAAATCATGGCATTCAGGTGGCCCTGGCCCAGGCCATCCCGCTGCCGGATCTTTTTTGCGCAGTTGCCCGCGCGAGCTGCGTTTGTTGCTCCATGCGCCGCTGCTTTCTGTTGTTCCTGATCTCCATCACCATGCTTCAAGCCCAACAAGTCGGACCCTGGAACCTCGAGGTCCTCAAGGCCTGCAAGCCCAAGGTTCAGTGGCTGGACCAGAGCCAACCGATTCACTCGCTGCTCTACGAAGGCGAAGCCTATCAGGGAAAACCCACTGAGGTCTTTGCCTTCTATGCCTCGCCCATCACCCTTGGACAAGCCAAGGCAGGCAGCCGCTTTCCTGGAGTGGTCTGCATTCATGGCGGCGGCGGCACGGCCTTTGCCGAATGGGTGATGCTCTGGGCCAAACGCGGCTACTGCGCCATCGCCATGGACTTGAACGGCTCGCGCCCACCGGCACCGCAGTTTGTGGCCGGGGAACTGGCTCCGGGCAAGGCCCACGACGCCAAGAGCCGCAGCCGCCTTCTCCATGGCGGTCCACCCCATGGGCATCCTGAGAAATTCGGCAGCATTGGCGGCGACCATCAGGACGACTGGCCCTACCACGCCGCCGCCAGCGTCATTCGCGCCCACAACATCCTGCGCAGCTTCCCTGAGGTCGACGCGGAGCACACCGCCGTCACCGGCATCAGTTGGGGCGGCTACACCACCTGCCTGGTGGCCTCACTGGACGATCGCTTCAAGGCGGCTGTTCCGGTCTATGGCTGCGGCTTTTTGCATGAGGGCGAGTCGGTGCAGAAACCCAGCATTGATCAACTCGGCGAGCGCGCTGCGCTCTGGGTCAAGACCTATGACCCTGGTAGCTTGTTGCCGCGCTGCCGTGTGCCCATCTTCTTTGTCAATGGAACCAATGACATTCACTATGTGCTCGACAGTTACATGAAGAGCTACGCCGTGGTGCCCGGCGAAAAGCACCTACGCATCGAAGTCAACATGCCCCATGGCCACCCCCCTGGCTGGAAGCCTGCAGAGATCGGCCTGTTTGTGGACAGCAAATGTCTGGGCAAAGCCGCCCTGCCCGTGGTGGGTAAACCGCGTCTGCAAGGCGCTGAGGTGCGCGCCAACATCAGCGCGGCCACGGCGCTGCGCAGCGCGTCACTGCACTACACCACCGACCTCGGCCTGCGTTCCAAGCGCAAGTGGGTCAGTGTGCCCGCGCGCCTTGAGGGCGGGCAGATTGTGGCCCCCAAGCCGCCAGCTGAGGCCAACACCTGGTATCTTTCCGTCACCGATGAACGCCAAGCCATGGTCAGCAGCGAAGTGATGCTCGATGGCCGCTGAAGAGCCTGGGCTGCCCAATGACCTCTGCCACCCTTTCAGCACCGCCTTGATGCGGCCTCAGCGCGCCGGAGGCAGGCGGCGCAAAATCACCGGCTCCATCCAGTCCCAATACTTTGGATCCGTGAGCTCGCGGCTATTGGCGCTGCAGCTCTCCAGCCAACTGTGCTCATCACCGTCCTTGATCCTGGTGAGACGACCGCGCAACACGCCGCCCCTGATGGCATCCGACACCGCTTCATGGCGCAGATTCCACAACAACAACCGCCCCGGCTGCAAGCGCATCAGGTAGGGAGTGAAACGCTCCCGGCCCTTCTCCACCTCACTCATCAACGCGAAAAAAACCTCCGCTCCTGAGGCCTGCTTCTTCGACGCGGGCACCAACCGCAGCCTAAGCCTGCTGGGTTTTTCCTTGGGCTTTCCGGCTTGATCCAGGCCCACAAAGCTCAGCTCTCCAGCGCTGGCGTTGTTCACCTCCATGCGCCCCTGCTCGTCCTCACCGAGCACCTCCCATGTGCCTGCCCAGTCCGCGGATTTTAACAGCGCGGCCGCCTCACCAAAATCCGCATCCACCTCAGTCTGCGGGCAGGAGCAAAGCAGAGCCATCAGACCAAGGGCGGCGACGATTCGCCCCAGCGGGCCGGAGGTTGCAGAGGCATTCATGAGGATTCAGGGGCTCAGGGCTCAGCCCGCTTCAGCCAAGGCTGCCATGCCCCTGAGACTACAAACTCAACCGCCAACCCACAAGCCCCAAGACATGAGGCCCGACGCCGCAGCAACATCCTTGGCCGCAGCTCAGGCGTAGGCTTGAAGTGAACCTGCTTGGCCTCTGTCATTTTGCCGCCACCTTTGCCCTGATCGGCTTGGTGTGGACCGTGCAGTTGGCCATCTACCCCC
>JAURHS010000194.1 GCA_030833205.1 Prosthecobacter sp.
GAGATTCTGCACGAGGAACAGGAGATTGTTGAGGAGGAATTGCGACTCTTTGAATTCCTTCACAACCTTGGCGAGGCCATCGCCCGTGAAGACAATCAGGCCTCCATTTACCGGCTCATCGTTGAGGGTGCGGCCGCAGTGCTCAAGTGTCCCAGTGGCGCCCTCTACCTTCTCGACGCCGCCGAGCGCAATCTGGTGCCGCGTCATGTGATGGAAAATTGCCTGCCCCTAAGCCTGCTGCCTGCACGCAGCTCGGCCCAAGGCTCGTTGCTTAGCCAGATGCGTCTGTTGCCCCTGCCGGCGCAGGAGGGTCTGCTTGGCGAAGTGCTTCGCGCCCAGCGCGTCGAGTGCCTCGACGACCTCAGCGCCGATGCCCGCACCGCTCCACTGCTGCAGGCGCATCACCTCAACGGCGGCGCCGCATTGATTGGAGCGTTGGTCTCCGGTTCACGCCGCCTCGGGGTGCTGGTGGTCTGTTGTCCACAGGCCCGCCAATTCAGCGACAATGATCGTCAGGTCTTCTCCTCGCTGGTTGAGCAGTCCGCATTTGCCCTGGCCAATGCCATGGCCCACCAGGCTGCCGCTGAAAAACGCCGCATCGAAGCCGAATTGCGCGCTGCCAGCGACATTCAACGCATTCTTTTGCCAGCCAATCCACCTCAGATTGCGGGTTGGAAAGTGGCTGGGCGCAATCGCGCTGCACGGGTGCTCAGCGGGGACTCCTTCGATTATGTCAGCCTGGCCGACGGCAGCACGGCGGTAAGCATTGCTGATGTCTCCGGCAAGGGCACGGCAGCAGCCCTCATCATGGCGATGAGCCGCACGGCCCTGCGCATGAGCCTGCCGGATGCCGCGGGTCCGGCAGCGGCGCTGGCTGCAGTCAACCAACAGCTCTACCCCGACATCCAGCAGGACATGTTCATCACCATGATCTGCCTGATGCTCAGGGTTGACGGCCATTTGCGGCTGGCCCGTGCCGGCCACACCAAACCATTGTTGTGGCGCAGCGCAGGCGACGAGGTGCAGGTTCTGCAAAGCGGCGGCTTGGCGGTCGGCATTGACAAGGGAGCGGTTTTTGAGCGCGTGACCAAGGACCTTCAGGTTGAATTGCAAAGCGGCGATCTGCTCTTGCTTTACACCGACGGCGTCAATGAGGCACAGGACAGCCTGGGCGAGGAATTTGGCGAGCAACGCATCATTGCCGCCATGCACGAACTGGCACCCAGGGGGCCGCAGGCCTTGGTTGATGGCCTCATCGAGCGGGTGGACGCCTTTTGTGAGGGACGCCGTGGCCACGACGACATCACGCTGGTGGCTCTGCAAAAAAGCTGATCCCTGTGGCGTAGGCCTCGGATGCGCGTTTTCCTCTCCGCCCTGGCCCTGGTGTTGGCCCAGCTTCAAGCCGGCGCCCTTGAAGCGCCGCCTCCGCTTTTCATCGAGGGCTACGCGGGCAAGCGCAGCGTGAAACAAGGCGAGGCCATCGGCCTGCATGTCAGCACCTCGGCGGCCAGCTTTGATGTCGAGGTGGCCAAGCTCGGCGCACAGCGTCGCGTGCTCTGGAGCAAGAAGGGATTGGCCGGCGCGAATCATCCTGTGCCTGATGACGCGGCCTCCATGGGCTGCCGCTGGCCACTGAGCCTGGAGTTGCCTGTGGGCGCGGATTGGCCGCAGGGCTATTATGAGGTCACGCTCTCAGCAAGCGACAACGGCGGGCGCTGGGTGCAACGGGGCCGTCGCACGGCACAATCCAGCGCCTGGTTTGTGGTGCGCGCCGCGCAGCCCGGCAAGGCCAGCACCATCCTGCTGCAACTCTGCACCAACACCTACAACGCCTACAACAACTGGGGCGGCTCCTCCGTTTACGCCTACAACTCGCTGGCCAACAATCAGGGCCATCGGGTGAGTTTTGAGCGGCCATCACCCTCGCAGTTTGGGCGCTGGGAATTGCCCTTCGTGACTTGGGCAGAGCAAAACGGCGTGAGCCTGGACTACGCTGCCAATGAGGATCTGGAGTTTCACCCCGAGATCCTCGAGGCCTACCGACTGGTGCTCAGCGTCGGCCATGACGAGTATTGGAGCACGCCCATGCGCGACAACCTGGAGGCCTTCATCGGCAAGGGTGGCAATGTGGCCTTTTTCAGCGGCAACACCTGCTGCTGGCAGATCCGCACCGAGGACGAGGGCCGCGCCTTCAGTTGCTGGAAGCAAAACTATCATCTCGACCCTGTGTTCCAGACCCGCGATTACAAACTCCTGAGCACGGCCTGGAGTCATCATCTGCTCAAGCGCCCGGAGAACAGCCTGACGGGAGTCGGGTTTTTGTGGGGAGGCTACCGCAAGAGCCATGGACAGTTCATGGACGATCCGGCGGAATACCGCGTGCACCGCCCGCAGCACTGGGTCTTTGAGGGCACCAGCCTCAAGCGCGATGATGTCTTTGGCGGCGCGGCCACCATTGTGGGTTACGAGTGCGATGGCTGCGAGTTGCAGTGGCGCGAGGGCCTGCCTTACCCGACTTTTGAGGATGGCACGCCCAAGACCTTTGAGGTGCTGGCCACCTGCCCGGTGCGCTGGCATCCGGATGATGCCCTGTGGTACGAGCGCTGGCCCGTGGACCGAGTGGGCGCGGCCTGCATGGGCGTTTACACCCGCGGTGGCACGGTGTTTACCGCGGGCACCACGGATTGGGCCCATGGCTTGGCACAGGGCGACAAGGCCGTGGTGCGGATCACGCAGAACATCCTCAAGAGGCTCAATGCTGCTGCGCAGCGCTGAGGCGGCTGAGGCTGTGCTCGCGGCCGATGATGGCTGCAATCACCGGCACATCCGGTCCGCGCATCTGTCCGCTCAAGGCCGCCCGCATCAGCGGCATCAAGGCCCCAGGCTTGACGGCAGCCTTCGCAGCTGCGGCTGCGGTCGCGCCCTGAATGGACAAGGCATCCCACTGGGCCAAGGCACTGAGCTCTCCGTGCAGCACCTGCAGCAGTTGCGCGCTTTGCGGGTTGCCGCGCAATTTTTGCATGGCGTCCTCGCCCATCTGGATTTCCTCGCGCAGCAGGTAGCCGATCCACTCGGGGATTTCACTCAACAGGCTGACCTTGCTGCGCACGCTGTCCACGGCGGCCATGGCGCGGGCCTCATCCTCAAGCGGCAAGCCCGACTCCCTTAGGAAAGGCAGGGCGGCTTGGTAGAGATCCTCCTTGGAGAGGGCGCGCAGGTACTGCGCATTGAACCACTGGCACTTCACCAGATCAAAGCGCGCGTTGGCGCTGTGAATTTCGGTGGGATCAAACAGCGCGGTGAGTTCGGCGGCGCTGAGCAGTTCACGCTCAGAGCGCGGCGTCCAGCCCAGAGTCGCAAGGTAATTCAAGACCGCAGCGGGCAGGAAGCCGCCCTTGATGTAGCTGTGCTCGATGGCGCTGCCAGCATCGCGCTTGCTCATCTTGCTGCCATCGGCATTGAGGATGAGGGGAATGTGCGCGTACACCGGAGGGGTGGCGCCCAGGGCCTGAAAAATTTCGATGTGCTTCCAGGTGTTGGAAAGATGATCCTCGCCGCGAATGACATGGGTGATGCCCATCTCGATGTCATCCACCACATTGACGAAGTGGAAGATGTAACTGCCGTCGGGGCGGCGCAGAGTCATGTCAGGTTCCTCAGTGGCGGCAAAGGTGACGGCTCCACAGACCTGATCATTGACGGTGATGGGCTGGCGCAGAAAGCGCAGTCGCACCGCGCCGTTGGGCTCGGTGTAAAGACGGCCGGCCTGCTCCAGGCGCGCCAGATGCGCATCGTAGAGTGCCTTGCGCTGGCTTTGGAAATAGGGGCCGCGATCGCCGCCAATCTCTGGGCCCTCGTCCCAATCCAGTCCCAGCCAGCGCAGACCCTTGATGATCCCGGCGCTGGCCTCGGCAGTGTTGCGCGCGCCATCGGTGTCCTCGATGCGCAACAC
>JAURHS010000046.1 GCA_030833205.1 Prosthecobacter sp.
GGTCCAGATTCTTGCCGCAATGATGCCAGAGGAGGCGCAGCAGGTCTACAGGCAGTTGCTTTCCCACGATCCCGCTCTCATTGCCTCTGGTCAGGTTTGGCGCCTGCTGAGTTATCTCTTCATGCCATCAGGCGGCAGCGTGCTTCTTGCGCTGATTGTGGCCTTGTTCTCCCATTGGCTGGGGCGGGGCTTGGAGCAGGCATGGGGCGCCTTTCGCCTGAATTTGTATGTGTTGGCAGGAGTGCTGACTGCGGGTCTGGGAGGCATGATTTTTGGTCACCCCGTCTGGCCAGGGTTGCTGATGACGAGCCTCCTACTGGCTTTCGCCGCAGAATACCCTGATGAGCAAATCCTGCTGTTTTTCATCATCCCCCTGAAACTTCGCTGGCTGGCTTGGCTGGAGGTATTGGGCATCGCTCTGGCGGCTGTGGCGTTGCCGAGCATTGCGTTGGCTGGATTGATGGGCTGCCTGAATTTCATCGTCGTTTTCCTGCCACGGTGGGTGGCCGCGCGGGATCAGCGACAACGGCGTGAGAGGTGGATTGAGCAACATGCGCCTTCGAGTGCCCAAGACGAAGCGGCGTCCTTTCATTGCTGCGCGCGCTGCGGCCGAAGCGAGCGCGAGGCTCCAAGTTTGGAGTTTCGCGTCAATGCGCAGGGCGATGAGATTTGCAGCGAATGCCGCGGCTCGGCCCAGACCAGCCAGTCCCCATGAATCGGTCGCAACGATGGTGTCGGCTTTGGTTGCGCCGCAGGTGGCGCAGGCAGCGCCGCTTGCTTCTTTTCCTGGCGGTTCTGTGTTTGCCGCTGGGGGCGTTGGTTTGGCGACTGCTTCGATGGGTGGCAGGCGATCCGTTTTTGGGTCTGGGCCTGACCCTGGCCGTGGGCAGTCTGTTGGGGTTGTGCTTCGTTTTGGGCCCCTTTGCCCGTTTCGTCGAGGGGCTGGCGGATTCGATCTTCATGCCAGGAGGCGTGGACCCTCCTTCGGCGCCCGCCCCACAAAGCAAGTCTGGGCCGCGAGGCGGTGGCCCCCCTTCACAAGCCCGCGGTGACGGCTCTGACTGACTGCGATTTCACGCGATTTGGCTTTGGAAGTTGGGGCAGGGTGGCTAGGTTGACTGCGCGCCGCTGGCTGCTTTGCTGGTGGCTCCTCCCGTCATGTCCTACCAAGTTTTTGCCCGCAAGTACCGCCCCCAGAGCTTTGCTGATGTTCTGGGTCAGGATCATGTTGTTCGCACGCTGCGCAACGCCATCGCTCAGGACCGATTGGCTCATGCCTATCTGTTCGTTGGGCCTCGCGGTACCGGCAAGACCTCGACGGCACGCATTTTTGCCAAGGCTCTGAACTGCCCTGGGGGGCCCAGCATTGACTTTGACCCCAACGATGAGGTCTGCCGTGAGATCGCTGAGGGGCGAAGCCTTGATGTGCTCGAGATTGACGGTGCCAGCCACACCGGGGTGGATCAGGTGCGCGACCTGCGTGAGAGCGTCAGTTATGCGCCCTCGAAGTGTCGCTACAAGATTTATTACATCGACGAGGTGCACATGCTCAGTTCGGCAGCCTTCAATGCGCTGCTCAAGACTCTGGAGGAGCCGCCTGCGCATGTGAAGTTCATCTTTGCCACCACCGAGGCGCACAAGATTTTGCCCACGATCATCAGTCGTTGTCAGCGCTTTGATCTGCGACGCATCCCACAGGGTCTGATTGCCAAGCACCTGCTGCACATTGCCAGCCTGGAGGGCGTGGACTTGGAGGAGCGCGCCGCGTATGCCGTGGCCAAGGGAGCTGATGGGGGGATGCGCGATGCGCAGTCCATGCTGGATCAGTTGGTCTCCTTCTGCGGGCAGAGGATCACCGAAGCTGATGTGCTCAGCGTCTTCGGTTTCACCTCAAGTACCCAGGTGGTTGGTTTGATGCAGGCCCTGCTTGAGCAGGATACCGTCAGCGCCTTGCGTCTCATTGATGAGACCAGTGAATCCGGCAAGGATCTGGGCAAGTTGCTCAGCGACCTGATTGAATATGTGCGCACGCTTCTGGTCGCCCAGTGCGACTTCGCTGCGGCCTCGCAGGATGCTGAGCCTGAGGTGGCTCAGCGAATGCAGGAGCAGGCAGGCATGGTCACCACTGAAAAGCTACTCCGCCTTGTGGATGGCTTGGCTGAGGTGGATGCCCGTCTGCGCTGGAGCACCAACAAGCGCTTGCATCTGGAATTGGGAGTGATTGCTGCGGTGCAGCAATTGCAGGAGGTCAGCCTCAACGAGGTGATGGATGTGCTCAGCGGAGGTTCGGGTCCGAATGCCGCTGCCGCGCCGAGACCTCGCCCAGCAGTGACCACGCCGCCTGTTGCTGCCCGAGCCGCCGTTGCCGCTGCGCCCCCGCCAGCGCAGCCCCCGCCTGCGGTCGAGCCAGCCGTGAAATCTTCTGCGCCAAGTCCCGCTGCGGACGCGGTGGTTGCGGTGCCGGCGCCCGTCGCCACGGCCCAAGGCGGTTCTGCTTCTGCTTCGCCCCTGCCTCAGGGAGCAGCGGCATCGCCCGCTCCGATCAGCGATCTCAACAGCCTTTGGGAGGCGCTGCTGGAGCGAGTGCAGCAGGAGCGAGCTCTGATCATCACCTGGCTTCGAGTCGCCACTCCACAGAGCTTTGACAATGGCCTGTTGAAGGTTGGTTTTCCTAAGTCTGAAAACGAGGCACTCAACAGCCTGCGCCGGGATTCGCAGCTGCAGTTTCTTCAGCGGGTCACCAGCACATTGGCCGGTTTGCCGGTGCGCCTGGACTTGCGGATTGACCCCTCATTGCCAGAGCCTTTGGCCAGTGAGATGGGCATTGATCTTTTCGGTGCACCCGCGGCCGACCCGCTGCCGCCGGTTCCCCCTGCCGCTGCCTTGGCGGTGCAGGCCAGCCCCGCGCCAGCTCCCAAGGCGGAAGCTGCGCCTGCGGGCTCGTTGGAATCTGCGCCACAAGCCGCAGGGGGCGGGCCCGAGCCCCAGGACGATCCCTTGATTCGACAGGCTGTAGAGAAGTTCAGGCTCAAGCTTTTGGAGCGTGAGTCAGGCAAGCCGGCAGCTTGATGACGCAGGCCAGGCGGGCGGTGGGGCATGCCCTGAGGGGCAACGGAAAGTCCAGCGCCTCCAGGACCGTAGGTTTGGGGTCACGCTCATGACGCCCCATCCCCACCTCTCACGCCGCGAGGCCCTTCAAGTCGGGGCCGTGGGCTTGTTGGGACTTGGCATGAATCATCTCCAGGCATTGCCTGCAATGTCTGCGCCTGGATCGCAGGCCGTGGGGCGTGCCAAGTCCGTGGTGTACATCTTTCTCTCAGGTGGTTTGGCGCAGCAGGAGAGCTTTGATCCCAAGCCTGAGGCTCCGATGGAAATGCGCGGGGAATTCAAGACCATCCGCACTCAAACACCTGGCCTGCATGTCTGTGAGCACCTGCCAAGGTTGGCGGCAATGTCGCGCAAGTGGTCTCTGGTGCGGTCCCTGACTCATGGCAGCAGCGAGCACTCCCAGGGGCATCATGTCATGCTCACCGGGCGCAGCGATATGCCGCTGGGCTTTGATCCCTCCAAGCCAAAGAAATCGGACCATCCCAGCATCGCGGCACTGGCCACCGCTCTGTTGCCTCGCCGCGCCGATAACCTGCCGCCAGCCATCGTGCTGCCAGACAAACTCGTGCATCGCTCCGGTCGCACCTTGGCGGGTCAATTCGCCGGCACTCTCGGTGCGCAGCATGATCCCTGGTTTTTGGAAATGTCGCCCTATCATCCCAAGCACTATGGGGCATTTCCGCAGTATCTGTTTCATCATGAGACCGGGCTAGAGGTTGATGATGGGCTCAAATTTCAAGCGCCGCACCTCTCGCTGCCGCAGGGCCTGAGCCTTGATCGGTTGCGCCACCGAGTGGGTTTGCGCGATTCCTTGGAGAAGCAGACTCTGGATCTGGCGGCCTTTGCCGGTGACCCGGCCTTTGACACCTATCGCAAGGCAGCGGTGTCGTTGCTGGGCAATCACAAAGTGCACGAGGCCTTCAGCCTGCAGGGCATTGATGAGCGCACCCTGGACCGCTACGGAAGACACAGCTTCGGTTGGAGCCTGTTGATGACGCGCCGTCTGCTGGAGAGCGGTGTGCGCATGGTCCAGGTCAATCTGGGCAACAACGAGTCTTGGGACACCCACCAGGCGGCGTGGCGCAATTTGAAAAACTTCCTTCTTCCGCCGATGGACCAAGCCGTGAGCGCCTTCATTGAAGATCTCGATGCCAGTGGCTTGCTTGATGAAACCTTGGTCGTGGTTGGCAGTGAGTTCGGGCGCACGCCCAAGATCAGCAGCATCAGCAAGACGGCGTTGCCAGGCCGCGATCATTGGGGCCATGCGCAAAGCGTGTTGTTGGCTGGTGGCGGCGTGCAGGGAGGCCGCGTCATTGGTGCCACCGACAAGGTGGCAGGGTATCCAGTCAGTGACGCACAGACCCCAGAGAATTTGGCTGCCACGATCTACGAGGCTCTTGGTTTGCCGCGCGAGTTGATGTGGCATGACTTCACCGGCAGGCCACAGCCCCTGTATCATGGCCCACCGATTGCGGGCTTGGGTTAACAGGCAAGGCAATCCGGCGATCAAATCCCGACTTGCTTCTTCTGGTTCGTAAGTGCAAATTGGTTGCAGTGTTGTCTTCGCGTTGCTCCTCGTCACTGAGCTCTCTCAGTTTCTTCTCGCTGCTGTTGTTGCCGGCCTTGGCGCACCCGCCCTTTGACAAGCCCGCCAAGGAGTCCCTTGAAGCGATTGTGGTCGAGGGTAAGGCTCAAGACCTTTCCGGCAGCACGCTGGCCGCCAGTGCCGGTGAGGCCTCAGCGCGCGATCTGGCCGCAAGGCCTTTGTTGCGTCGCGGTGAGATGCTGGAGGTCATCCCCGGGATGGTGGTCACGCAGCATGCAGGTGGGGGCAAGGCCAATCAGTACTTTCTGCGCGGCTTCAATTTGGATCACGGCACGGATTTTGCCACCAGCCTTGAGGGCATGCCGCTGAACATGCGCAGTCACTCGCATGGTCAAGGCTACACGGATCTCAATCCACTGATCACTGAGATGGTGGAGAGCCTGAACTACCACAAGGGGTCATACGCAGCGCAGCAGGGAGACATGAGCAGCGCGGGCAGCGCGGACTTTCGGCTTTGGGATGCCCTGCCCAAGGCCATCCTGCGAACCGAGGTCGGGTCCTACAACTATTACCGCGCCATGGCAGCGGGCTCCATTCGCTTTGGAGAAGACCCCGGGCAGGCGATTAGTCAGGGGATCACTGCGGCCATGGAGGGCAACTACTATGACGGCCCCTGGTCGCAGGGTGAGGAGTCTCAACGCTACAATGGGTTGCTGCGCTATTTTAAAAGTGACCCCGACACCCGACTGGCAGTCACCCTCTTGGGCTATCAAGGAGTCTGGAGTAGCACGGATCAAATTCCCCTCAATGGCCTCAACGACGGCACGGTGGACCGCTATGGCAGCATGGACCGCAGCACCGGAGGCAGTTCACAACGCTACAGCCTGCACGGACTTTTTGAGCACCGCGATGAGGATGTGGTGACCAAGGCTTCAGCCTATGTCATCCAGTATGGGCTGGATCTGTATTCCAACTTTTCCTACCTCACGGAGGAAGGCAGCAGCGCGCAGTTCAATCAGTTTGAGCAACGATGGGTGGCGGGTGGAGAGCTTGCCCGGACCTGGGAAAAGCGCGATTGGTTTGGCGTGCCCACCCAGGTGACTGTGGGCACGCAACTGCGCAGCGACTGGATTGATGGCATCGGCCTTTGGAATACCAGTCAGCGCGAGGTGGTCAGTCGCACCCGTCAGGACGATCTTCAGCAGCACAGCCTCGGGGTTTATTTTGAAGTTCAAAACAGCTGGGCCAGCTGGTTTAGGACCGTCAGCGGCCTGCGTGCCGATGGCTTTCTTTTTGACACGCGTCGCAGTTCAGACCCTGGACAGGACGATGCCCAAGCGGCCCTGCTCAGCCCCAAGTTCAGTGCCATCTTTGGGCCATGGAATCGCACCGAGGCCTTTTTCAATCTCGCCACGGGCTTCCACAGCAACGATGCGCGCGGCGTGATGGCCTCCCAACAGCCTGCGGATGCGCTGGTGCGCACACTCGGTGGTGAGGTGGGGGTGCGCACTTCTGCCCTTGAGGGATTGACCTCAGCGGTGGCTCTCTATTGGCTGCGCAGCGACAGTGAGCTGGTGTATGTCGGCGACGAGGGCCGCAATGAGCCCGGCCCGGCAAGCCAGCGCTATGGTGTGGAGATTTCCAATTACTGGCGGCCAACCTCCTGGTTCTCGTTGGATGGCGAAGCCGCCTTCACTCAGGCGAGGTTGGATCTGCCCGCCGGTCAGGCTCGCCACATCCCCAACAGCGTGCCCATCATGCTCAGTGCTGGCATGACTCTCGGCGCCCAGGGTGATAAGCCTGGTTGGTTCAGCAGTCTGCGCCTGCGCAGCTTTGCCAACAGCCCGCTCAACGAGGGCAACACGGCCAAGAGCCGCGACAGCCTTCTGGTCAATGCCTCGGTCGGGCTGCGCGGCAAGGACTGGGAGGTCGCCGCCGATGTGCTCAACCTGCTTGATCGTCAGGATTGGGACATCGCCTATTTTTATGGCAGCCGCCACCGCGTTGGCGGCGCAGAGCGCGAGGGCATTCACTTTCATCCCATCGAGCCGCGCATGCTGCGCCTGCGAGTCACCAAGCGATTTTGACGAGATTTCTGGGCCGCGCGCTTGGCAAAGCCGATCTGGCAGGGCAACATGCCAAACCGATGCCCAAGCCGCCCCAGCCCTTGCCCGTTGAGCCCGCACAACTGCGCGAGCTTGCCCTCACCACCATGCGCCGGGCCAAGTTCCCAATGCTGGCCACCATGGATGGGGATCAGCCGCGTGTGCGTCCTGTCTCACCCGTGCACAGCGAAGGCTTTACGGTGTATGTCGCCAATTTGCGCTCCTACGGCAAGACGGCACAAATTGCAGCCAACCCCAAGGCGGAGCTCTGCTACCTTGATGAGGACCACCATCAGGTGCGCATCACCGCAAGAATTGAGGTGCTTGAGGATGCGGCGAAGCTTGCACAAATCTGGCAGGACAACCCCTTGTTGCGCTCCTATCTCGGCAGCCCTGAAAACCCGGAGTTGATCGTCTATATCTGTCGCCCCACGCAGGTGCGCTACATGCGGGAGTGGGCCCTGCATTATCACGACATTACCCTCTGATTGCCATGCAGGACTGGCTCAAACCTTGGATGGGATTGCTCGAGCCGTTGGGCTTGGTGTGGTTGTTGTGGGGTCTGTGGCTGCTTTGCCAACGCCCAGTCTGGCAGCGACGCACCCATGGATTCATGCTCATGCTTTGGCTGTTTTTCTCGGCCTTTGCCTGCACTCCGCTGACTGGAATTTTGTTGCTGAGCCTCGAAGAGGCGAACCCACCGCAGTTGCTGGAAAAGCTCCAACCTGCAGATGTGGTGGTCTGTCTGGGTGGCAGCGCCGGGCCCTCGCGCTTTGAAGTCACGGGGGTGAATTTCAGCAGCAATGTGGATCGCATCATCAGTGGCCTGCACATTCTGGCGCAGGGTAAGGCAAAGGCCATGCTGATTGGCGGGGGTGCCTATCTGCATCAGGGACGCTGGGTGTCTGAGGCCGATGCCGTCGCACGCATTTTCAGTGGCGCCCTGTCATTGCCCAAACCGCTCACCAGTCTGGGGTATTGCGCAGACACTCATGACGAGGCTGTCAAAACGGCAAGGATCGCGGCACAAAAGGGGTGGAGGCGCATCATCCTTGTGACCTCTGCCGCCCACATGAAACGCGCCCAAGGCTGTTTCGAAAAACTGGGGCTTCAGGTCGAGCCCGTGCGCTGTGACTTTATCAGTTGTTTCCTCAATCCACAGGCCAATGGCCGTGTCCTGCCCATTCATCCCCCGCGGCTCGGCGCGCTGCAGGGGATGGGCTCTCTCATTCACGAGTGGTTGGGCCTGCTGTTGTATCGCTGGCGCGGTTGGATTTGATGACGGGTTTTGTTGCCCCTTGTCTGGCAATTTTCTGTTCTGAGTTTGGCCCGGATTCCGGCTGGACTGGGGTGGTTGAGGCAGGTCTTGGGCTGCCATTGTGGCGGTTGCCCGTTGGTTCACTGGCCGGTGGGCCCTTGGCCTTGGGATTTGCCGCTGCTCAGTGGATGCCGCTTGGCGTTGCTTCGATGGGTGAGAAGGGGTGGGTCGAGCTTGCAAAAAGCTGGGCTTGGGCTAGCTTTTTTGCGATAGAGTCTCAATTGCATTCGTTTCTTGGTTATGTCCTTCTTTTCCACTCTGGCCGAGCTGTCTGCGGGGCAGTCTGCTGTGATTGAGGCCCTGTCCTCCGGTCGGGCTGCGATGACGCGTCTGCGGGAGATGGGGTTGAATCCCGGGGCCAGGGTGGCGGTGATCCGCAGGGCGCCCTTGGGTGAGCCCTTGGAGGTGTCTGTGAGGGGGTCGCATTTGGCGCTGCGCCTGCGGGAAGCGGGGCAGATTCGAGTCCGTCTGACGGATGTGGCGTCGCAGGGGGGGCAGGCATGAGTTCCGCGGCTTCTGACTCGGGCTCGCCTCCGCTGCTTGCGATTGTGGGCAACCCCAATTGCGGCAAGACCACGCTGTTCAATGCGCTGACGGGTTTGCGCCAGAAGGTGGCGAATTACCCTGGGGTCACGGTGGAGAAGAAGGTTGGGGAGTGTTTTGGCCTGCACGGTCAGCGTCTGCAATTGATCGATTTGCCTGGGGCCTACAGTCTCAATGCGCGCAGTCCAGATGAGGCGGTCTTGCGCGATGTTTTGCTGGGGCGTCGCAGTGACACGCGGCGTCCGGACCGCGTGGTGTTGGTGCTCGATGCTTCCAATCTCGAGCGCAATCTGTACCTGGCTTCGCAGGTGCTGGAGTTGGGTTTGCCGACGATCATTGCCCTGAACATGGTGGATTTGGCCAATGCCAAGGGTTGGCAGATTGAGGCCAGGGTTTTGGAGGAGGCGTTGGGGGTGCCGGTGGTGCTTTGTCAGGCCACGACAGGGAAGGGCTTGGTGGAGTTGAAGGCTGCGATGAGTCAGTCGGAGTTGCCTTTGAGCCGTTGGCAGGCAGTGGAGTTGGCAGAGGAGGTGCGGGCGGCTTTGTTGGCCATTCGGGCGGAGTTGGCTCTTGGCGGGATGGTTGGGCAGACGGCTTCTCTTCTGGAGCCGCTGTATTTGCTCAGCGATCATGATCCGTTGCATGCGGGTTTTCGGCAGGGGCAGTTGGGGCAGATCGAGCGTGGGCGCGCCAAGCTGGAGCAATCGCATCCCGGTTGGGAGGATCGTCTCGCTGATGCGCGTTATGCGGCCATTGAGCAGCTTTGCGCGAGGGTGCTGCGGCGCCCTGGTCAAGAGCCGGTGTCGTTGACTTCAAGGCTGGATCGCTGGTTGCTGCATCCGGTGTTTGGGGCTGTCTTTGTGTTGGGGTTGTTGGTGTTTTTATTTTACCTGATCTTCAAGGTGGCGGAGGGGCCGATGGGTTGGATTGAGGAGGGTTTTGGGTCGTTGGGGCAGTGGGTTTCCCATTGGCTTCCTGCCGGCGATTTGCGCGATCTGCTGGTGGATGGTGCCATCAATGGTGTGGCCGGCGTGGTGGTGTTTTTGCCGCAGATCCTGATTCTGTTTTTCTTCATCGGCTTGATGGAGGACACGGGTTACATGGCGCGTCTGGCCTTTTTGATGGATCGGGTGATGAGCCTGGTGGGTCTCAATGGGAAGGCTTTCCTGCCGTTTTTAAGTTCCTATGCCTGTGCGGTGCCGGGGATCATGGCAACGCGGACCATCGATAGTCCAAAGCATCGTTTGATCACCATTCTCATTGCGCCCTTGGCCAGTTGCTCGGCGCGATTGCCGGTCTATCTGCTGCTGATTTCAGCCTTGATGCCTGGTGAGGTTTCCGTGCTGGTCAAGGCCTTGGTGTTGGTGGGGTTGTATGCCCTGGGCACGCTCGGGGCCTTTGTTCTGGCCTGGGTGTTGAATCGTTGCATCCTGCGGCAGGTTGATGAGGCCATGGTGTTGGAGTTGCCCAGTTACAAGATGCCTTCGCTGCGTGGCATTTTGCTCCTGGTCTGGCAGCGTGCGCGGGCCTTTCTGCTGCGTGCCGGGACAGTGATCTTTGGCATCTCGATTTTGATTTGGGCGGCTTCCACCTATCCCAAGCATGATTCAGCCGATGCTTCCGTGCGCTTGGAGCATAGTGTGGCGGGCAGGGTGGGACACTTCATTGAGCCGGTGATTCGTCCGCTGGGTTACGATTGGAAGATCGGCATTGGTCTGGTGGCCAGTTTCGCGGCGCGCGAGGTCTTTGTGAACACGATGGCAGTGGTCTATGCGGTGGAGGATAACGATGAGGACAGCGCCTCGCTTCGGCAGCGAATGGCTCAGGAAAAGCGTGCCGACGGCAGTGTGCTCTACACGCCGGGAGTCTGTCTGAGTCTGCTTGTGTTTTATGTGTTCGCCATGCAGTGCGTGAGCACGATGGCCATTGTGCGTCGCGAGACGGATTCCTGGAAGTGGATGTGGGTGCAGTTGGCCATCATGAGCGGTGGGGCCTGGCTGCTGGCTCTCTTGACTTACCAGGTCAGTCGCTGGTGGTGAGTCCTGCCATGGGGTTGAGCCAGCCAGTCAGGGCTTGCTCCAAAAAACATCTGGTGGGGAGAGATCGCGGCCGCCTTCGTCAAAGCGGGTTCCGATTTCCTGCAGGGGCAGGGTCTTGGCCACATCGAGGCCCTTTTTGATGCGGGCCGGAGTGAAGACCAGCCGCGTGAGGGGAAGGCCCTTGAGAGGGCTGAGGTCCTCCACTGCCGTCTCGCCAATGTGCAGTCGTTGCAGGCGGCCGCCGGCTAGTGGGCCAAGATCGGCAACGGCGGTTCTGTGAATGGTGAGGCTGACCAGCGGCAGGCCGCGCAGAGGGGCGATGTCGCGCACACCGGTGTCGGTGAGCCAAAGCATTTCAATCGGGCTCTTGCTCAGAGCGCTCAAGTCGGTGACCTTGGTGCCTACGAGGTTGAGTTCAGTCAGTGGTGCGCCTTGCAAGGCGCTGATGTCATTGACCGGGGTGTTGTTGAGGTAGAGTTTTTGCAGTGGCATGCCGCGCAACACCGAGAGGTCAATCACCGTGCTGTCTTCGAGATAAAGTTCGATCAGGGCCATGCCCTTGAGGGGGCGGATGTCCTTGATGGGAGTGCCGCTCAAGTCGAGGGCCAGGGGCTTGAGTTTGGTGAGGAACTCAAGGCTCTGAATGCTGGCTCCGCGCAGGTTGAGGGCCAGCGGTTGGCCTTGGTCAATTTCAAATTGGCCGCTGCCGTCGTACTGGGGGTTGTGGTATTTGATTTCGGTATGCAGCATCTGCGGTGACCAATAGGTGCTGCCCGCCTCGGTGGGCTTGCTGGCGGCGGCTGGACTTGGGGCTGGCAGGTCGGCCTTGCTGGCGCTGGGTTCGCCTGGGGCGGATGAGGTTGGAGCGAGGGTCGGCGGCGCAATCGGGGCTGTCGCTGGGGCGGGCTGGGATGGGGTGCCAGGTTTGCAGGCGCAGAGAAGGAGAAGGGGGAGAAGCCGGAGATGCATTCCTGAAAGTCAACGAAGGGCAGGGGCCGAATCTGGCGCGTTCTGAGCCTGAGCTTGCAAAATCGGGGGCTTGGCCCTTACTGCACAATGGCCATGGGCATTGATCAACGGGTTTTGGTGACCGGCGGAGCCGGTCTGATCGGCAGCGCGCTGGTGTGGGAACTCAACCGTCAGGGGGTGGAGAATGTCGTGGTTTGCGACAAGCTGGGCTGTGACGAGAAGTGGCGCAATCTGGTGCCGCTGCGCTATGCGGACTATCTCGATGGGGATGAGTTGCTTGCCCAAATCGAGCGCAGTGATGAAGCGCTTGGTCGCTTTGACGCGGTTTATCATTTGGGGGCCTGCTCAGCCACGACAGAGCGCGATGCGGGCTACTTGATGCGCAATAATTTTCAGTTCACGCAGCGTCTTGCAGCCTGGTGTCTGCGTCGGGACACGCGCTTCGTCTATGCCTCCTCGGCAGCCACTTACGGCGATGGCGAGCATGGAATGAGCGATGAACTTGCGGACTTGGGTCGCCTGCGTCCGCTCAATGCCTACGGGTATTCCAAGCATTGGTTTGACCAATACGCGCAGCGTCAGGGTTGGCTTGGCAGCATCGTGGGTCTGAAGTATTTTAATGTGTTTGGGCCCAACGAGGATCACAAGGCGGAGATGCGCAGCGTGGTCAACAAGGCCTACGGCCAAATCATGCGTGAGGGCCGGGTTCAGTTGTTTTCCTCTGCCAATCCGCAGTATGGCGACGGCGAGATGCAGCGCGATTTTTTGTATGTGAAGGACGCGGTGCGCATGACGCTGCACCTTGGACAAAGCGCACAGGCCGCGGGTTTGTACAATCTTGGTTCCGGCAAGGCGCGCAGTTGGCTGGATCTGGCGCGGGCCATCTTTGCGGCCCTGGGCCGCGAGCCGGCGATTGAGTTCATTCCAATGCCCGAGGCCCTGCGTGCAAAGTACCAATATTTCACCTGCGCGCAGATCAATCGTCTGCGTTCCAGCGGCTACGAGGCACCCATCACGGAGCTTGAGGAGGCGGTTCGCGACTATGTTCAGGGCTACCTGATGGCGGACCGTCGCTTGGGTGACGAGGCCTCATCAGCAGGCTGAGGTGATCCGCTGGGCAAGGGAGGAGGCCGTTGCAAAAAAGTGCTGGCAAAGCGCGACATCGGGGCTATGGATGCCTCCTTCGCGCGCGGTTAGCTCAGCGGTAGAGCACTGCCTTCACACGGCAGGGGTCGCAGGTTCGAACCCTGCACCGCGCACCATCACCTCCCAGAGGTGGTTGGGGCTCAGGCCAGGTCCTCAGGTCTAGAAGCCGATGGCACTGCGCCTTCCCACCTTGGCGATGTCCTGGAGGTCTTCCCAGACCGAAAGACCGCTGTTGATGTCATTGACGGTCATGTGGATCTGGTAGGCCTTCTGGGTGACTCTGGCGCCGAGTTGGGCATGGTTTTCGATCAGCTCAAGGGTCAGGGTGTACTGCGGACTTGGTCCCGATGAGGTCTTGGCCTCGCCGAGGAATTCACGAACCTTGTTTTCCCGACTCACCGCACTGCGGTTGGCACTCACGAAGCGGTCGTTTTGCACATAGCTGTAGGCTTGCCCGGTGCGGTTGAGTGTGACCTTGATGCGATTGAAGACAAGGTTGGGGTCGAAGTCGTAGAGGCTGGTGTTGTTGCGGAAGGTTGAGATGGCCACGATGCTTCGCCCGTCGTTGCCCCTCCGTCTGAGTGCGCCCGAGGCCAAGAGGGATTCGGTCATTTGGGCGGAGATTTCTGCGACATCACTGGGGTCGAGGCCAGTGGTGGTGGCCAGTTGATTGGTGGTCACGCGGCTGACGCTGTAGGTGGCGCAGGAGCTCAGCAACAGGCTGCAGCCGGCAAGAAGAGTGAGGTAGGCTTTCATGGGATGTGGGCAGGGGAGGGTGCTTGGGGGGGGGAGATCAGTGGTCAGTGCGCAGGCGCAGGGTGGCTCGGGCAGGGTTGGCGATGGTTGAGGTGGCTCCGATGGGCACCGGGTGAGAGCTGTCCTGGTTGATGCGGCGCCAAGCACTGGCTGAGGGGTCCGTGGCCTGCATGCCTGAGGCATCCTGCCAATCCACTCGGTAGGACAGCGGCCACAGACCGCTGACGATGGGCAGTTGCAGGGTTACGAAGCCCGCGGCACCGACCCTGGCGCTTGGTGTTCCCAGACTGATTTTCTTGGCCATCGCTGGGCTTTCGGGCACCACCCAAAACTCAAGCTGCCTGCCCTTGCCCAGCTCGATGAGCTGCGCCTGCGGCGGCGGTGCGTTGCGGCAGGAAGGGGTGGTCACCAAGAGGCCAAGGCCGAGAAGGAGCGTGAGTATGTGGCTTGCGTTCATGAGGGAGCAGGGAGGGACAATCACAGGGCGATCATTTGCACGGCGTGGTGACCTGCCACCTGACGGACGCGCACAATCACTGTCTTGCCCTTGGGCAATTCATAGGATCTGCCGTCAATGGTGAGTTTGCCGTCTGCCGGCATTGCGAGGTTGGCGTAACTGACCTGCTTGGGAAGTCCTGCCCAGATGCGGAGATCGGCCTTCGCGCTGGCCACATTGTAGGCTGCGCCAACCAGGCCGGCGAGAATGGCGTAGTCTGAGTTTTGCTGCTTGATGGCCTGTTGGGCCACATAACTGGCCACCGCCTTGGTGACGGAGGCAGCAGTGGTGCGGGCAATGATGCCCGGCAGGCGGCGACGGAATTGCCCAGCGGCGATGCGGTCGAAGTCGCAGACCATGAAGGTGCTCGGGCTGCTGCCGGAGACGGAGATGCTGGAGTTGCCGGCGAGAGGGTGGAATTCCATGCGGGGGTAGGCTGCTGAGAACATCACCAGGTTGCCGTTGATGAAGAGGGGAAGGTGAACCGCGTTCTCGATGAGTGAGGGTGCGACGCCGCTTTCCTGAATGAGGTGAAGGCGCCCGCTGAGGTTGCCATAGGCAGCCTGCGCCAAGGCGCTGTTTCCAGGTGATGCAGCCAAGGCGCGGGTGAAACTTTCTCTGGCGCGATCGGGCTCCGCATTCTCGCCGCAACCCAGCAGCAGGCCTGCGATGAGTTCAGCGTAGGGGACGCTGTGCTCTGCGTAGGGTGCGTACTGCAGGAGGTCAGCCTCAATGGTGGAGGACACCTGATTGAGCTTGGACTCATCGAGATTGAAGGGCACCCGAGCCTGCTCTCTGGCCTGATTCATGGCGCTGCGGTTGCGCTCAATTTCGCGTTCGTCCCGGGCAAAGGCATCGGCCTGTCGGTTCTTGGCGAGTTTGACTGCCGAGCGGGCCTGCTCAAGGCTGCCCTGCTGAGCAAAGCTGAGGGCAAGGTAGGCCGCTCCCATGATTTGGTCGGCTGGAGATGGGGTGTAGGGCAGGGTGTTGAGGTTGCTGAGCACGGCTCCAGCCTCGCGCCCAAGCTGCACGACGGCCCGCTGATTGGCAGCTTCAATGGCATGATCGGCGGACTTCAGCAACTCCAGAGCCTGGGCAGGGTCAGCGCCAAGGCTGGCGGCAGAGCCGGCTTCCAGCTTGAGGATGACTGCGTCCTTGCTGTCAGGTGCAGCCTTGGCTGCGGTTCCCGCAAGCATCGAGGCTGCGGAACTGAATTGCCCGGCCCGCATGGCCCGTTGCGCGTTGAGAAGACGGTCGTTGGTGGCACAGGCACTGAGGAGCAATGCCGGGATGGCGATGAGGAGTCGGTTCATGGTCAGGGGTTCTTGGATGCCTGGGAGTCGGTGCGGATCAGGCGCATGGTCTTGGACAGCGCCGTTGCTGCGCCATCCTTTTCGCGTTTGAGGCGCAGGTTGGAGGTTTTCTCGGTGACCAGGACCACGCTGGCTTCGCCGACGGGAAATGCGGCATCGGGGTCATCGCTGCCTTCGGCTGGCTCGAGCACGGTGAAGCGATCGCCCACCTTGATCGAGGCGGCTTTACCGCGATCAATGATGAAGTCATCTCCGCGGATCGCAACAATGCGAATGGGAGAGAGGATGTCGGTCATGCGGGCGGCAAGTTGGGTGGCCAACTCGCGGTTGACCTCCTGAATTTCCAGTGTGGTGAAGTTGGCTGAGCCACGCGACTGGCCGGCCTTTTCAGCGCGCTGCGTGAGCACTTCGAGTTTGCGGCCAGTGCTCACCTCGATGAGTTCAATGCTGGCCTCAATCTGCATCTTCCATTTCGCGGCAGCGACCTCGCCGCCGAGAACCAGCGTCTCACGCTGCGCAATGAAATCCGTGATCAGGGCGTTGGCCACATAATCTGCCTTGTCCACTCCGGGAACAGTAGCGCCCTCTGCAGAGGGGTTGCCGAGCTTTTCGGCGACTTCCCATTCCTTCATCAACTTGTTGAGGGACTCTTCGCGGGCGCTGAGCTTGACCTGTCTGGAGGAAGAGAGCTGGGCGGAGAGATTGGCGGCGAAGGCGGCGCGAAGCCTGCTCTCCACCAGGGCGGGCTGCAGTCCGAAGCGCTGGGCAACCTCGGGAGAAACCAATCCTTGCCCAAGTTCGATCTTCTCAAGGGTGATGAGCTTGGCCGGCGCTGGAGTGCTCTGCGTCTGCGCGTGGCTGGGTGCTGCGCACAGGCATGCGGCAATCCATGGGAGGAGTCGTGAGGTCATGGTTTTGAGGGGGCGTTTTGCGGAGCGTTGGGTTCTGCGGCTGAGGGCAGGGTGGAGAGTTTGTCCTTGTCCTCGACCTTGCGGTAGTCCAGCCGCAGTCCACTCTGGCGCAAGAATGTGGCAAATCCGCGCATGGCCTCGGCTTTGGCCTTGAGGATTTGCTCTCGCTGGCGGCCCTCGCGCTGCATTTGGCGAAGTTGCTCCATGGCCAAGAGTTGCTTCTGGAAGGCGCTGCGGGCCGCGGCATCTGGAGTCAGCGTCAATTCGATGGTGCGATCTGAAGTGATGTTGACGCTAACCTCCCGTGAACCAATGCCATCGCGGCTGGCGCGCAGGCGATGCAGGCCTGGCCAGAGCTCGACCCTGCAGGGTGCCTGACCGACGAGCACGCCGTCGACTTCGACGCTGGCGCCTTGGGCATAAAGGGGCAGGGGTTGGTTGACCACTGCGGCATCGGGCCCGGGCAGGAAGGGCAATTGCAGCCCGTCCATCTGCACCCGCACTTCCGCGATGACGGGCTTGCCCGCCGCCGCTTCGATCTTCCACTCGCGACTGCGCTGACCGAGTTGACTGCCCAGATCACTGAGCGCCTGCTGGCCGAGGGCTTGAGCGTCAAAGCCGCGCCGACTCAGGGATTGGCTGCTGCTGTGCAAAGCAGCTCCCCGCGATGCGCTGTGCAGGGTCAGGCCGGCGCGAAGGTCGAGTTGGTGAATGCGGCGACCGGCGATTTCATGTTGGCGCAGGTTGTAGGCGGCGATCTCGGCAATGAGCAGCAAGTCCACGCCAAGACTCTGAGCCTTCGTGGTCGCTGCGTCCGTGGATGCCGTCGCTGGCAATGCTCCGGCATTGAGCGCCTCAAAGGTCGTGAGTTGCAATGGGCCTTGAGAAAGGGCCGAGCGCAGGCTCTGCGCGAAAGATTCAGTGAGAGAGGCCTCGAGAGTTGAGGAGCTGCGGATCAGCAGAACGGCGACCTTGCTTTTGGTTGCCGCAGCGGCTGTCAGAGGGATGTCTTTGATGGGCGCAGGGCTGGCCAGCGAAGCGGCCAAGCTCTCCACCTCATTGGCTGCCTTGGCGGATTCGGTGGCGGCTGCGGCCACTCCTGCGTGCAGCGATAAAAGCAGGGGCAATAGGCGAAGGTTCATGGGAGAAAGAGGCGACAAGGCGGGCGAGGGTGGATTCAAGCGCATGCCTCCGAGTTCGCCAAGCCCGTTTGCGCGGGTTTTTCCGCTTTGCGAAGTAACCCGTTGGGAGGTTTGCAGTTGCGGGGATGGCGGGATGGGCGAAGGATGCCCCTCGGTGATGCCCTCCAAGACCCCCAATGCTCCGCAGCGTGAACAGCATGGCTTTGCAAGGGTCGCGGCTGCGGTACCGGCACTCAAACTTGGCGATGTGTCCGTCAACACCGCGCGCATCCTCGAGCTGTGGCGTCGCGCTGCTCTTGAGCAGGGGGCCTCTTTGGTGGTGTTCCCCGAACTTGCGCTGACTGGAGCCAGCGCCGCAGATTTGTTCTTCAGCTCAGCCTTGCTGGAGGCGGCATGGCAGGCTTTGGAGCCGCTTGCTTCGGCGGGGTCCAACCTGGCTGCAGTGGCAGTGGTGGGCCTGCCTTTGCGGGTTGACGGGCGGTTGTACAATGTGGCGGCGGTGCTGGGTGCTGGCAGAGTGCTCGGGTTGGTTCCCAAGACTTGGTTGCCCAATGCCGGCGAATTTTACGAGAGGCGCTGGTTTTCCGCCGCGGAGGCGTTGAATCGCAGCATTTTCTCAGGGATTCCGATCGGCAGCGATCTGCTCTTTGAAGCCCTCGACCTGCCGCATTGGGTGCTTGGTGTGGAGATTTGCGAGGACCTCTGGACGGTCATTCCCCCGAGCAGCACGGCGGCACTTTGCGGCGCAACGATCCTGGCCAATCCTTCGGCCAGTCCGGAGGTCGTGGGCAAGGCGGCCTACCGCTGCGCTTTGGTGCAACAGCAGAGCGCGCGCTGTCTGGCCGCGTACATTTACTGCAGCAGCGGTGCAGGGGAATCGAGCACGGATTTGCTCTACAGCGGCCACGCGATGATCGCCGATCAGGGCATCGTCCTGACGCAGAGCCGGCGGTTCGAGTTCGCCGGCCAGTGCATCAGCGCAGATGTCGATCTTCATGCCGTGGCTTTTGAACGCCTGCACAGCACCAGCTTCCGCGATGCGCCCAGCCCTCGGCCGATGCGCCGCGTGCGCTTTGAATTTGGTGGTCGTCGGCCCGAGGGAGAGCAGGCCTTGCAGAGACCACTTCCGGCCTTGCCCTTTGTGCCTGATGCTCCAGGGCAGCGCGATGCCGCCTGCGAGGAAATCTATGCCATCCAGTCCACGGCACTGGCGCGCCGCTTGATGGGCTGCGGTGCAAGGCGCGTGGTGCTTGGTCTCTCGGGTGGGCTGGATTCGACGCTGGCGCTGTTGGTTGGTCTCGAGGCTTTGCAGCGTTGTGGATTGCCGCTCTCGGCGATGTTGGCGGTGACGATGCCGGGTCCGGGTACGGGCTTGCGCACCTTGGGAAATGCCTGTGCGTTGGCCGAGGCCCTTGGTGTGGAACTGCGCAACATTCCCATCGGTCCCGCAGTGGCTCAGCACCTTGCCGATATCGGTCACCGCGAGGGGCTGCACGATGTCACCTTCGAGAACGCGCAGGCGCGGGAACGCACCCAGATCCTGATGGATCTGGCCAATCAGGAAGGCGGAATCGTGCTCGGCACCGGAGACCTCTCTGAGGCAGCGCTGGGCTGGTGCACCTTCAATGGTGATCACATTTCCCACTATCATGTGAATGTCGGAGTGCCCAAGACTCTGGTGCGCCACCTGGTGCATTGGGCCGCAGGGCATCGTCATCCAGGCAGGGCGGGTGAGATTCTACTCGATGTGGTGGATACCCCCATCTCTCCTGAGCTGCTGCCGGCGGCGGCTGACGGCAGCATGGTGCAGCAGACCGAGGAAACGCTTGGGCCTTACGAGGTGCACGATTTCCTGCTTTACCATCTGTTGCGACGGGGAGCCGATCGCCAGCGACTGGGCTGGCTGCTTGGCCTGGCCTTTGAACCCCGTTACCCCAGGCAAAGTCTGCAGCGCTGGCTTGAAGTCTTTCTGGCGCGGTTTGCGGCGCAACAATTCAAGCGCTCGGTGATGCCTGACGGCCCCAAAGTGGGGTCGGTAGCGCTCTCCCCTCGCGGCGATTGGCGCATGCCCAGCGACTGGGCAGGGCCCCTGTGCTGAGGCCATTCAACCTCCTTCGGAGGACCAACCGGTGCTGCGGGCTGGAATTGGTGGGTTTTGCTGCGGTTTGGGGGTGACAATTTCCGGGCAATGGCTAAATTTGGTGTTCAGGCCCGTGCCGTTGGGGCCACCCGCGGCTGGGTCTGACAAAGCTGTTTTGCTCTTGAAGCCCCTCGTTTTTCCTCGTTCCATTTTGGTCCCAATCTCCCTGCCATGATTTTCCCGTTGCGTCCTGCCGCCGTTGCTTTGTTGGCCGTCAGTGTCTCCGCCGCCCTGCGTGTGGAGGCTCAGGCGCCCGCAAAACCGACCACCCCCGGAGCTTCAGCGGCACCGGCAGCTCCTGGCGCTCCTGCGGTGCCCGGAGCCCTCAACATTCAGCAGGAGACGGAAGCGCTGATGAATGCCTCGCTGGCTGACTTTCAAGCAGGCAAGTATCAGGAAGCCCTTTCCAAGATCGGTCAGGTCGAGAAAAACCTCGGCGGCAAGCCCTTTCCCCAGGTCCTTTTCGTCAAAGGCGCTTCGTATTTCAATCTCAACGACTACCCCAACGCGATCACCTCACTGGAGGCCTATCTCACCAACTTCAAAGACGGCGAGTTCGCGCAGCCCTCGAAGATGGCGCTGGGGCGCAGCTACATCAACAAGGGCGATGTGGACAAGGGAATTGAAGTGCTCAAGGAGCTGGCGGGCTCAGCGCCCCTCATGAAGGCTGAGGCTGGCCTGTTTGTGGCGGAGGCCCTCAAGAAGCAGGGTAAGGCCGATGACGCCATTGCCATCCTCAACAGCGTCTTGACCGATGGCACCAAGAGCGCTGAGGGGATTCAGGCCGCCATGATGTGTGCCGACCTTTATGTGGCAAAGGGCGAGTTGGACAAGGCCAGCGCCCTCATGGAGAAGGTCAAGTCCTTCGCCAGCGGCGGTGACAATCTCGCCCAGATGAACAACATCTACCTCAAGCTTGGCGACCAGATGCTTGAGAAGAAGAGCTTCCGCGAGGCCCTTGGTGCCTACCAGTTGGTTCGCCGCAAGAGTGAAATCACCCGCGTGCAGAAGGATCTCATCACCAAGATCGAAGAAAGCCTCAAGACTCCAGGGCGTGGGCCGATCCGCGGTACCAAGGAAGAACTTGAGGACAAACTCAAGACCAACCTCTCCCTCCTCGAAGAAATCGAGAAGCGCAGTGACTACGATGCGTCCCTCTACTACCGGCTGGGTCGCTGCTACTTCGAGATGGGCAGACTCTGGGAGTCCGTGTTGGCCTTCGACACCATCGTCAATGACTTCAAGGAGTTTCCTCAGCGCGACCGCTGCCTCTTTGGCATGATCATCGCCAACGCCCAGCTCAAGCGGGTCAATGCCGCTCGACTGCTTTGTGAACGCTACATTAGTGACTTCCCAGACGGAGCGGATTTGGGCACGGTCTCCGAGATGTTTGGCATGCTCGCCTACGAAAATGGCCAGCCGGAAGTTGCGGTCGAGGCCTTCAACAAGGCGGAGGGCTTCCCCAAGGCCGACAAGGAACGCCTGCGTTTCCTGCGCGGCAATGTGCTCTTTGAAATGCAGCGCTTCGAGGATGCGCGCACCACCTTCGAACTGCTCACCAACGAGTTTCCCAACTCCGCCTACAAGGATGATGCCCTCTACCGCATTGCCTTGATCTACTTTTACCAAAACGACTCCATCAACACGACCAAGGCGCTGAAGACCTACATGAAGGAGAACCCCAAGGGGCAATATGTCGTGGATGCTCGCTACCGCCTGGCCTTCATCAAGTTCCAGGCCCGCGACACCGATGGTGCCATGGCGGATCTGGAGTCCATCGCCAAGGACGCTCCCAATGACCCCAACATCGGCCAAGTGCACGCCCTGCTGGGGGACGGTTACAACCAGAAGCAGGAGTACGACAAGGCCCTCGAGAACTTCACCAAGGCCGTGGAGAAAGCCAAGAGCGATGATGTCCTCAGCTACGCCATGGACCAGACCACGGACCTCTTCGCCTCGATGAACAAATGGAAGGAGCTGGGGGATATGTGGCAGAAATACCTGAAGTCCCACAAGGACAACGAGGAGCAGGAGCTCAAGGCAGTGCTGTGGATCTCCCGCGCCAGAGTCAAGGAAGACAAGAAGGACGAGGCAGCCAAGCTTCTCTCTGAGGCCATTAAACCCAAAATCCCCAACCCTGCCAATGAACAGGTCGAGGGCCTGATTCAGCAGTTGGTTTCACTCATGGCGCCCAAGCGGCGCGCTGTGAAGGTGGCTACCAAACCCGATGAGGGAGGCAGCAATGCGGCAGGCGCGAAGCCTGCCGCGGCTGCGCCTCAGGGCTTCGAGCACTACGAGAAGCAACTGGAGAGTTTGCTGACCCCTGCTCAGGAAACGATGAATGGAACCGCCCAAATGCGCATTCTTTTTGCCAAGGCATGGCTGGCCAAGACCATGCGTGAGGCGGAAAAGGCGCAGAAGCTGTTCACCACCATCATCGAGGTGGCCAGCCCGAACGACTTGAGCCCCATGTTGCTCGCCACCGTTGGCGACAACGCCCGCACTCGTGGCGACCTCGACAAGGCTGCTGCCTGCTACAATCGCCTGAACGATTTGTTCAAGGACACCGAATACGCTGACGGCGCAGCGGTGGGGTTGGCCGAAATCGCCTTCACCAAAAAGGAGTATGACGCTGCCCTCAAGCTGTTCCGCAAGGCCTTGGTGGACTATGCCGGCAGCTCCCGCATGCTGGACGCCACGCGTGGAGAAGCCAAGGCGTTGGCCAAGCTCAAGAAGTACGACGAGGCGCGCAAGATCTACGAAAACATTCTCAACACCAAGGAATGGAGAGGCGAGGCACACGCCGAGGCACTGCTGGCTCAGGGCGAAATGCTTGTTGCGCAGGGCAAGGACGGGGAGGCTGTGTCCTTCTTCCAGCGCGTCGTCCTGGCCCATCAAAAGTGGAAGCCGATTTTGGCGCGGGCCTACCTGCTTGGAGCCAAGGCATTCATCAAGCTCAATCGTCCGCAACAATTGCCAGAGCGCAAGAACTCCGACCGTGAGGCTGCCAAACTCATGCTGTTGGAGATGACCAAGCGCGATGACCTCAAGGCCATCGAGGACGCCAAGCCCATTCTTCGCGAGGCAGAGCAATTGCTTGCCGGCCTGTGATGTTCGCTCCCCTAGCTCTCCAAATTTCTTCTGTCATGATTCGCACTCTCTCCCTCATCGCAGTGGCCTTGGTCATGGTGGCCAACAGCGCGCAGGCACAGTTTCTCATCCTCAAAGACGGCAGCCGCATTCCCTCCTCGGACTTCAAGGTGGAAAACGGCAAGATCATCCGCACCATTCAGCTCAGTGCCGACAAGACCGCGACCACCGAGCTGCCCAAGCAGAATGTCGCCAGCTTCGATTGGCCCGAAGTGGCAGAGATCAACGAGGCACGCGACCTGATTGCCAAGGGCAAGGCCGATGAGGCCTTGGCCATCCTCGCCAAGGCACGATCTGCCTTTGAGATCTTTGAAACTCTCCCAGGCTCACCCTACAAGGAGATCTTTTTCACCTATGTCGAGATGCTCAGCCAGGCTGGAAGATTTGAGGAGACCATCAAGCTGATTCCCCAACTTCGCCTGTTGAGCCTCACCGACGCCCAGAAGATGCAGCTTCGCATCATTCAGTTGGACATTGATCGCCAGACATCCTCCGAGTTTAGCTCCATTCTGGGCGAAGCTGAAAGCATCCTCACCGAGACGGACGACTCGGGCATTGGCGCCGCAATCTGGATGATGATCGCTGATATCCACCTCAAGCAAAAGCAGTACGAGAAGGCATTGATGGCCTATCTGCGCGTGCCTGTGTTTTATGGCAGCCAGTTGCAGCGGGTGCCTGACGCAGAACTCAAGGCGGGGCAGACCCTGGTGCAGATGCGCCGCTTTGCGGATGCGCAGGCTTTCTTCAAGCGAATTGGCGAGACCTACCCAGGCTCTGGAGTCGCTGAACTTGCAGCCAAGGAGGCGGCTCGTATCGCTGGCAAGCAAAACGAATCCGAGGCCGGTGAACAAAAAGCTGCGCCAGCGCCTGCTGCGGCGGGTCCTGAGGGCAAGGCCCCTGATGCCGCCAAATCCTCGGCTCCGGCCGCGACCGAACCAAAATCGGACAAATAAAGTGCTGACTTCTTTCCAATCCCACGCTAAAACCCAACCTTCCACCTCCTGTCATCGTCCCATGAAGCCCCTTCGCTCAATGACCAACCTGTTCTCCTCTGTGATCCGCGTCGCTGCCTTCGGCCTAGTGCTGGCAGGCAATTTGGCTGTGGTCGCCCCTGTTCTGGGCCAGGAACCGGCTCCAGCTGCGGGCGCTGCGCCAGCGGCACCCACGAAGGTTGAGCACACCTTGATGGATCGCTTCCATGAGGGTGGCTGGGTGATGTACCCGATCACCGCCTGTTCGGTGGCCCTGATCTGGCTGACGGTGGATCTCTGGATGCGCACCGGTTTGGCCAAGATGGCCCCCAAGGCGCAGGTGGCCCAGATGCAGGATCTGTTCCGCTCTGGTGATTATGTTGGGGCTTACCAATTCGCCAAGGCCAACAACTCCTCCTTCAGCGATGTGGCCCGCGTGGCGCTGAGCTTTGTGGGAGATGGCGAGGAGGCCGTTGAGAATGCGCTCTTCACTGAGCTCAACAAGGTCAACGCCACCATCACCACCCGCATCAACTACCTTTCGGTGATCGGGGTTTGTACGCCGATGATTGGTCTGACCGGAACGGTGACGGGGATGATGAGCGCCTTCGCCACCCTGGGAACCAGCGGTGTCGGTGACCCTTCCAAGCTCTCTGGCGCCATCGGTGAGGTGCTCATCGCCACCGCTTCGGGTCTGTTCATCGCCGTGCCAGCATTCATGTTCTTCTACTTCCTGCGCAATCGCCTGCAGTCCTCCATGACTGGCCTGCAAGACATCGTTGGCGCCCTGTTCCGCAAGATGCCCTACGGTCATCTCAAGGATGCCCATGTTGGCGAGGAGGAGTTCTACGCGGCCATGCCCAATTGGGTCAACGCGGACGCCAACGCTCAGGCCTGAATGGCCTGAGCTCCTTGCGTGTATTTTAAAACCTTCAACTTCAACCTGATCACACCATGGGCGGAGGAGGCGGCGGAGGAGACGGCGAACCGGAGTTCCAAATTGCTCCGATGATTGATGTGTTGTTGGTGTTGCTCATTTTCTTCATGAGCATCACCTCGGCCCAGGTGCTGCGCATTGATAAGGACATCAAGCTGCCCGTGGCGGCTGATGCCAAGAAGAAGGAGGACAAAAACACGATGAACGAGGCTGCGATCAATGTGCGCTGGATCGCCGCCAAGCAGGAGTCCAAGGTCAAGCTCGATGACCGCGAGTTGCCCAAGGAAGAGATCGTGGAAATTCTCACCCAACGCAAAAGCAGCAACAGCGCCTACCGCGTGGTGATCCGCGCTGACCGCGACACGCCTGCGGTACAGATTCAAGGAGTCATGGCCATCATCGCCCAAGCTGGCATTGATGATATTTCCTTCTCGGCGCTCAATCAGGAATAAGTATGTCACACGGACACAGCCACAAGAAAAGGACCGTGGAGTCCGATCAGGTCAACATGGGCTTCCAGATCGCTCCCATGATTGATGTGGTCTTCGTGATCATGCTGTTCTTCATGGTGATGGCAGGTGCCGTGAAGGTTGAGCGCGAGCTCAAAACCCAGCTTCCGGGCATCGGCACGCCTGCTCTGGCCGATGAAAGCACTCCTCCCGACGAGATCATGGTCACCATCGAGGAAAGTGGGATTGTCACCCTCAACGAGGAGGAGTTCGACACCCCGGAGAGCAAGAGTCTGCCCAATTTCACAGGAACGCTCATGAAGCTCAAGCAGGAGGCTGACAGCCGCAATGCGAAGGTGATGGTCACCATTCAGGCCGAGGAACAGGCGCGCTACGAGCGGGTGATTGATGTGCTGAACTCCATGGCCAAGGCCAGAATCGGCAATGTCACCTTTACGGTTGGCGGCGAGGAGTTCTGATCCTGGCGGTTTCCTTCTTGCCCCCATGGCCATGCGGCGTCGTCAACTGCTGCAGATGACTTCGGCGCAACTGGTCGCCATGGGCCTTCCAGTTTCGGTCCCGGCAGCCTCTGCCTTGGCCTCGGGCCCGTTGAAGGTGGTGCAATGGGGCACAAGCCATGCCCACGCCTCAGGCAAACTGGCTGCGTTGCGCAGTCTGCCATCGCTCTGGGAGGTTACGGGCCTCATCGAGCCTGATCCCAGGCGTGCTGCCAAGGTTGCCTCTCAGGCGCCATACGCCGGTTTGCCCATCCTCGATGTGGAAGCCGTGCTCAGTGACCCGCAGGTGAAGCTCGTCGTGGTCGAGGAAGGGATCGAGAGCTGTTGCGAAGCCGCCCGGCGCTGCATCGAGGCTGGCAAGCATGTGCACCTCGATAAGCCTGGGGCCTTGGGGCATCATGAATTCAAGCAAATGCGCCAGCTTGCGGCCAATCGCGGCCTGATCGTTCAAATGGGCTACATGCTCCGCGTGCATCCGGGTTTTGTGCTGTTGCGTCA